>JAABSM010000119.1 GCA_011390365.1 Gammaproteobacteria bacterium
GCCATGGGTGAGATATTGTGGCACCGCCGGGAAACCAGGCGGCAAACAGAGAAAACAAACTTCACCCTACCGTGCTGGGAGTGCCTGTCCTACTCGAAACCATTGCCGCAGTGACCCCGATTGCACGGTCAGGGGGTGTCCACTATGGTTGTGCCGTCTATGGTTTCCACGCCCGCCGGAGCAGTAATCTCTCTATCCAGCCAATAGCGCGCCCTCAATGTCATTAACTTAAACCACCATGGAATCTTCCGGGAGTGATGCGCCTCATTTCGTGGGTGCGCCGACCGTTTTTGGTTCTGCATAGGATGTGCCGTCGACCGAGCGACAAGGCTTTTTATTCGGCACATCCTATGCCGGTCGGGCGATTTCCGGGCTGCCTTGGAATAAGGCGCATCAACGGCCGGAACCTGGCGTGGCGCTTAAGTTAATGACATTGCGTCCCCACCTTTACCTCTTTGGTCGGCTGCAACCTAGCTGTTGGCGGATAAGGGCGCGGACGGGGCTGCAAGCCCCGTCCGGCAAGGGATCGCGGAATTCGCGCTTGCCCAGGCGGATCGCCTGGAGGGGGATGCCCGGTTGCTGCCCGAGGTGACGCTTGACTAACGACGCCGCCCCAGCCCCAGCTCCAGCTTTGGCGACTGAGTGCTGGCGGCTCTGGATGTCGGTGCAGCCGGCAAGCAAGAGCTTGCGAGAGATACGTTCCCAAGGAGACCTTGTGAACGAGGCCAAAAGAACCGTGACTGAGTTCTACGGATGATCAGGCCGGGATGGTAAAACGATCGTGCAGGTCTATAGTTAAGGTGTCGCTGGATGGACAAGGTCCTGATCAAGAGCCTTTGTTATTGGGTATTGTTGTAAACTAATAGGCAATTGGAGGAGAGAGATGACAATCGAAAAACGATTGAGTTGTCGGGTCGAGATGGAGATGCCCGCGGTCTTGCGTTGGCGCGGTAAGATGGTCGGCGAGGCACGCATCGAGAACGTCAATCTCGACGGCATGTTGGTCTGCTCCGATACGGAGTCCTTGCACCGGGGCGCCATAATGGATATTACCTTCGAGTTTGGTAATGAGCGGTGGCGTTTGCCGATAATGGTCGTACATGGAAAGGGCGAGCGGCATGGGGTAATGTTCGCGGTTTCACAGTACCGACTTTACCAATTGGTGCTGAGTCGGGCGCAAGAGCGGCAAACCGAGCCAGCGGATTCCGGCTCCTGGAGACGGCGGGCGGCGGCCGTCTGAACTTGATACTTGCAAATGGGGATGGTGGATCGTTCGTCCGGGGCGAGCGGCGGCAAGCTGGCGCCGGATGAGTCGTTTCGCAACGCAGCGGTACTCCGGCGGTGATCGACAAGCCCCGTGCCGGCAATACGGTGGCGGCGGGTTATCCCACCTTTCCGCCCGGCATCGCGTCCGCCAGGAAACCCGACAGTCCTAGCGGAAGTCAAGGGGCGGGCGGGTGCTCCAGCTCTTCCGTCGGCGGGTCGATGGGCAGCTTGCGCAGGCGTTTGACCTCTGCTTCCAGGCGGTTGAAACACTCGGTTATCTGCCGCTCATCATCCGACTTCGCGGTTTTTTCCAGGCGTTCGGCGGCGGCGGTGAAGGCGGGCAGGGCGCAGATGGATCCGCCTCCTTTCATGCGGTGTACGACCTGGCCCAGGCGCGGGTAGTCCCGCGCCTGGAAATGCTCTTCGATGACGCGCCACTGCTCGTCCAGTTCGTCCATGAACTGATGCAGCATGCGATCGGCCAGGTCCCGTTTGCCGCCGGTGATGCGCAGCGCCTCGTCGCGGTCGTGAACCGCCAGCTCTTCAGAGGCGGTCTCCTGCTCGGGAGCCGCTGTCTCCGGCGTCTCGTCCGCCGCCCCCTCCTGTTCCGGGGCGGGCGCCCCCTTGAGCAGCGCCGCGAACAGATTCCAGAACTTGATCTCGTCCAGCGGCTTGACCAGACAGGCGTCCATGCCGGCCTCGGAGACCCGGTCACGGGTGGCGGGGGTGATGTCGGCGGTAAGGGCGACGATGGGTGTGCGTCGCCCCAGGTGCTCTTCGTCGGCGCGAATACGGTTGGCGGCGTCGATTCCGCTCACGTCGGGCATATGGATATCCATCACGATCAGGTCGTAGGCGGTGGTTTCCGCCTCCCGGATCGCATCCAGGCCGTTGTTCACGGCGGTTACCGCGATGCCGCGATCGCGCAGCAGGGCGCTCATCAGTTCCAGGTTGATCGGGTTGTCATCCACCACCAGCACGCGCCGGCCGGCGGCGAGGGCGTCGCGCTGATCGCGATTCAGTACCAGGGTCTCCTCCAGATCGTCACCGTCGAAGACACGGGAGAGGGCGTGGGCCAGTTGGTCGCGGGAGACGGGGGTTGAGCAGCACAGCGCTTGAAAGGTCTCTTCGAAGTCGTCGATCACCTCCTGCTCCGAGGTGCTCAGCAGCAGCATCAACGGGCAGCGTTGCTCGCTGCTCCAGCTGGCGGCGGCGCTGGTGATGACGCCGGATTGGAGATCCCGGGAGCTGGCCACCAGTACCGCGACCTCGATATCGTCCCCTTCTCCCCCCGGCGGCGCGTGCAGGTTTCCCTCGGTGACGCGCAATCCCAGGGCGCGCAAGCGATGGGCGGCGGAGAGGGTAAGCAGCCGATGATTGCCCAGCACCAGGGCGTGATGACCGCGGAACGAGGGGGACGCGGGCGCCGCCCTGGCCTCTCCCGGTTTGGTGAGGGTTAGAGAGACGAAGAAGGCGGAGCCCTCGTTGAGTTCGCTGGTCATGCCGATCTCGCCGCCCATGGAGTCGACCAATTTGCGGCAGATGCTCAGGCCCAGACCGGTGCCGCCAAAACGGCGGCGCGCCGAGGGATCGGCCTGATGGAAGGTCTGGAACAGCTTTTTCTGTTCGCTGGGGGAGATGCCGATGCCGGTGTCGGTGAGGGAGAAGAGCAGGGTGCAGCGGTTATCCTCCTCCTCTTCCACCATCACCCGCAATACCACTTCCCCCTCGTCGGTGAACTTGACCGCGTTGCTCAACAGATTGATCAACACCTGGCGGATGCGCACCTCATCGCCGATCAACTCGCGGGGCACGTCGGAATAGAACAACAGCACCAGCTCCAGCGCCTTTTCGTGCGCCTGGGGGGCGAGCATGGCGATCGCCTCGTCACAGCACTGTTCGACGTCGAAGGGGGCGTTGACCGGCCTGATGTTCTCGTACTCCAGCTTGGAGTAGTCGAGGATGTTGTTGATGATCCCCAACAGTCCCGACGCCGAACGGGAGATGTTCTTGACCAGATGGCGCTGCTCCTGGGAGAGGTCGCTCTTGAGCAACAGGTTGGTGAAGCCCAGCACCCCGTGCATGGGGGTGCGGATCTCGTGGCTCATGTTGGCGAGAAACTCCGACTTCACCCGGCTCGCGTCCAGCGCCCGCCGCCGCGCCAGATCCAGCTCCACGTTCTTGATCTCCAGCTCCTCCATGGTCTGGGTCAGATCGCCGGTGGCGCGGTCGATCTTCTTCTTCATCTTCTTGCGCGCGTTCTCCAGCTCCCGGGCCATGGCGTTGAAGCCCCGCTCCAGGCTGGATAGTTCGCCGCTGGAGGAGAGCTGCACCCGGGTCGAGAAGTCCCCTTTCTTCATCCGCGACACCCCGTCCAGGATCGCCTCCAGTGGCTTGGTGAGGCTGCGCCCGAACCACCAGGCCGCGGCCAGCGCCGGGATCAGCAGCAATAACGATAGCAGCAGCTCCGAGGTCGCGAGGGACGGAACGGTTGGCGGGCGGTATTCCAGTTCAAGACGGCCGATGTCGCGACCATCGGGGGCGGTGAGGGGAATATCAACGGGGATCGTCGTCTGGCTCGCCGGCGAGACCGGGCGTTCCAGGGCCAGGGTCGTGTTGCCGGCGGGGTCGAATATTCGCACCGCGCTTGCCGCCCGGCTGCGCTCGAACAGGGGCGAGATCTGGATGCGCAGCAACTCCCGATCCTTGATCAGGGCGCCCTGAACCGCCGCCGCGGCGAACAGCTCTCCGGTATTGGCGGCGAGATGCTGGTGGACGGCGCGGTGGTTGTCGCGCTGCTTGGCGACCTGAAGCAACATGAAACACAGCGCCAATATCAACGCCGGGATCATGCCGAGCAACAGCACCCGAATCTTGATGCGATCGAAGTGGGGGGGAATCATCCGCGTTTCGTGATCCTGGCTGGCGGGTCCGTCGAGATGCTCCGCTCCGCTTGCCGCCTTGATCGAAATCCGTGGCATCGGGCCATCCGTGCCGATTGCGCCTTTCATAACTCGCGTCCCTTCGCTGGTACCGGCCCATCATGCCGGCGCCGGTCTCTTCCGTAAGGTCCAATAATAAACCTTTGCAGGATTAAAGAACAGCGGGCGAAATGGCCTGAACTCCAGCATAGGAAGCGCGCCCCTGTAACGGTACAATGCCGCGCCATGATCAGATTCGAAAAACTCTCCATCCGCCGCGGCACGCGCCTGCTCTTCAGCGATGCCAGCTTCACCATCCACCCCGGCTATCGGGTCGGCATCACCGGCGCCAATGGCGCGGGCAAGTCGAGCCTGTTCGCCCTGTTGCGCGGCGAGCTCCAGGCCGACGGCGGCGAATGCTCGCTGCCCGACGACTGGGTGCTCGCCCAGGTCGCCCAGGAGACCCCCTCCGATCCCCGCTCCGCCATGGAATACGTGCTCGACGGCGACGAGGAGCTGCGCGCCATCGAGGCGGCGATCCGCCGCGCCGAGCACGACAACGACGGCGAGGCGCTGGCGGAGGCCCATGGCCGATACGAAAGCGCTGGCGGCTACACCGCCCGCGCCCGTGCCGCGCGTCTGATCCACGGCCTGGGCTTCCTGCCCGGCCAGGAAGAGCACCCGGTGGAGACCTTCTCCGGCGGCTGGCGCATGCGCCTCAACCTGGCGCGTGCGCTGATGTGCCGTTCCGACCTGCTGCTGCTCGATGAACCCACCAACCACCTCGACCTGGATGCGGTGATCTGGCTGGAGGAGTGGCTGCGCAACTATCCCGGTACGTTGTTATTGATCTCCCACGACCGCGACTTCCTCGACGCGGTGGTGAGCTACATCGCCCACATCGAACAGGGCAAGGTCAGCATGGTCACCGGCAACTACAGCGCCTTCGAACACTACCGCGCCGAACAGCTCGCCCAGCAACAGGCGGCCCACAACAAACAGCAGCGCGAGATCGCCCACATCCAGTCCTTCATCACCCGCTTCAAGGCCAAGGCGACCAAGGCCAAACAGGCCCAGAGCCGCATCAAGGCGCTGGAGCGCATGGAGCGGATCGCCCCGGCCCACGTCGACTCCCCCTTCCACTTCGCCTTCCGCGATCCGGACAAGCTGCCCCATCCGTTGCTGCGCCTGGAGGAGATCGCCGCCGGCTACGACGGCAAGGCGATCATCCGCGACATCTCATTCGACCTCACCCCCGGCGAACGCATCGGCCTGCTTGGCCCCAACGGCGCCGGCAAATCCACCCTCATCAAGCTCCTCGCCGGCGAACTCGACGCCATCGAAGGCGAACGCGAAGAGGCCGCCGACCTCAACATCGGCTACTTCGCCCAGCACCAACTCGACCAACTCCACGGCGAAAGCACCGCCCTGGAGCACATGACCCGCCTCGATCCCAAGGCGCGGGAGCAGGCGTTGCGGGATTACCTGGGCGGCTTCGGCTTCTCCGGCGAACGGGTGGACCAGCGCTGCAAGACCTTCTCCGGCGGCGAAAAGGCGCGCCTGGTGCTGGCAATTCTGGTCTACCGCCGGCCCAATCTGCTGCTCCTTGACGAGCCCACCAACCACCTCGACCTGGAGATGCGCCACGCCCTGGCACTGGCCTTGCAAGAGTATCAGGGGGCGATGGTCGTCGTCTCCCACGATCGCCACCTGCTGCGCACCACCACCGACACATTGCTGCTGGTCCACGATGGCCGGGTCGAAGAGTTTCGCGAAGATCTCGACCGCTATGGCCGCTGGCTCGCCGAACAGCGCAGTCAGCAGAGCCAGGCCCTGCGCAACGATGCCCAGCAAGATGGGGCTGGCGGCGACACGGAAAACAGCGCCGCCGCCCGCAAGGAGAAAAAGCGTCTGGAAGCGGAGCGCCGCAAGCAACTGCAACCCCTGCGCAAACGGGTCGCCGCCCTGGAAAGGGAGATGGCCGGACTCACTGAACAGGGCGAAAAACTCGACGCCCTGCTCGGCGATGCCGAGATCTACGAAGAGGCCAACAAGGATCGCCTCAAGGAGCTGTTGCAGCAAAAGGGCGAAACCGATCGCCGCCTCGCCGAAGTCGAAGAACAGTGGCTGGAGGCCAGTGAGGAGTTGGAGAGCGTGAATCCGTAAACCGCGGATGTACGCGGATGCACGCAGATTGATTTGACTGGTAACACCGCTCCCGCGGTGTTACCCATCCTTCGGCGCTCCTGCGCCGAGAAGGGCGTACGGGACGCGGGAGCGCCCCCAGATGCGTCACGCCGCAGGAGCGACGTGACGAGGATAAAATGGGGCGAGCCACCAACAGCCGGAGCGACAAATGAAGTTTGTCAGTGGCAAACTGCCTTCGCCACTCCTGGATCTGCGTCAATCTGCGCTCATCCGCGGTTAAATGTATTCAGAAAACGAGGAACCCAACATGTCCGAATTCAAGTCCTGCAAAGGCAAGAACGAATGCCGCGACGACGGCGTCAACTGTCTGGTCTGCGGCCGCGGCCTGGAGGAGGTTGCCCAGACCCAACAACTGGTCCAGGGCCTCACCGACCTGGCACTGGCCAAGGGCTACGAAAACATCGACGACTTCGCCGACTACGTGGCGCGGCGCATCCGCAAGAAGGTCGCCCATGCCCGTGAGGCGCAGGTGGCGCCATGAGCTTTAGTGAAAACCTGGAGCAGCGCTGGCTGCTCGGCATCCCCCAGATGGACGACACCCACCGCGAATTCGCCCAGCTGGTAGACGGTTTCGCCGAAATCGACGCCAACGATCGCGACGCCTTCACCGAGCGCTACCAGCAACTGTTCCGCCACACCGCCGAGCACTTTCAGAACGAAGATCGCCTGATGTGCGACAGCGGCTTCTTCGCCACCGCCATGCACAAGGGCGAGCATGAGCGGGTGCTGGGGGAGATGGCGCGCATGGGCGGCTATCTTCAGCGTGGCCAGGTAAAGATGGTGCGCGACTATGTGCTGGAGCACCTCCCCGGCTGGTTCGAACAACACGCCGCCACCATGGACAGCGCCCTGGCGGGGCATCTGAAGAATCGCAACGTCAACGTCAACGAACTTACTCAGCCGCAAACCGCCCAAGAGTAGCGATGCAGGCTGATCGCGCTGGTGTTTCTGGGCGGCTTGCTGTACGCCCAATATGCCACGTTTACCACCTGCCGGACGGGGCTTGCAGCCCCGTCCGCACCGTTGCCTGCGAGCAATGCGGTTGCAGTGGGGAACACAAGTCACGGTGGAGACGGGCGTACGGCGCCCGTCCCGCGGCCGAAGGGCAGGGGAGGGATCGGCAAGTCCGCCTTCCTGGAGCACGTCCACAAGACTTTCGAGCCAGAGCGCCCCGTGGTCTGGCTGGCAGACGGCTCGCCCCAAGCTGGTGGCTACCGAGTTCGCCCGCCAGCTCCATGAGCAAGCGGGCCTCGCCGTACCCCGGGAACTCCGCCCCCTGCCGCTGGAAGAGTGCGAGTACCTGGCCACCCTCTGGATCCAGGGCAACCCGGTCCGATTCAGTGACGGCCGCACCAAACGCCGATTCGTCCGCCCCGTCGCCCAGGACTCGGGAGGCGTTTGCAAGTCATCGAGCTGCGACTGGTACGCCGACCACGCCGTCGCCGTGAAGGGCCAATAAACAGGCGTCACATCGTGTCGCCTGCCCGCTTATTTCCTATTGCGTTGCTGGTTATATCCGCTTAGGATATGCCCGCTCGGCATAATTCAGGCGACGAATGATAATGTTGGTAGGAACACACCGGCTACCAAACCCCGGTAGCGATCCAGCCGCAACAACGAGAAAACCGGATGTCCACCAAAGAAACCCAAATCGAGCAACACCTCATCGGCAGGCTCGAAGACCTCAAATACACCTATCGCCCCGACATCCGCGACAAGGCCGCCCTGGAAGCCAACTTCCGCCAGAAGTTCGAGGCCCTCAACCGCGTCAAACTAACCGATACCGGGATGGCCCGGTTGACCGATGCCGAATTCGCCCGCCTGCGCGACGAGATCATCAACGCCGATGTCTTCCAGGCCGCCAAGACCCTGCGCGAATACGGTTACATCGAGCGCGAAGACGGCACCCCGTTGCACTACATGCTGGTCAACCTCAAGGACTGGTGCAAGAACGAGTTCGAGGTCATCAACCAGCTGCGCATCAATACCGACAACAGCCACCAGCGCTACGACGTCATCCTGCTGATCAACGGCCTGCCCCTGGTGCAGATCGAACTCAAGGCCCTGGCCATCAACCCGCGCCGCGCCATGGAGCAGATCGTCGACTACAAGAACGAGCCCGGCAACGGCTACGCCAACACGCTGCTCTGCTTCATGCAGCTATTCATCGTCAGCAACCGCAATCACACCTGGTACTTCACCAACAACCACAACCAGCACTTCGCCTTCAACGCCGACGAACGCTTCCTCCCCATCTACCAATGGGCCGAGGAAGACAACCGCAAGGTCGCCCACCTCGACGACTTCGCCGAGCGGTTCCTCGCCAAGTGCCACCTGGGCCAGATGATCAGCCGCTACATGGTCCTCGTCGCCAGCGAGCAAAAGCTCCTCATCATGCGCCCGTACCAGATCTATGCGGTCCAGGCCATTGTCGACTGCATCCACCAGAACCGGGGCAACGGCTACATCTGGCACACCACCGGCAGCGGCAAGACCCTCACCTCCTTCAAGGCCTCCACCCTGCTCAAGGACAACCCGGACATCGAAAAATGCCTGTTCGTGGTGGACCGCAAGGACCTCGACCGCCAGACCCGCATCGAATTCAACAAGTTTCAGGAAGGCTGCGTCGAAGAGAACACCAACACCGAAACCCTGGTGCGCCGCCTGCTCTCCGAGGACTACGCCGACAAGGTGATCGTCACCACCATCCAAAAGCTCGGCCTGGCCCTGGACGAAACCAGCAAGAAGGCCCAGCAACACAAGGACAAAGGCAAGCGCACCTACAAGGAGCGCCTCGCCCCGCTAGGCGACAAGCGCATCGTCATCATCTTCGACGAATGCCACCGCTCCCAGTTTGGCGAGAACCACAAGGCCATCAAAGAATTCTTTCCCAAGGCCCAGCTCTTCGGCTTCACCGGCACGCCCATCTTCGAAGAGAACGCCAGCTACACCCAAATCGACGGTACCCTCGGCTCCTACCGCACCACCGAAGACATCTTCGAAAAGCAGCTCCACGCCTACACCATCACCCACGCCATTGATGACCGCAATGTGCTGCGCTTTCACATCGACTACTTCAAGCCCGAAGGTAAAAAGGCAGCCGCGGAAGACGCGGAAATGCGCGGAAAAATTACCGACCAGGTTTTCAGCGACATTCCGCGCTTTCAGCGGCAAAAACAATCACAGCAAGCCGTCGTCGATGCCATCCTCGCCAAGCACGACGACGCCACCGGTCACCGCCGCTTCAACGCCGTACTGGCCACCGCCTCCATCAACGATGCCATCGCCTACTACGACCTCTTCAAAGAGATGCAGGCCGAGCGCCGGGAACAAGACCCCAACTTCATCCCGCTGAACATCGCCTGTGTCTTCTCGCCCCCGGCCGAGGGCAACAAGGACGTCAAGCAGCTACAAGAAGACCTGCCCCAGGAGAAGGCCGACAACCAGCAGGACCCCGAGCGCAAAAAGGCCGCCCTGCAACAGATCATCGCCGACTACAACG
>JAABSM010000011.1 GCA_011390365.1 Gammaproteobacteria bacterium
GCATGATCGGTGTACTTGTCGATGAGTTCCGCGAAGGTACGACGGCGAGCGGTGCCCTGGAGGTGCTGGCGTATTTGGGACCGCGCCTGAGCCGATATCCAAGTCACCACGCCCGTGCCCGGCGCGATGATCGCTGTCGCGCCACGAAAAGGCCCGCACCCGCTCTTTAAGTGGTTGCGATATGGTTGCGAAAGGCGGGAGGGTTGCGGCTTTCGTAGTCGTAACCCTTTGATTTTATGGAGCCGATGGGCGGAATCGAACCGCCGACCTACTGATTACGAATCAGTTGCTCTACCGACTGAGCTACATCGGCCTTCTGGAAGGAGGCGAGAGTATAATGAAAGGCTCGCCTTTCCTCAAGCGGCTTTGACGGTTTGTTGCGCGGATCGCAGTTGGATGACGACGCTGACATCGGCGATCTCCTTGCCGGCGGGGAGTGCGGCGGGGAGCTTGATATCGATCTGGTCGGGTTGGATGTCGAACAATTGCTGGGTGTCGGGGTCGAAGAAGTGGTGGTGGTGGTGGGTGCTGGAGTCGTAGTAGACCCGGTCGGGATCGACGACCAGTTGCTTGACCAGGCCGCGGCGGGCGAAGAGGTCTAGGGTGTTGTAGATGGTGGCCTTGGAGGCGACCTTGCCTTCGCGGTTGGTCTCTTCGAGCAGTTGTTCCGCGGAGAAGTGCCAGGTTTTTTCCAGGATGACGGCGGCGATCCGGATTCGCTGGTTGGTTGGCGTGATACCCTGTTCGCGCAATCGCTTGGTGACTTCAGCTGTTTCCATGAGCTTCTCCCACTTCTCCGTCCGATTCGGCGGGTTGCCGTCCTTCGAACCGCTGGTGATAATTCATCCCCCCAAGGCAGCATTTGGTCAGCAGCCTGTAGAGGAGTTTAAGTGTACAAGGATAACCGATTTTGCTCTTTCCAATCCAGCGTTGGTTGCCGCGATGAATCTCTCGCGCTCCACCTTTGGCGCACCCCCTGGCTAAGCTAGTGCAGCTGCGCATAAGTAACGGAAACAAGGGAGGTCGTGCGTTTAGGCGGACTGTGCCTGAGAGGTTGTTGCCGATATTTCGGCGCGGCCGCACTAGCGCAGTCTAACCAAGGTTTTCATGAGATCCTGCACGGAGGCATGGAGATCATGGCGGAAGACCTCTCCGCCACATTGCACCAGACTCCTGGCGCTGAATCTTCCAGCGCTATTGCTGCTGTTTCGACGTGGCTGTTCTTGTCCCCCATGTCCACTCTCTATTTGCAAATGGTGATTAAAAGCCCATGACCCGCACTTCCTTTGATCTATCCCGCTACCGCAACATCGGAATCGTCGCCCACGTCGACGCCGGCAAGACGACGATTACCGAGCGTCTGCTCTTTTACGGGGGCGCGTCACACAAGATCGGCGAGGTCCACGACGGCGAGGCGCACATGGACTACCTGGAAGAGGAGCGGGCGCACGGCATCACCATCACCGCCGCGGCGACGCGCATGAGCTGGCGGGATCATACGATTCAGTTGCTGGATACGCCCGGGCATGTGGACTTCACCATCGAGGTGGAACGTTCGATGCGGGTGCTGGATGGATGCGTGGTGGTGTTGGACGGGGTGCGGGGGGTGGAGCCCCAGACCGAGACGGTGTGGCGACAGCGCAGCAAGTTTCACCTGCCGGCGCTGTTCTTTATCAACAAGCTGGATCGTCCGGGGGCGGACTACCAGCAGGCTCTGGCGTCGATCCGCAAACGCCTGGAGGCGGAGCCGGTGCCGGTGACCCTGCCGGTAGGCGAGGATGGCGTGGTTCATCTGATCGACCGCACCCTGCTGCGTTTCGCCGGCGAACAGGGGGAAGAGGTGATCAGCGAGCCCTGCCCGGAGGATGTGTGGGAGGGGCTGAGCGAGGCTCGGGAGTCATTGCTGCTGGCCGCCGCCGAATTCGACGAGTCGCTGGCGGAGCTGGTACTTAATGACCAGCCGCCGAGTGCGGAGATGTTGCGTGCGGCGTTGCGCAAGGGGGTGCTGGAGGGGCGCATCTTTCCGGTATTCGCCGGCAGTGCGCTGCGCAATCGCGGGGTGCAGCCGCTGCTCGACGGGGTCGTGGAGTTTCTCCCCTCCCCCACCGAGACGCCGCCGGCGACGGCGCTGACGCCGGAGGGGGAGTCTCTCCAGTTATCGATGTCGGCGAAGGAGTCCCTCGCCGCGCTGGCGTTCAAGGTGCAGTTGTGGGATGGGCGGCGACATGTGTTTTTGCGCATCTATCGCGGTACCCTCAACGCCGGTGACAAGGTGGCCTTTATCAACAGCGAGGGGAAGACCCGGGAGGAGCACGCAGCGCGCCTGTTCGAGGTGGACGCGGGCAAGCGCAAGCGTCTGGATAGCGCCCAGCCGGGCCAGATCGTGCTGGTCGCCGGGCTGCGTTTCGCCGCCACCGGCGACACCTTGTGCCAACCCGGTCATCTACTGCTGTTGGAGCGCATCGACGCCCGCGCGCCGGTGCTGGCGCTGGCCATCGAACCGGCCTCCAATGAAGAGGAGGAGAAGATGCTGGAGGTGCTAGACAAGCTCCAGCAGGAGGACCCGACCCTGAAGCTGGAGGAGGATGAGGAGACGGGGCAGCGGCTGCTGAAGGGGATGGGTGAACTGCACCTGAAGATGGTGCTGGAGCGCATGGAGCGTGAGTTTCAGCTGCATGTTCGCGTCGGCAAGCCGCGGGTCGCCCTGCGTGAGACCCTGACCCGGGCCTGCGCCGCCGACAGCCTGATCGAGCGCGAGGTGGAGATCAATCGCAAACCGGTTTCCTTGAAGGCCCGTCTGCGACTCGCCATTGAACCGCTGACGCGGGGTAGCGGCAACCGAATCATCCTGGAGCCCAGGTTATTGCCAGATGGCGCGTCACTCAACGACGAGCAGCGCAATGCCCTGGCGAAGGCCGCCCGGGAGCTGCTGCAAAGCGGTCCGCTGGAGGGCGCGCCTATGGAGGATGCGGCGTTGAGCGTGGAAGAGGTGGAGTTGTTCGGTCCCGCCTCAACCCCGGATGCCCTGCGTAGCGCGCTGTTCAAGGCGGGTCGGCAGGCGCTGGAGGATGGTGCGGTGACGGTGCTGCGGCCGATCATGCTGCTGGAGACGGTGGTACCGGCCGAGAATATCGGCGGCGTGCTGGGCGACCTGCAATCGCGGCAGGCGATGATACTCGCGACCGAGACCCTGGGCGATACCGGCGTAATTCGTTGCGAGGCGGCCCTGGACCGGTTGCTGGGTTACGCCACCGAGCTGCGGGGCATGACCCGCGGTCTGGGGCAGTTCAGCATGGAGTTCTTGCGATTTGATCAGGGGTGAAGCGCTGACTCCTTGGGATTGAAACCGCTTCGGCTTTGGGAGCGGATAGCGTCCGCGATGAGCGGGCTTTGATCGGGTGCGGTTTTCGCGGCTGCAAACCGCTCCCACATCGTGGGGAGAGGTTGTTTCAGGGAGGGTATGGCCGAGCTCAGCTCGGCGATCCATGAAGGAGCTCGGGGCGCTTGGATGGGCTCTTGCGGAATTGCGAAATAGACGGCTTCGTTCTCCCGGATTTCGCTGCGCTTCATCCGGGCTACCCCGGTTGGCGAATAGCGGAACCCTATCAGGCATCGGCCTTGATCAGTTCCAGCACCTTGACGGCGTGACCTTTCGGTTTTACGTCGTAGAGGGCGTGGGTGACGGCGCCCTCCTTGTCGATGACAAAGGTGGAGCGGAGGATGCCGGCGCGGACTACGCCGTGGGCCTCTTTTTCGCGCCACACGCCGTAGGCCTCGCACATCACCCCTTCCACGTCCGCCAGCAGACGCACGCTCAGGCCGTGCTTGTCGCGAAAATTGCCGTGGCTTTCGCAGTCGTCGCGGCTGATGCCCAGTACGGGGTAGCCCAGCTCCTCGAACTCCTCTTCGAGGTCGGAGAACTCGATGGATTCAATGATGCAGCCCGGGGTATCGTCCTTGGGATAGAAATAGAGCACCAGCCCGCTTGTACCCTTGAAATCACTCAGCTGAATGATCTCCAGATCGGCGTTGGGTACTTCGAAATCGGGGGCGGCATCACCTGGCTTCAACATGTCGAACTATCCTCTCTATCTGCTTGGCACGTTTCGGCTTGCCAGAGGCCTCATCGTCGGGGTCGGTGTACCGCCTTCGACGGGCATTGGCGCGGGTGGTGATTTGAACGGTTTTTGATCTCGGGTGCAAGCATTTTTAAAGCTTATCGGGTCGAAGCCGACAGCCGGCGGAGGTGCGGATCTGGATCAGGCGGGCGAGCTTGTCGCCATATTCCCGCATCTCCTCCTCGGTTCGGCGTTCCGTAGCGCATACCAGCAGGGCGTCGCCCAGCTCCGGGTAGTCGCGGGCGAGGTCCAGCCCGCCAAGGATGCCGTGGGAGCCGAGGGCGTCGAGGAGCTCCCCTGCCGGCACTGGCAGACGCAAGACGCATTCGTGGAAGCCCTGGGATGGAAAGAGGGGTTCGACGCCGTCAATGGCGCACAGGGTCTCCACCAGCATGCGGGTGTTTTGGTGGCAGGCGAGGGCCTTGCGCTCCAGCCCTTCAGGCCCCTCCAGCGCCATGTAGATGGTCGCCGCGGTCACCATCAGGCCCTGGTTGGTGCAGATGTTGGAGGTGGCCTTGGAGCGGCGGATATGCTGCTCGCGGGCTTGCAGGGTGAGGGTGAAGCCGGTGTTGCCCTCAAGGTCCAGGGTTCGGCCGATGATGCGCCCGGGCATTTGCCGAACCAGCTTGTTGCGGCAACAGAGGAAGCCGAAATAGGGGCCGCCGGAGGAGAGAGGGATCCCCAGCGGCTGCCCTTCGCCACAGGCGATGTCGGCGCCCTGCTCGCCCCACTCGCCGGGGGGACTAAGTAGTGCACAGGAAAGGGGGTTGACCGCGCCGATCACCAGCGCGCCCTGGGCGTGGGCCCAGTCGGTCAGGGCGTCGACCTCTTCGAGCAGGCCGAAGAAGTTGGGCTGGGGGATCGCCAGCGCGGCGACATCCTTGCCCTGGTGCGCTTTCAGCGCGCCCTGGTCGATCTTGCCGTCTTCGCCAATCGGCAACTCGACCAGCTCCACGCCCTGATTGCTGACGATGGTATGCACCGTCTTTCGCCAGGCTGGGTGGAGGGTGCTGGGCATCAGGATCCGCTTCGACCTCGACTTGCGGTTGGCGCGCACCGCCATCAGCACCGCCTCCGCCAGCCCCGAGGCGCCGTCGTAGAGGGAGGCGTTGGAGTAGTCCATGGCCATCAACGCCGCCATCATCGACTGAAATTCATAGAGCAGTTGCAGGGTGCCCTGGCTCGCCTCCGCCTGGTAGGGGGTGTAGGCGGTGTAGAATTCGCCCCGGCTGGCGATGCGCTGCACCGCCGCCGGCACGAAGTGGTCGTAGGCCCCGGCGCCGATGAAGCAGACGCCGCCGGCGTCCCGTCGCGCCCGCGCCTCCATCATCGCGGTCACCTCCATCTCGCTCTTGCCCGGTCGCTGCCGCGACGGATCCGGGCGATAGACTAAATCGTCTGGGACTTCGTCGAACAGCGTCCCGATGGAATCGACGCCAATGGCGTCGAGCATCTGACGCACTTCTTCAGGGGTATGGGGGATGAAGGGCATAACTGGGGCACCCGCGGGAGATTCTTGTTACTTGGCGGAGCGGCGCTTTCCGATGGTATCAGAGGACCGCGGCCATCCACCTGGAGAGAGCAATTAGCCACGGAAAGACAAAAGGCACGGAGTATATTCGATCAATTGCGGTGACGCCCCTAGTAACCACCGAGCGGCCTAAGAATCGCTCACAACTCGCTATTTTATCTCCGTGAACTCTGTGCCTCCGCGGCTTAAACAAACCGTCGCGTCGAGGATAGACGACAGGGTTGCCGCGCTACTCTTCCTCAACGAAGGCCGCATAGGCCGCGGCGTCCATGAGGGCGTCGGCGTCGCTGGCGTCGGCGGGCTTGAGACGGAAGATCCAGCCCTTGTCGTAGGGGGATTCGTTGACCAGTTCTGGTGAATCGGCCAGCTCCTCGTTGACGGCGACGATCTCCCCCGCGATGGGGCTGTAGAGGTCGGAGGCGGCCTTCACCGATTCGACCACGCCGCTCTCGGCTTCCGCCTCGACGTTGCCTCCCACCTCGGGGAGTTCGACGAAGACCAGGTCGCCCAACTGCTGCTGCGCGTGATGGGTGATACCGATGGTAAAGCTGCCGTCCGCTTCGGCGCGCAGCCACTCGTGGGATTTGCTGTATTTCAGGTCTTGGGGTAAATCGCTCATGCTACTCTGCCTCAAAGGTCGATACGGGGCTTGCCGTTGCGTACGAAGGGCGGGGGCGCCAGACGGACCGCCAGGCGTTTGCCGCGGATCTCCACCTCGCACGCCTGCGCCGCCGGATCCCCCACCCTCGCCAGGCCGATGGCACGATTGAGGGTCGGGGAGAAGCCGCCAGAGGTGATCTCGCCGATCGGCTGATCCCCAACGAACAGGGGCAGGTGGTTTCGCAACACACCGCGCCCTTCCAGCAACACACCGACAAAACGGGGATTATCGCCCAGTTGGCGCTGTTCCTCAAGGGCCGGACGACCGATAAACTGGCGATCTTCGGGCTGCCAGGCGATGGTCCAGGCGAGGCCTGCGGCGAGGGGGGAGGTCTCCTCGTCCATGTCCTGGCCGTAGAGATTCATGCCCGCCTCCAGGCGCAGGGTATCCCGCGCGCCAAGACCGCAAGGGGCGACAGCGACGTCGAGGAGCGCCTGCCACAGTGACTCCGCCGCGTCGTTAGGCAGGGTGACCTCGAAGCCGTCCTCGCCGGTATAGCCGGTACGGGCGATCAGCCAATCCCCGAACTCCGCGGCATGAAAGGGCTTGAGGGCTTCGCTGGCATGGCGGAAATCCGCGGGCAATACCTCAAGCGCCTTTGCCCGTGCGTTGGGACCCTGCACCGCGATCATGGAGAGGTCGCGGCGGCTGGTGAGATTGATGCTGAATCCGACGCCGTGGGTCTCCAGCCACTCCAGATCCTTTTCGGCGCAGCCGGCGTTGAGCACCATGCGGTAGCGATCGTCGGCGAGGCGATAGACGATCAGGTCATCCACCACCCCGCCGCCAGGATTGCACATGCAACTGTAGAGGGCCTTGCCGTGGTCGGATAGCCTGGCGACGTCGTTGGCCAGCAGCTTACGCAGAAAATCCGTCGCCCCGGCCCCCTCCACATCGAGGGCGAGCATGTGGGAGACGTCGAACATGCCGGCGTCCTGGCGTACCGCATGGTGCTCCGCCAATTGGGAGGCGTACTGGATCGGCATCCGCCAACCAGCGAAGCCGACCATGCGTCCGCCGAGGGCCAGATGCCTGGAGTAAAGCGAGGTCTTCATGAATCAGCGACTCACCCGAACAGGGCGTCGCCACGCCCTGAGCTACCGCCAGAAGGTGCGCCATTGCCATCGCCCACCGAGATGAAGACACGGCTATCCTTGGGCACCACGTCGATGACGGCATTGGAGGCCATCAGCTTGTCCACCTCCATCACCTCCATCACCGCATTGAGGATCTCCTTGTCCTTGCGCGCGATCTCATTGAGGGCCTCGCCCACCACCGCGGGGCGGGTCGCCGCCGCCTCGGCCATCTTCTGGGAGACCTTGTAGGCGGTCTGGCTCTTGATCAGACCGACCCGGTTCTCGCCGTCCTGCTTCATCGCGCTGGTGACCTGAACCAGCCGCTTGACCACCTTTTCAGTGATATTGTCGACCATCTGACGATCGGTAAAGGCGACCTTGCGGATGTAGGCCGAACCTAGCCGATAGCCCCACTTCTCCGACAGCGGCGAGACCGTCTCCCGCACCGTGTGGCTGAGGGTGTGGCGATCCTCCAGCATCTTGTCCATCTCCAGATTACTCAGGGTCGAGATGGTCGAGCTGGAGACGTTGGCCTGGAGGGAGCCTTCCGGGTTGGCGTTCTTGAAGAGGTAGGAAACCGGGTCGTTGACCTGCATCTCGTACCAGATGCCGACGCCCATGGGGGTCCCCTCCTCGGAGTTGACCATCAGGTTGCGCAGGTAGTATTGACGCAGCGAGGTATTGACCATATAGCGCTTGCCAAAAAAAGGTACCAGCAACGACTTGACGCCAAAGTGGCTGATGGGGAAGCGCAACCCGGATTCGTCGATCACCCCCAATACCTTGCCAAAGAGAGTAAAGACCTGGGCCTCCTGCTCTTGGACCACGGCGTAGAGCCCGAAGATGCGTGCCAGCTTGGTAATGAGCGGAACAAAGAAAAGGCCGATGACCAGCCCGACCACCATTGGTGTTAAATCGTCCATATCTCGTCTCCTCCCTTAACCTGCGTTCTGAACCAAGCGACGCGCCCGCTCCAGCAGCGGGATGCGCATGTTGCGGATGTAGGCCTGGAGCGCCTCCGAGCCGCCCTCGTTCTTGATGCTGATGAGGGTGTCGGCCAGCTCCTTGAGGGGCGCCACCTCGGCCTGGGCGTTGTTGGAGGCGATCTCCACCGCCCGCTTGCTCATGGTGATCTGCTGTTCGGCATCGGCCCTGGCGGTGCTGATGTCCGCCGCCACCTGGTTGCGGGTGCTGTTGATGGCGGAGAGGGCGCGATCCACCTCGCCGGGGGGGTCGATCTGGGTGATCAGCGCGGCATCCAGTTCGATGCCATAGCGCCCCGCGGTGGAGGCGCACTGCTGTTCCATGTAGTCGTTGAGCAGCGGCAGGTTCTTGCGCAGGTCGTTGATGGAGACGCCATCGGAGATATCCACCGCCGCCTCGGCCGCATCCGGCCCGCTCAACTCGTTGTCGCCCATCAGTCCCTTGCCCTTGGGGTCGACGAAATTGGCGATGCGCTCGCGCATCACCGAGATGAAGTAGCCCATGACGTGCTCCAGCGGGCTGGAGACGCCGAAGAGATAGGCGTAGAGGTTGTTTTCGCTGACCCGAAAGCGGATCTGACCATCCACGCCGGTGGTGAGATTATCCTTGGTGACCGCCTCGACCGTGGACTGACTCTTGCTGGGATCCCAGGTCAGGTCGACGGTCTGGGTGGCGACACTGACCTTGTGGACCTCCTGCCAGGGCCATTTGAAGTAGGGACCGCCTGGCTGAATGGCGCGCACCACCGGGAAGCGGTAGCGCCCCCGCTCCGCCTCATCCATGTTGGGATCTTCCACCAGCTGGTCGCCGACCCGCTCGGCGCGACCAAAGCTGGTGATGACCGCCCGTTCATTGGGTTTGACGGTATAAAAACCATTTACGCCCACTTTGAAAATGGCGTAAAGCGCGATGCCAATCAGAAAACCGGTGAAAACCACGATAGCTCCCCCCTTCCTTAGTTGATCCTTGTTGATCGAAAACCGTCGGCGCGAACCCATCGCCTCCGCCGAAGTTGAACTCAACGCAGGTATAACACAGTTCAGCGCATTGGGTACAGTGACCCTTGCGTGAACCGTGAAACCCGCCCCCGCCCCATCAACCGCACTTGGAGTCGCCGCAGTTGAGACAGGTCATGCAGCCGTCCATCAGGATCGCCGCCTTGGTCTGACACTTGCCGCATAGCTGCGCCCCCTCGGGGAATTCCGAATCATGCTCCTTATCCTTGAGCTTGATCGACTTTTCGTACTCGGCGCGCTTCTCATTGATGAGCCGCTGCTGATGCTCGTCCGGCTCAGGCTCCTTGAGCAGACCGATCATCACCAGATGAGAGTTGATCACGTCGCCGATCTCCGCCACCAGCGATGGCATGTACTTGCCGCCGCGCTTGAAGTAGCCGCCGCTGGGGTCGAACACGGAGCGCAGCTCGTCGACGAGAAAGACGATGTCGCCGCCCTTGCGGAAGATCGCCGAGATGATCCGGGTCAGCGCCACGATCCACTGAAAGTGATCCATGTTCTTGGAGTTGATGAAGACCTCGAACGGACGCCGGATCTCATGGGGGGTGCCCTGATTGAGGATGATATCGTTGATGGTGACATACAGGGCGTGCTCTGACAGGGGCGTCTGGATCTTGTAGGTGGAGCCAAACAGCATATCCGGACGCGCGAGGCGTTCGTGCATGTCGATGATGTCGGCCTCCTTCTTCTCCTGCTGCTTTTTTGCCTCTCCCTCCGCCGCCCTCTTTTCCTCTTGCTCGTTGACGACGGCGTAGTCGACGATCTTTGAGTCGATTTTGATGGTCATTTTATTGCCCTCTCCGTTGTGTTGCTGATCCTTGGGGCGAGAGTAGAGGAATCAGCCATAAATTCATTTAACAAATCAGCATCGAAATCTTATGACTTGAATGATCGATAACTGCTAACGATCATGGCATTGCGCCACCCCGGATGATGAAACATAGGTGGCGCAACGCCGTGATCGTTCCCTCACCCCGGCCCTCTCCCAGAGGGAGAGGGGGAATAAGGAATCGCTGCGCGATGCTTCACAGTAAGATTACTCTAGGTAAGACGGCAGTGGGGGTGGCTCTGGCCAACCTCGGTTAATCAAGGACGGTTACTTACCGCACTTGCGAGGTGGACGCCGCACGTGGCGCTTGACCGGCACAGTCTTCGGACCACGAGGCGGAGCTTTACAACCACATTTTTTCGCAGCCATAATCACTCCTTATAGTGTAGAGTGGATGGGTAGGTGCCAGCCTACCGGCTCCGGTGGCACAGTTGCCAACCTGCTGAAAGGTTGAACAAAAGGCCAGAACCGCCCCTATTGCCGTCTTCCTATCCCCCCTAAAACTTCCCGTAATACCCCTCTTTCAGCGCATCATACAGATTGGCGGCGGTGTGCCTCTCGCCGTCATACTCGATCTCTTCATTGCCCTTGGCCTCGATCAGGGTGCCGTCTTCCAGCTTGAAGCGGTAGGTGGTGTTCTCCAGATCCTTCTCCTTCACCAGCACACCCTGGAAGGCCTCGGGGTTGAAGCGGAAGGTGGTGCAGCCCTTGAGTCCCTGTTCGTAGGCGTAGAGGTAGATGTCCTTGAACGACTCGTAGGGGTAGTCAGTGGGCACGTTGGCGGTCTTGGAGATCGAGGAGTCGATCCACTTCTGGGCCGCGGCCTGGACGTCCACATGCTGTTTCGGATGAATATCGTCGGCGGCGATGAAATACTCCGGCAGTTGCTCCTCTTCCTTGTCGCTGTAGGGCATGGCCTTGGCGTTGACCAGCTGGCGATAGGCAAGCAGCTCGAAGCTGAAGACGTCTACCTTCTCCTTGGTCTTGCGCCGCTCACGAATGACGTTGCGCGAGTAGTGGTGGGCGAAGCTGGGCTCGATGCCGTTGCTGGCATTGTTGGCCAGCGACAGGGAGATGGTGCCGGTGGGCGCGATGGAGCTGTGGTGAGTAAAACGACAGCCATGTTCGGCCAGCTCTCTCACCAGATCCTCATCTTCGCGGGCGACCTGTTGCATATAGCGGCCATATCTTGCGTGCAGCTCACGGCCCTTGATCTTGTCCCCCACCTTCCAGTCATCCACCGCCATCTCGGGACGGCGGGCAAGCATCTCGGCGGTAACCTCGAACTCCTCCTCCATGATCGGCGCCGGCCCCTTCTCCTTCGCCAATTCGAGACCGGCGCGCCAACCCTCCAGCGCCAGCTCTTTGGTAACACGTTCGGTGAAGGCCAGAGAAGCAGGATCACCATACTTCATGCGCAGCATGGTCATGGCCGACCCCAGTCCAAGGTAGCCCATGCCATGGCGACGCTTGCGCATGATCTCCCGCTGCTGCTCGGGGAGCGGCAGGCCATTGATCTCCACTACGTTATCCAGCATCCGGGTGAACACCCGCACCACCTCGCGAAAGGCATCCCAGTCGAAGCGGGCATCTTCGGTAAAGGCATTACGTACGAACTTGGTGAGGTTGATGGAGCCCAACAGGCAGGCGCCGTAAGGCGGAAGCGGCTGCTCGCCGCAGGGATTGGTGGCGCGGATCTCTTCACACCACCAGTTGTTGTTCATCTCGTTGACCTTGTCGATGAGAATGAAACCGGGCTCGGCGTAGTCGTAGGTCGAGGACATGATCACGTCCCACAGACGCTGGGCGCGGATGGTCTTGTAGACCTTGCAGGCGACCTTGCCGGTGTCGTTGCTGATGTAGCCCTCCTTGTGGGGCCAATCGCGCCAGACGATCAGATCCGAATGGATATCGAGCCTGTCCGCCTCCAGCTCCTTGTCGGTGACCGGGAAGGCGAGATCCCAGTGGCGGTCGTGCTTGACCGCCTCCATGAACTCCTGGGTAATCAGCAGCGACAGATTGAACTGACGCAAGCGGCCGTTCTCACGCTTGGCGCGAATGAAGTCCATGACATCCGGATGGCCCACGTCGAAGGTTGCCATCTGCGCCCCGCGCCGACCGCCGGCGGAGGAGACGGTGAAACACATCTTGTCGTAGATATCCATGAACGACAGCGGCCCGGAGGTGTAGGCCCCGGCGCCGCTGACATAGGCCCCGCGCGGGCGCAGCGTGGAGAATTCGTAACCTATCCCGCAGCCCGCCTTGAGGGTCAGGCCCGCCTCGTGGACCTTGGCCAGGATGTCGTCCATGGAGTCGTTGACGATGCCGGAGACGGTGCAGTTGATGGTAGAGGTGGCGGGCTTGTGCCGCTCCGCGCCGGCGTTGGAGGTGATGCGCCCGGCGGGGATCGCCCCCTGACGCAGCGCCCACAGAAAACGCGCTCTCCAATGATCCTGCTTTTCCGGGGCTTCGATGCGCGCCAGCGCCTCGGCCACGCGTTGGAAGGTGGCGTCCACATCCTCATCGATGGGGGTGCCGTCCTTCATCTTCAGCCGGTATTTGCTGCTCCAGATATCCAGTGAGGCTTCTTGCAGGGCGATTTCGCTGACGTTGTTGGGTACTGCCTTGAGATGGGCGCTTCTCATTGGGGATTCCTGCCTTTTTTCGGGGTTCCTTTCGATCAAGAAGGGAGCGCGCGAATCACGCAGCCCTCCGCCGCGAACACAACATCTAGTGATCGCGGAGTGAGAAAGTGTACCGACGCCCCCGGCCATCGTCAAGGGAGATTACGAGGAAAATATATTTTTTTCCTTTTTATACAATACGATACAGCATCACATCAACGACTTACGCGCGAGATCAGGAGCACGAAGGCAAACCTGGGCACAGCAGGCGCCCCCACATCTAGTGATCCGCCTCATGTCCTATCAGCCCCTTTCGTCCCCTCTTCCCGCAACCGCTCTTCAATCATCCTTTCCAGCCCATCCAGGTCGAACTGCCGCAAGCGCTCCCGCATCAGTTTCAGAAACGCGCTGTAGCGATCATCCGTGGTTTCCAGCTCATCGATCCAGCTGCGTACCCGGGAGGTACGCCCCATGCGTACCAGTTCATGCAGCTTGCGCAGATCGGCGCTGGGCGGCGCCATCATCGCTGCGTCCGGCGCCGACGCTGTCGGCGTGTCACTGCTCTCCCAGGTCAGCCTGAGGACGTTAGCGAGGGTTTCGAACAGTTGCAACTCGTCCACGGGCTTGTGCAAACCGGCGGCAAAGGCATGATCCCGGGCCGCCCGCCCCAGCTCCGAAAGGCTGGCCGATATCGCGATAATCGGAACCTCGCGCAAACCGGGGATCTCGCGTAGCATCGCTGCGGCTTCGATGCCATCAACCTTGGGCATGCGCAAGTCCATGAGGATGGCATCCGGGACCGCCGCGCGGGCCTGGATCACCGCTGCCTCGGCGCTCTCCGCCTCATCCACCACGAACCCCACCTGTTCGGTGAAAAGACGCAATATCCTGCGGTTGTCGGAGACATCATCCACCACCAGCAGGCGCTTGCGGACGCCGACATAGGCGACCGGACGCCCCGTTTCCCGCGACTCCTCTGGCGTGTGTTCACGCAATGGGAAATCAAGGCTGAAGGAGAAGCGACTCCCCTCTCCGGGGGTGCTTTCCAGTTCGATCTCGCCGCCCATCAGACGCACCAGGCGACGGCTGATGGCGAGCCCGAGTCCGCTCCCGGGATCGGCCTGATGTTTCGAGGCGTCTCCCTGTTCGAAGAACCGGAAGATGCGCTCTCGCTGTTCAACGCTGACGCCGACGCCGGTATCCTGGATCTCGAAGGCGATGCGGACCCGGCCGGGGGAGCCCCCCTCAAGTCGCCTGACCCGCAAGCCGACCCGCCCCTTCTCGGTATACTTGATGGCGTTACTCAACAGATTGAGGAGTATCTGACGCAGGCGTTTCTGGTCCGCCCCTATCCCCACCCGGGCCTCCTCGTCGATCACCGCCGCGAAATCGAGATCCCGCTCCTGGACCCGCACTTGTACCATCTCCGTCAGATCATCCAGAAAGCGGCCCAGCGAGAACTCGTCGATGTCGAGCACCAGTCGCCCCGCTTCGATCCGCGCCACATCCAGCAGGTCGTTGAGGAGGTCGAGCAGGTGGGCGCCGGCATTTTCAATGGCGTGGGCGCTCTCGATCAACTTGTCGGGCTGCCGCCGCAGAACCCGGGCATAGCCGAGAATCGCGTTGAGGGGGGTGCGCAACTCGTGGCTCATGTTGGTAAGGAACATGGTCTTGGCCTGATTTGCGCTCTCCGCCACCCGTTTCGCCTTCGCCAGCTCCTGCTCGTAATGCTTGCGCTCGCTGATGTCGAGCACGATCCAGATCACCCCCCTGGCGGGATTACCGGGATCGACCGCCTTGCCGCTGGCGAGGCACCACATGGTGTTGCCATCCTTGCGTCGCAACACCACCTCGCTGACGTAGGAACCACCGGAACTGAGGGTCGCCGCCGCCGCGCGATCGACGTTGGGATAGCTCTCTTCATCGGCGTAGAGCAGATGCGCATCCCGGCCGATCAGTTCGTCCTCGCTGTAACCGAACATCTGCTCCGCCCGGTGATTGATCCAGGCGAACTTGCGATCCACCACCAGCGTGATCATCACCAGCGAGTTGTTGAGCAGGGTGTCCCGGGTAATCAGCGCCTCCTCCTTGCTGCGCCTGGCCTGCTTCTCCGACTCCACCACCCGCAGCAACTTCATGTTGGTGCGGCGCAGGCGCTCCAGCAGACGGATCAGGTAGAGACTGACCAGCGCCCCGAGCAACAGCATGCCGATATAGATGAACAGCGACAGCCAGTTGCCCTGAAACCACTCTCCCAGCGCGCCGCTTCTGGGGTGATCCCCCAGATAGATCAGGGGGGCGTCTATACCGTTGCGATAAACCATGCGATAGAGGCCCGGTCCGCTCATGGTTTCCGGAAAATCCCAATACAGGCTGTAATCCCCCCGCAACCACTCCCACACGCCCTCCAGCGATCGCAGCGAGTCGATAGCGGCCTGTTGCGCCATCGGCTCTTCGCGCAACGGCAACTCCACCAGAAAGCGTCCATCTCCACGATAGAGCAGGATCCGCCCCTCCCACCCCTTGAGCAGATCCCACAGTTGCCGCTGCATGCGATCGAACTGCATGTTGGCGGTCACCGCCCCATCGAACTCGCCCCGATCGGTGATCCGGCGCAGGGCGACGGTTACCGATATCCCCCGGCTCTCCTCTTTTGCGAATGGCGGGGCGATCGCCAGGCGATTTTCCTCGAACTGTCGCGCCATCAGGTCGGCGAAGAAATCCTGCTGGGAGAATGGCGGCGCCACCCCCTTGCCGTGGATCATCTCCCCCCTGGCATTGTATATCCTGACGTCGGAAAAGAAGGGGGTGTGCTCGGTGAGCGAGCGGATGTAATCCTCCATGCGCGGATCAAAGGGGGTAATGGGACCGTGGAGCTTGTCATAGAACTCCTCGATCGCGTTGAGCACGATGTGCAGATTACCGAAATGGCCGTCGATTACCGCCGCGGTGGTGGATACCGCGGCGAGGGTCTGTTCATGCACCGCAACCCGCTTTTCGAGGAGAAAGCGCTGATAGGAGGCGTAGAGGTTGACGCCGAAGATGATCGCGACCAGGCTCCAGGCGAGCAACAGCATGGCCGGACCGATCGCCTCGAAGCGCCCCGCCCGCTTTGGCTTGCGATCTGCTCTCGCTACTGGAGGCAACCGCTTCATGCCTTGTTTTCATCCGCGCCACGGGGTTCGGGTTCGGCCGCCGTCGGCGACCCGCCGGCAAGCTCAACCCGCAGAAGCGCCCCCGGATCGATGGAACGCAGATGCAGATCCCGCTGCGGAAAGGCGATCTCGATCCCCTCCCGACGAAACGCCTGATCGATGCGCATGTGCAGGTCATGGGTCAGGGAGAGCCGCCGCAAGCGGTCCTCGACATAGACCCGCACCTCGAAATCGAGGGCCGAATCCCCGAAGCCCAGGAACAGCACGGAGGCCTCAGGGTCCTTCATCACGTCGGGGTGTTCGTCGATAATATCCCGCATCAGACGCAGCGCCTTTTCCGTATCCGAGCCATAGGCGATCCCCACCTTGACCACGACCCGGGTAACGCTATCCGTCAGCGACCAGTTGTTGAGGGTCTCGGTAAGGAAATTCTTGTTGGGGATGATCAGCTCCCGGTTATCCCAATCGGTGACGGTGGTCGCGCGAATGCGAATCCGGGTCACCGAACCGGAAAACTCGCCGATGCTGACCCAGTCGCCGATCCGGATCGGGCGCTCGAACAGCAGGATCAGGCCGCTGAAGAAGTTGGCGAAGATCTCCTTCAACCCGAAACCCAGGCCGACGCCCATGGCGGCGACCAGCCACTGCACATCCCCCCAGCCGAGGCCGATCAGCACGAAACCGGTGAGCAACCCCGCGGAGACGATGACGTAACGACTGATGAGACTGATCGCGTAGCGATTGCCCACCTCCACTTCCAGCGGTTGCAGTACCGCGATCTCGAGCACGCCCGGAAGGTTGTTGGCGGCGACGAAGGTAATGCCCAATACCAGCAGGGCAAGCATCAGGCTCCACAGGGTCACCCCCTGACCGACAGAGCCCTCGCCGCCAGAGGAGTGTTCCCAGAGTACGATCTCGTCCAGCCCGCCCAGTGCCGGAATCAGCTCCGACCAGAGCATGGAGAGCACCCCCGCCGCCAGCACAACGACCATCATCCGCAGCATGGTGCGCGTCTGGCCGTCGATGGTCTCCAGATCGATCTGCTCCTCGACCTCCATGGGCACGCCTTCGAAGATCTCGTTACCCCCCGACTCCTGCTCCTTGGCGCGACTCTCCAGTATCGCCGCGCGACGCTCCCTGGCGCGGCGCAGGGCCAGCCGACGTTGGGCGATCATCAGGCGTCTTCGCGCCATGCCATGGAGCAGGCCAATGACCACGATCACCATCAGGGAGTGCGCGATCAACTCGGACAGTTGCAAGGCCCCGTAGTAGTAGCCGAAAAAGGCCAGCAGCGCCAGCCCCAGCGGTACGCCCAGGGCAAGCAGGCGAGCCAAAGTCAGGCGTCGCCGCCCGGCCAGCCCCTCAAGGACGTTGGGATCGGAATAGAACAGGCGGTGCATCCACCACAACACCACGAGATTGGCGATGACGAAGAGGATCCTCGCCGCCATGTTACGATCGACCTCGCCCGGCACCCACTCCAGCATGCCGATCAGAAACACCAGCGGCAACAGGATGGGGGTGAAGATCCGGAAACTGCGATAGAGCAGATCACAACGTCTTTCGTCCCAGCGGAAATGTTCGCGGGCGATCCCCGCGGGGCGGTACAACTCCAGGGCGCCAAGCAGCAGCAACGCGAAAAAGGCGGCCTCGAAGAGCCCGGCCCCCACCGCGGACACCGCCGGATAATCCCCCAGGCCACGCATCACCAGGCCGAGGTAGATCAGGGGCACGATCGGCCCCAGCACAATGACGAGCCCGAAGGCCAGCGTCGCCACCGAATAGGTGAAACGATCATGGCGCACCTTGCCGATATACACGTTCCAGCTCGCCTCCCGCTCACGCATCCAGCCGCGAGAGAGAAATGCCGCCAGCGCCAGCGCCAGCGAGAGGGCGGCGATCAGGGGATTGCGTATCCACGCCTCCCAGATCACCCCCGCGGCCTCGCCCCAGCCGCCGTCATGGATGACCCAGGTCAGGGGCATATCCACGCTCGCCAGCAGATCGCCGCTGAGCAGCGCGGAGCCTCGCACCCAAACCATGTTTCGATCGACGAAGTGCCGATATTGCCCGACCGTGTCGATCAGCAATCGGTACTCCAACCGCAAATCACCCAGGGCCTTCTCATAGCGCCCGTACTCCGACAGCAGCCGTTCGCGCAACTCCGCATCCGTGGCGCGGGCCGCCTTCCAGTGCTCCAGCAGTACCTCACGCTCGGCGGGTGGATTGTCGACAAACAGCGTCGCCGCCTCTCGCTCCCCCTTATCCCCCTCGACGGGGTCCAGTGAGACGCTCTCATTTTCGAGGTGGAAGGCGGCGATACGAACCTCCGAGAGGGTTTCGCGAATCCTCTCCAACTCGCCCTGCAACTGCTCGACCTTGGGGATACGGCGACGTTCGAGGCGCAGCAGCTGGCCGAGGGATTCATCCAGCCCCAGGATCTCCATCTGGCGGCGAATCCGCTCGCGACCGTCACGCATGCGCTCCACCCGCAGCGAGACCTCTTCGTGGCGGTGGGTTACCCCCTCGATCTCCTCGGCGAGACGCTTGAGCCGGCGACTGCGTTCGCCGATCGTCTCGAAGATCTCCTGGATCACGGGGTTGCCCGGCCCGGCGTCGAGCTGACTCGCGACCTTCGCCAGGGTCTCCTCCGCCTCCGCCGCATGCAGCTCATTGATCCGCTCTTGCAGGCGTCGCGTCAACATCTCCCCGCGCTGCAACTCGGCGGTGGCGGTAGCCGCGTGCAATTCCGCCTCTTCCAGCCGCATCGGATGGCTGAGGCGCTCCAGTTCCAACAGGGTAATCCGGCTCGCCAGCTCCCGCTTGCGCGCCTGCAACAACAACCGTTTACCCTGGCCGCCGCTCCCATCCGCCAGGGCTTGCAGGCTCTCCTCCACCTCGGCGAGCCTCTGCCTTGCTTCGGTCAGCTCCGCCGCCGAGCGATCGGGGCGTAACCGCAGCTTCGCCAGAACCGCCCCCATCTCCTGGGCCTGATTGCGTGTGATCCGGTAGTCCGCCTGCTCCCGATCCAGCTCCTTGGTCAAGGCGTCAAGGGTCGCTCGCTTCGGCAAGGGAGGGAGTTCGGCGGCCGCCTTCTCGCTGCGCTCCCGCAGCACCTTCAGGCGATCCCGCCACTGCGACTCGCCGGCGATGATATTGCGATAAAGCTGCGCCTTGGCCTCCTGCTCCCTGGCCTTTTCAACGACCTTGATCGCCTCTCGATAACCCTCCAGCAACGCCTCGGACTCGGGCGTCCCCTGCTCCGCCAGGCGCGCTGCATCACTCTCCAGCATCTCCAGGGTGATCCCTTCGTTCAGCGTCCCTCCTTCGGCCTCGGCCTGCTGGGCGTGTAGCGATACCGAGAACAACAGGGCGAGGATGCTCGCCATTGCCACTGCCAGCGAGCCTATCCGTAACAGACGGGGGTTTGGTGCCATATTTCGCAAAAGTTATCGCTCTTCGATGGATTTGATCCTGGCCCGCTGGATGCGCCCGGCCCAGTCACCCGAGCCCTTGCCCGCACCCGCCGGGCAACGCGGGGGTGAAGGGTACAACAAAAACCAAAAGGATGGGGGAGAAAGGCCGGCACGGTGAGACGCAGGCCCCATTCGCGAGGCCCCAGCGGCTCCACCGGGGGGAGGCGACAGACGCCACGGGGAGGGCTTTCGTTGAAAAGAACTGGCGAGCAGGCGCGCGGCACGAATAAAACACCCCAAAACCACACACCCATGGAGGCTCTAGCAAGCCATGCAAAGGGTTGCATAGCGGGGCTACACGACCCCTTGCGCACCGCCGCTGGCGCAGCGAGTGGGGAGGTTTTGCTTTCCCCCGGCCCTTACTCGTCGTCGCCGTTTTCGCCGTTAACAAAGATGGGGCTGGGCACGATGCCTTCCTTGATACCTTGCTCACTCATGCGAAACTGGTTGCCGTTGCGGCACTCGACGGTGATGTAGATATTATCGATTTTGCTCCATTCCCGATCAAGCCCGCTACGGGTAACCTGATCACAGCGCTGGCTGTTGAGCACCAGGGGCACCGCCTTGTAGCGAAAGTCCTCGACCTCGATCATGCGGTCGAAGTACTCCTCGACCAGTTCCGGATAGGCCTCCTGGGTATAGTGGGGCCAGGCGTTCTCATCCAGCACCCGGTGGTATTGGCGGGCGAAGACATCCTTCTTCTTGCGCACCTCCACCAGCGTGGCGTTTCGCTCACGCAGCTCCATGGCGCGCATCTCCAGCGCCTCTCGCTTGCGGCGCTCCACCGCCTCCTGGTATTCCTGCTCCTTCTCCATGTCGACCCCCTCGTCCCGAGCGCCGCAGGGGGCGTCGCTGAACGAGATGGAGCCATCGGGGTTCTTGCATTTGTAGATCGCGTTTGCCGGGGCGCACAGCGCGAATAGAACCATCACAACAAAAAATTTTTTCATCGATACCACCAAGCCTGTCGAATTCTTTTATACTGAGGTTACCATACGGAGAGGAAAAACCAAGCCTCCATCACACCGTGGATTAGATCGAGTCTCCGCTACGCCATCTGACCATAGAGGCCCATCCTGCCGCAATGATTTAAGTTACCCGGATTTTCTGATTTAAACGCGATGCAAAAGCGAAAACGAATAGTGGTTATTACCCGCAACCTTCCCCCGCTTGTCGGTGGTATGGAGAGGCTGATCTGGCATTGTATTGAGGCACTGCGGAACAACGCGGATATTCATGTTATTGGACCTGTCGGCTGCGGCCACTGGCTGCCCAAGGAGATCACCACCAGCGAGATACCGATCCGCCCGTTACCACTCTTTTTGGCGGCGGCGGCATGGACATCGATACGAGTGGCCTATCAGGTCAAGCCGGAGATCCTGTTCGCCGGCTCTGGACTAACCGCCCCCTTCGCCTTGCTTGGCAGGGTGCTCCGCGGCGGTAAAGCCATCGTCTATTTGCATGGTTTTGACGTTGAAGCCAACAATTGGCTTTACCAGCAAATCTGGGTAAAACTTTTTCGAAGACTGGATCGCATTATCGTGAACAGTAGCTTCACGCGGGCTCTCGCTTCTCGTGCGGGAGTTCCCGCCGACAAATTGACAACCATCCACCCAGGCGTCTCGTTACCCGATTTCACTCATCGGGGCGCATCCCGTCAAGCCTTCCGACAACGCTACGATCTCGGCGACTCACCAACCTTGCTCTACATCGGGAGGATTACCGCAAGAAAGGGCCTTGCCCCCTTCGTACGGCACATCCTGCCCAAGATCCTGTCCTCTCAGCCCGACGCCAGGCTTGTCGTAATCGGTAGCGAGCCACATCTGGCGGCACACAGGCAAGAGGCGCAAATGCCACTCATCAGGGAAAGCCTGCGAACCATCAACGCCGAGGCGTCGGTGATATTCCTGGGCGAGAGAGCCCTGGATGACCCCGTGATCGGCGAAGCACTATTCGCGGCAGACGCGCATATTTTCCCAGTACAACAAAAAGATCACGACAACGAAGGGTTCGGGATGGTAGCGATAGAGGCCGCCGCCCATGGCTTACCAACCGTCGCCTTCTCCGCTGGCGGGGTCATGGATGCGGTGAGCGACGGGGTATCTGGACGCTTGGTCAACCCAGGAGACTACCCGCAATTCGCTGAAGCCTTGATCGACTATATGACGCGCCGTGATCCGAAAACACCAGAACAGTGCCGGCGGTTCGCCTCTCAGTTCGCGTGGCCGAGGTTTGACGCGCGGATATCCCAACTAATTCGGGATGCGACCTGAATGCCAAGGCATCACGAATCCGAAGACCGCGCTCAGCCTTGGGGAAACAACCCATCAAGGTCATCTAGGCCTCGGGGCCGGACTACATATGCTCGCCGCCGCCCGCCTAACGGTCATGGCGCGATTCGCCACCCCGGAACATGAACCGGCCGAAGGAGTGGCAGTCCTTCAAGGAGCGCCACTCCCCGATAGATTCACGGTAAAGGCTTGACCTCCGATGTTCCCGGGAGGTTTCTACTATTCCCGCTCTTCGATCCATGCCATCTGCACCGCTTCCAGGATCTTCTCGCCGGAGTGGCCGGGGTCATCGTCGAACTCGGGCAGGTCGATGATCCAGTTGCGCAGGTCGACGAAGTTGATGTGGGTGGGGTCCGCCTCAGGGTGGGCCTCGTCAAGCTGGATGGCGATCTCCAGGGTGTCGGTCCACTTCAGACTCATCAGTGATTCTCCGATACCATATTGATGGTGTATTTGGGGATCTCGACCACCAGATCCTCATCCTCGACCCTGGCCTGGCAACTCAGGCGGGATTCGGGCTCCAGGCCCCAGGCCTTGTCGAGGAGATCCTCCTCGTCGTCAGAGGCCTCTTCCAGGGAGTCGAAGCCCTCACGCACGATGACGTGGCAGGTAGTACAGGCGCAGGACATCTCGCAGGCGTGTTCGATCTCGATATCGTTGGCCAGCGCCGCCTCGCAAATCGTGACGCCCCTTTCGGCCTCGATCACGGCCCCTTCGGGACAGATCTCTTCATGGGGAAGGAAGATGATTTGCGGCATGTTATTCGAACTCGCTCAGTTGGTGACCGGACATCGCCTTGCGCACGCTGGCGTTCATGCGGCGCTCGACATAGAACTCGCAATGTTTCTCCAGCGCCTCGATGGCCCTTCTGATCGCCACATGGTTGCCAGCGGCGGCGATTTCAATCAGTTTCTCCAGCTCCGCTTCGACGCCCTCTCTCTCATCGGCGGAGAGGAGCTGATCGCTGTCCGCCGCCAGGGCGGCGCGCAGCGACTCGATCACCCGCTGCGCCTCCACCTGCTCCTCGCGCAGACGCCTCGCCTCCAGATCATCCTGGGCGTGGGCGGCGGACTCCTTGAGCATATCGGCGATCTCGCCATCGGTGAGCCCATAGGAGGGCTTGACCTCGACACCGGCCTTGACGCCGGTGGTCTCCTCCAAGGCCTCGACGTTGAGCAAGCCATCCGCGTCCACCGAGAAGGTGACTCGAATACGCGCCGCGCCGGCGACCATCGCCGGAAAACCTCGCAACTCGAAGCGGGCCAGCGAGCGACAATCGGAGACCAGCTCCCGCTCCCCCTGCAATACGTGGATCGCCATCGCGCTCTGACCATCCTTGAAGGTGGTGAACTCCTGGGCGCGGGCGACCGGGATAGTGGTGTTGCGGGGAATGATCTTCTCGACCAGCCCGCCCATGGTCTCGATCCCCAGGGAGAGGGGGTTGACGTCGAGCAGCAGCATCTCCTCATCCGGCTTGTTGCCGGCCAGGATATCCGCTTGCAGCGCCGCGCCTACCGCCACCACTCGATCGGGATCGATACTGACCAGCGGCTGGGTGACGAAAAACTCCCCCACCAACCGCCGCACCAACGGCACCCGGGTGGAACCGCCGACCATCACCACATCACGAACCTCGTCGGCACGCACGCCAGCGTCGCGCAGCGCACGACGGCAGGGGGCCAGGGTCTTGCGTACCAACGGCTCTATGAGCGATTCGAAGGTTTCCAGGGCCAACTCTCCCCGCCAGCGTCGGCCCTCGCCCAGTTCCACATCCAGCGCGACTGATTCCGCCTCGCTGAGGGCCTCCTTGGCGGCGCAGGCGTCGCGCATCAGGCGACGCTGAAGCCCCTGGTCCGCATCCTCGGCGATCCCCGCCTGCTCCATGATCCAGCGCGCCACGGCGCGATCGAGGTCGTCGCCGCCGAGGGCGGAGTCGCCGCCGGTGGAGAGCACCTCGAAGACGCCGCGATTGAGGCGCAGAATGGAGATATCGAAGGTCCCGCCGCCCAGGTCATAGATGGCGTGAAGCCCGTCGGAGCCAGTGTCCAGGCCGTAGGCCACCGCCGCCGCGGTGGGTTCGTTGAGCAGCCGCAGTACCTTCAGACCGGCCAGCGTGGCGGCATCCTTGGTGGCTTGCCGTTGCGCCTCGTCGAAATAGGCGGGGACGGTGATCACCACCCCCTCCAGGTCGCCGCCCAGGGTCTGCTCGGCGCGCCGCGCCAGGGTACGCAGGATCTCCGCGGAGACCTCCACCGGGCTGACATCGCCAACCCGGGTGTGGATGCGCGGCACCGCGTGCTCGCCGGTCAGAAACTGGTAGGGCAGACGCGAGCCGAGCAGCGAGAGATCCGCCACGCCCCTCCCCATCAGCCGCTTGATGGAACTGATGGTATTGAGAGGGTCGTCGGCGGCGGCTCGCTTCGCCGCGTGACCCACGACCACACCGGCTTCGGTGTAACGCACCACCGACGGCAGCATATGTCGTCCCTGCTCGTCGGGCAGGGTCTCCGCCGTTCCGCTACGCACCGAGGCAACCAGGGAGTTGGTGGTGCCAAGGTCGATACCCGCCGCCAGGCGGTGCTGATGGGGCGCCGCGGACTGGCCCGGCTCCGAGAGTTGAAGTAATGCCATAATTCAGGGGGTCACATTATGTCGTCGAGTTCGGCTTCCAGGTTTTCAGCATCCTGTTGAAGCTTCTTGAGGAACTGCATCTTGCCGAGGATCTCCGCCGCCTCGACCAAGCCCTTTTCACCGCCCTCCTCCAGCGCCAACGCCATCCCCGCCATCAAGCCATTGATGCGCTTGTTGATGCCGGTCATGATGTTGCTGATGGCGGTATAGGGCTCGGGCTGGTTGCGAGCCTCCGCCAACTCCTCGCGCAGCTCCATCTGCTCCATCAGGAAGCTGGGATCATGGTTACTGGCCGCCTGATCCGGATCGCCACCGAGCAACTCGATGAGGTACTTGCCGCGGGCGACCGGATCGCGCAGGGTTTCATAGGCCTCATTGACCAGCGTCGAGCCCTGCATCGACAGACGACGTTGCTGCTCGGAAGCGCCGGCGAAGCGGTCCGGATGGACCACCCGCTGAAGCTCCCGATATCGGGCGGAGAGCTTTCCGGCATCGACGGCGTAGTCCGTATCCAGCCCGAACAACTCGAAGTAGTTCTTGGCGAAATCGATCATCAGACGGTGAAGCTTTCACCGCAGCCGCAGCTGGCCTGGGCATTGGGGTTATTGAACTTGAAACCCTCGTTCAACCCTTCCTTGCCGTAGTCCACCTCGGTACCGTCCAGATAAACCAGGCTCTTGGCGTCGATCAGCATCTTTACGCCGCGATCCTCGAACACCGTGTCATCCTCGCCCACCTCGTCAGCGAATTCGAGCACGTAGGCCATGCCGGAACAGCCCGATGTCTTGACGCCAAGGCGGATACCCACCCCACTGCCGCGATTTTCGATAAAGGTCCTGACGCGATTGGCCGCGTCTTCGGTCAGCGTGATCGCCATGATCTCTCCCGTCAGCCGTTCTGTTTGTCGGAATAGTCCTTGATGGCCGCCTTGATGGCGTCCTCGGCCAGCACCGAACAGTGCACCTTGACCGGCGGCAGCGCCAGCTCCTCGGCGATCTGGGAGTTCTTGATCTGCTGCGCCTCTTCAAGGGTCTTGCCCTTGACCCACTCGGTGAGCAGGCTGCTGGAGGCGATCGCCGAGCCGCAGCCGTAGGTCTTGAACTTGGCGTCCTCGATCACGCCGTCGTCACTGACCCGAATCTGAAGGCGCATCACGTCGCCGCAGGCGGGTGCGCCCACCATGCCGGTGCCGACGTTGCTCGCATCCTTGTCCATATTACCCACATTGCGGGGATTTTCGTAGTGATCCAGAACCTTGTCGCTGTATGCCATGATCGTGATCTCCGATTCGAAGAGCCTTAGGCTCTACCAGATACTTCCAAAGTGAGATACGCCCTCAATGGGCGGCCCATTGAACGGATTTGAGGTCGACGCCCTCCTTGAACATATCCCATAGGGGAGAGAGCTCCCGCAAACGGTTCACCTGCTCCGCGATCTTGGTGGCGATGTAATCGATCTCCTCCGCGGTGGTGAAGCGACCGATGGTAAAACGGATCGAGCTGTGCGCCAGCTCGTCCTCCCGCCCCAGCGCCCGCAATACATAGCTCGGCTCGAGACTGGCGGAGGTGCAGGCGGAGCCGGAAGAGACCGCCATGTCCTTAAGCGCCATGATCAGGGATTCGCCCTCGACGAAGTTGAAGCTGACATTGAGGTTGCCCGGAATGCGCCGCTCCAGGTCGCCGTTGAGGTAGACCTCCTCCATGTCCTTGATGCCGTCCCACAGACGATCGCGCAGGGCGCGGATGTGGGCGCTATCCTTCTCCATCTCCTCGCCGGCGATGCGGAAGGCCTCGCCCATGCCGACGATCTGGTGAGTGGCCAGGGTACCCGAGCGCATGCCCCGTTCGTGACCGCCGCCGTGCATCTGCGCCTCGATGCGCACCCGCGGCTTGCGCCGCACGTAGAGGGCGCCGATCCCCTTCGGGCCGTAGGCCTTGTGGGCGGAGAGAGAGAGCAGATCCACCTTCATTCGCGCCATGTCCATGGGCGCCTTGCCGGGGCTTTGGGCGGCATCGACGTGAAAGAGTATCTTGCGGGCGCGAGTGATCTCTCCGATCTCGGCGATATCCTGAATCACGCCGATCTCATTATTGACGTGCATGATTGATACCAGAATCGTATCGTCGCGAATCGCCGCATCCAGCTTCCTGAGGTCGATGAGCCCGTTGGGCTCGGGGTCGAGATAGGTAACCTCGAACCCTTCCCGCTCCAGCTGGCGGCAGGTATCCAGCACCGCCTTGTGTTCGGTCTTGCAGGTAATGATATGCCGCCCCTTCTTCTTGTAAAAGTGAGCGGCGCCCTTGATGGCAAGGTTGTCGGATTCGGTCGCGCCGGAGGTCCAGACGATCTCCTTGGGATCTGCGCCGATCAGCTCGGCCACCTGTTTGCGCGCCAGCTCCACCGCCTCGTCGGCCTGCCAACCATAGAGGTGAGAGCGGGACGCAGGATTGCCGAAGTTGCCCTCCAGGGTCAGGCACTGACACATCTTTTCGGCGACCCGGGGATCCACCGGCGTGGTCGCCGAGTAATCCATGTATATTGGTAGTTTCATGATCGACTCCGTCGCTTGACCATCTCAATTTGCTGTTCGGCGCTTGATCGTCATCGCCCACTCTATCCCAGTCGGCTCTGCGACCGCATCGTCACCGACCGCGGCCGGCAACTCTTGTCCTCGCCCTTGCGGGCGTTGCGTTGAGTCAGATCCCCGAGGGTAACGCCGCTGAGGTATTCCCGGATCTTTTCACTCAACTCGTGCCACAATTCGTGGGTCAGGCACTCCTGGGCGCCGCGGCAGTTGTGGGCGCCGCCGCAGGCGGTGGTGTCCACGTTCTCATGCACCGCCTCGATGACGTCGGCGATACGGATACCTGACGCCGCACGCCCCAGGCGATAACCGCCGCCCGGTCCCCGTATGCTCTCCACCAGACCCTGTTTGCGCAGACTCGAAAAGAGTTGCTCCAGGTAAGATAAGGAGATGTCCTGTCTGCGGGACACTTCCGCCAGCGAGACGGGGCCCGCTTCATCATGCAGAGCCAGATCGATCATCGCGGTTACCGCATATCGGCCTTTCGTGGTCAGTTTCAAGGGCGCTCCTCCCGATTTCGCTGGCTGGCGACTATAGCTTTAACCAAGTATTTCAGTCAACTTTGAAGTGGGCCCCGCGGCACGGATTATCAACCCCTCTCCCCATCATTTCGAGAATCGCTATCGGGCGTCTCCCCGGATCCTTCGTACGCCGCCTGCCCCTTGTCACCGGATCGAATCCGCAGCAACTCCTCGCTGGTCGAAGCGATTTCGCAGGAGTCGATGCTCGGCAACGCCACATCCGGCTGTTCGGCCCCGAGTCGCTTCATCGCCTCGCACATGCCCTCCATGCGCTTGTCCATCACATGGATATGATCGAGCATGCAATTGATGGCGTGGGCGACCGGATCCGGGGCGTCCTTCGTCACCCCGTATGCATCGAAGCCAAGCTTGTCGGCGATCTTGCCGCGATGGGGCGCATCCCCCGCCGAGACGCCCACCAGCCGCCCCGGCACACCCACCACCGTCGCCCCCGGGGGAACCGGCTTCACCACCACCGCATTGGAGCCGATGCGCGCGTCATTGCCGATCTCGATCGGTCCCAGCACCTTCGCCCCCGCGCCAACCACCACATTATCGCCCAGCGTCGGATGACGCTTGCCCTTTCGCCAACTGGTACCGCCCAGGGTCACGCCGTGGTACAGGGTGCAATCGTCACCGACCACCGCCGTCTCGCCGATCACGACACCCATTCCGTGGTCAATAAAAAACCGCCTCCCCAACTGCGCGCCGGGATGGATTTCGATGCCGGTCAGCCAGCGGAAGACGCCGGATATCCAGCGTGCGAGCCAGCAGAAGCCGCGCTTCCAGAGCGCATGGGAGAGACGGTGGGCGAGTACCGCGTGCAATCCCGGATAGGTGGTGATCACCTCGAACCAGTGACGCGCCGCGGGATCGCGATCGAACACGCAGCGAATATCCTCTTTGACGCGGTCAAACATAGGTCAAGCACCCCCGAGCCTTCAAAGACCGAGCATTCTACTCCATTATGAAATCAAAATAGGCCGTGAATTTTGGCGTTTTTGCCTCTGCTTGCTTTCCGAGGAATCGGAAGCATATTGAGTCGAAACCGAGCCGATAATTACCAGCGACTCCCCGTTCTTGCGGGCGCTGGCCGAAACCTGGATAATTCGCGCTCTTTTCTTTCGAAAAAGCGCGATTCCAGCGACGCATCCAGATATCCCCGCCCACCACGTCGGGAGAGACAGAGCAGAGAGGACCCCCAGTGACGGACAAACAAGGCGCCAATTGCAGCATCGCCGATGTACAGAGCAGCGAAGACAAACGCCGCATCGCCATCAACAAGGTTGGTATCAAGGATATTCGCCATCCAGTGCGGGTCAAGGACCGCAACGATGGCGAGCAGCATACCGTCGCCACCTTCAACATGTACGTGAACCTGCCCCATAATTTCAAGGGTACCCACATGTCCCGTTTCGTGGAGATCCTCAATAGCCATGAAAAGGAGATCAGCGTCGAGTCGTTCAAGGGGATGCTGGCGGAGATGGCCCAGCGTCTGGAGGCGGAGTCGGGGCATATCGAGATGAGTTTCCCCTACTTCGTCAACAAGACCGCGCCGGTTTCCGGCGTCAAGAGCCTGATGGACTATGACATCACCCTGATCGGCGAGATCCACGCCGGCGTTCCGCAGCTCGACATCAAGGTCGTGGTGCCGGTGACCAGTCTGTGCCCCTGCTCCAAGAAGATCTCCGACCGCGGCGCCCACAATCAGCGCTCCCATGTCACGGTGCAGGTTCGTACCCGGGACTTCGTCTGGATCGAAGAGGTGATCGAGATGGTCGAGAAGGAGGCCTCCTGCGAACTCTACGGCCTGCTCAAGCGCCCGGATGAAAAACACGTTACCGAAAGGGCCTACGACAATCCCAAGTTCGTCGAGGACATGGTGCGGGACGTGGCCGGACGACTGAACGCCGACGATCGGATCGTCGCCTATACGGTGGAGTCGGAAAACTTCGAGTCGATCCACAACCACTCCGCCTATGCCCTGATCGAAAAGATCAAGGCGCTCTGAACAATTCAGTCCCGGCGAAGGATCAGCCCACGACTGAAACCGCCGTCACCTCGCTTTCGGCGTCGATCAGCAGATCCCGGGCGGCGATACCATCCTCGGAGTCGGCGAGGCCGAAGGCGGCGGACAGCGCCGCCCCGCCACCGGGCAGTCGCACTGGCGCATTGGCAAGCCGTTGTTGCAGATGGGCTTGCGCATTTTCCAGCGCCGCCCGGTCAGCGCCGAGCAGGAGTACCGCAAAGCTCTCTTCGCCGAGCCGAGCCGCCAGGTCCCCTCTCTGAATGATGGAGCGCAAGGTTTCGCTGACCCAGCTCAGCATCCGCTCCTCGAAGACGGCTCCCAGGCGTTCGCCGATACGTGACAACGAATCGACACGCAGCACCATTACGCCGATCGGCCTCTCCCTGGTATAGTCATCTTCATCGAGCTTGCGCAGGTAGCGGGCCAGACAATCCCGGGAGAAAAGCCCGCTGCCCCCGTCCAGCACGCCGACGTCGGTGAAGCATTCAAACTCCGCCCTTGTCCTTCCGGCGAAATCGAGGGAAAACTCCAGCTCCCGGTCCTGACGCTGGATCTGACGCAACAACGCCTGCTCCGACCGTACCAGGTAGCCGCAGGCATTGCGCGCCAGCTGAAAGAGCTCCCGCGGCATGCAGGCGAGGAGTTCATCCAGCCCCCCCTGATCGAAGACCCGCAAGCGGCTCTCTTCCAGCGCCACCGCGGAGGCGGTACGCACATGATTGCCGACAATGTAGGCCAATTCGCCGAATAACTCGCCGGGCCCCAGATACTTGGGCGACTTGCCGGGTTCAAAGAAGAGCTCGATCATGCCCTCTTCGATGAGGTACATCTCGTCGCCGGCATCGCCAATGGCGAAGACGATATCCGCCGCGTGATACAGCCGGGACTCGCCGCGCTCGCCGAGTTTTTCCAGCATCCGGGGGGAGATCGCCGACATCGCCTCAAATACCCTCTCTCTGGAAGTAGTTGGCGACCTTCGCCATCAGCTCGCCTTCGTCCACCGGCTTGGTCAGGTACTCGTCACTCTCGCTCATGCGCCCCTTGAGCTTGTCCATCAGGCTGTCGCGAGAGGTCAGAATGAAGATCGGCAACTGGCGGTAGATCCGCTTCTTGCGAATCGCTTCGAGCACCTTGTAGCCATCCAGGCCCGGCATGACCAGGTCGAGCATGACCAGATGGGGCTTTTCATTCTCCAGTTGCCCCAGCGCCTCGAAGCCATTCTCCGCCTCCACTACCTCGATTCCGTTGGCGAGCAGGATGCGGGCGATGGATTTGCGGGCGATGCGGCTGTCGTCGGCGATCAACACCTTGTGCTTGCGCGAGGTCGCGGGCGCGGCCACCCCGGCGGGGGCCTCGCCGCGGTGATCCCCGCGCACCACCGAGACCTGAAAGAAGCCGAAAAACTCCTCTTCACCGAATTCGCACGCCACCTTCTTCGCCGCGCTCGGGTCATCGTCGCGAAACTGATATTGCATCTGTTTCGCGCCGCTGATCTGGCGCAACACCTCGACCCCCTTGGCGCCGTTGTAGCGGGCATCGCACACTCGCCCCTCGACCAGCCGGACCTTGCCCCAGCCCCCTTTCTGATCGAAAAAAACCGCGGTACAGGTCCGCCCCTTTTCGCTCAACTCCTTGAGCGCATCCACGAACCCGGATATATCTGACTTGTAAAACATAAGCTTTCCCTTACTCCATTCCTTTGTTCACATGCCCCTCAAGCCGTCCAGGCTCATGCGGCATGCCGGGGAAAGGAGACCCTTGCTTCCACGCCCTCGCCGTCGTCCCTGTTACGCAGTGTCAACGCACCCTGATGCTGCTCCACCAACGCCCGTGACAGGATCAGCCCCAAACCGCCGCCCGACTCGCCGTCGGTGCCCGGCTTGAGGGTGGTGCGGTCCATTGCGAAGAGATGCGGCAGCAGCGCCTCGTCGACACCGACGCCGCGATCGAGAAAGCGCACCCGCGCCCCATCCTCGCGCTGCTGAGCCGTAACCATCACCTCGCCGCCGCGACGACTGTACTTGATGGCGTTGGCGAGCAGGTTCTCGAACACCTTGGCGAGCATGCCCGGATCGCCGTGAACGGAGGCCGCCGACTCAACCTCAAGCGTCACCGTCACCCCCTTGCGGGCGGCATCCGCTTGCAACAGCTCCAGCGTCTCCTCCAGCAGCTCGCCGAGGGCAAGATCCCGGGGCTGGAAACCGAACAGACCGTTCTGCAACCGCGACCAGGAGAGAAGATTGGAAAACAGACCGCCGACACCGTCCGCGGCATTGCGGGCCATCTCCAGATAGTCGTCCAGCTCATCCTCGGGCAGCTCCCGCCACTCCCGGGCGAGCATGGCAAGCATGCCCTGCAAACCGCCGAAAGGGGTGTTGATCTCGTCGGCGATGATCGAGAGAAAACGATCCTTGGCGGCCATGGCGTTGCGCAGCGCCGCGGCATCCTGGCGCAGCCGCAACTGGGTGCGGACCCGGGCAAGCAATTCCGGCCCGTTGAAAGGCTTGGTGATGTAATCGACGCCGCCGGCCTCGAAACCGTTGACGATACTCTCGGTATCCGCCTTGGCGGTGAGAAAGATTACCGGAATCTCCGCCGTCTCCGGCCGCTTCTTGATATCGCGACAGGTCTCGAAGCCATTGAGACCCGGCATCATCACATCCAGCAGGATAAGGTCGACCCGCCCCTCGGCAACCACGTCGAGGGCGGAATGCCCATCGGTGGCGAAGAGCAACTCGTACTCCTCATTGCGCAGATGGCTGGCGACGACCTGGATGTTCTCCATCACATCGTCAACGATCAGTACGACCGGCTGTTGCTGTTCACTCATCGTGTCTCATTGCTCCTGTATGTCTCCGCTTGATGATACGCCGCGGGCGCGCGTCCCGCTCATCCGTTACCATGGTCGCGATAATAAGCCTCGAAGGCATCGGCATCCATGGGCTTTCCGAACAGCCATCCCTGTCCCTCGTGACAGCCCGCGTCGCGCAGAAAACGGCGCTGCGCATCTTCCTCGATCCCCTCGGCGATGACGCGCATGCCCAGCCCGCGGGCGAGATAGACGATGGTGCGCGCGATCATCTCGTCGTTGGCGTCGCCGGGTATGCCGCGCACGAAGGATTGATCGATCTTCAGCTTGTCGATGGGCAGGCGATTGAGATAACTGAGGGATGAGTAACCGGTCCCGAAGTCATCAATGGCGAGCGCGAAACCGCTCGCGCGCATTCGGTCCAGGGTGCGACCCACCTCCTGCGTATGTTCCAGAATCAGCCCCTCGGTAATCTCCAGTTCGATGGCGTCGGGATTGACGCCATGCCGCTCGATGATCTGGAGCACCCGCCCGCAGGGATCGGGTTGACGAAACGTCAACGGCGACAGGTTGATCGCCAACCGCCCTGGCGAGAGCCCCTTTTTCAACCATTCTACCAGCTGCGCCGCTACCGCATCGATCAACCAGTCGGTCATCGGCAAAACCAGGCCGCTCTCCTCGGCGAAGGGAATGAACCGCCCCGGCAACATCATGCCCCGCTCGGGATGCCGCCAGCGGATCAGCACCTCGGCGCCGATGATTCTACCATCCGCCAGCTCCACCTGGGGCTGAAAATGGGGACAAAATTGATTCTCCCTGAGCGCCTGACGGAAATCGCTCTCAAGCTCCACCCGCTCCAGCGCCTGCTCCGTCATCTCGGCCGAAAAGAAGAGATACTTCTCCTCCTGGTGGGCGGCGCGGGCCATGGCGGCGCTGGCCTGACGCAGCAGGTCATCGAAATGCTCGCCGTCATCGGGAAAGATGCTCACGCCAATGGCCCCGGCAATCGCCAGGGCATAGCCATCAAACGAATAGGGCTCCTGAAAGTATTCGAGGATGCGGCGCACCGTCGCGGTGACCTCCCAGGCCTGGGCGACATCGGTAACCAATACCGCGAAGGTGTCGCTTTCGATGCGCGCCAGGGTATCCACCCGGCGCAAGGCGCGGCCGATCCGTTCCGCGATGTCGAGCAACAGCTGGTCACCCACCGCATGACCGAGGGTATCGTTGATCCGTTTACAGCCGTCGATGCCGATCACCAGCAGCGCCAGTTTGCCGCCAACCCGCTGCTCCTGGCGAATTGCCTGCTCGACCCGATCACGCAGCAACTGCCGGTTGGCGAGCCCGGTCAGGACATCGTGATTGGCGAGAAAACGCACCTGCTGTTCCGATCGCTTGCGTTCCGTGAGGTCGCTGAGAATGCCGATGTAGTAGGCCGGCCCCTGTCGTCCCTCCTCATGCACGGCGATAATCGAGACATCGGCGGGGAAACCCTCGCCGCTCTTGCGCCGGTCCCAGAACTCCCCGCGCCAGCGTCCGGTACGACCGATCTCGTCCCATATCTGGCGGTAATATTCCGGCCCCTGGCGGCCCGACTGGAGAAAGGCGGGGGAGCGTCCGAGCACCTCCTCTTCGGTATAGCCGGTGATCTCGGAGAAGGCGCGATTGACCATCAGCAGACGTTGCTCGCTATCGGCGACCATGATCGCCTCGGTGCTGTTTTCAAAGACCACCGCCGCCTGACGCAGACGCTGCTCGGCGCGCACCCTTTCACTGATATCCCGGGCCAGCACCACGAAGCGCTTGCCGTTGGTAAAGGGGTCGATATGGGGGGCGGCGGAAAGCTCGATGGTGCTCTCCCTTTCGCGATCACAGCGGCAGCGGATGCCGTCGCTTCGGCCCTCCCGGTCGGCGACCCTCATGGCCCTGCGAAACGCCAGCGCCAGATGCTCGGGAAAGAGCTCCTCCAGGGTTTTCCCCTGGTATCGGGCGTCCTGATCGAGCAGCAACAGCTCCTTGATGGGGTTGTGAAAGGCCTCCAGGCGACCCTCCTGATCAAACACCAGCATCGCGTCCGGCAGCGCCTCGATGGTGGCGGCGAGCCGGCGGTGGACGCTGTCGTAACGACGCTCTTCGCTCAGGCGCTGTTCCGTCACGTCCCGCTCGATGCAGTGATAGCCCATGTAGCCGCCCTGTTCGTCCCGCACCCCGACCATCCGCGCATGAATACGCCGCGGCTCGCCGTCATCGCTTGCGACGACGCGGTACTCGGTCTCGATCCACTGCGTCCCCGTGGCATGGGCGGCAAAGAGCGCCTGTAATGACCGGCGATCCTCTTCGACCACCGCTTCGAGCCAGCACTGGGGATCGTCCTTGAGCCGCCGCGGGTCGATGCCGGTGATGCGATGGAAGGCCTCGTTGACCCGTCCAGGCGCCCCGTCGAGCCCCCTGACGCAGGCGATATCCTCGATGTTGGCGACGAAATCGCTCAACTGGCGATGGGCGGCGGCGCTGTCGCGCTCGGCGCGCTTGCGCTGCTCCACCTCCGCCTCCAGCAGACGGTTGCGCTGGGCGATCACCCGTCGCTGGCGGTAGAATTCGAGATGGCGGCGCAAACGTGCGACCAGTTCGGAATGGTTGAAGGGTTTGGTGATATAGTCGATGCCGCCGAGCTTGAAGCCCCGCTCCACCCCCTCCTCATCACTGCGCGCGGTGAGGAAGATGATTGGTATCTCGCGCATGCGCGCATCCCGCCCCATCCGTTCCGCCACCTCGAAGCCGCTCATGCCCGGCATCATCACGTCCAGCAGGATCAGGTCATAGGGCTCGGTGGCGACCAGCTCCAGGGCGTCGATACCGCTGACGGCGAAGGAGAGATCATAACCCAGAGGACCCAATACGCCCGCCACTACCTGGATGTTCTCCGGCGTGTCGTCGACGATGAGGATGGAGTAGTGACGCCCCTTCTCTTCGGTCATCGAATCGCCCTCCTGATGCCTCTCGTATGGCGCTTGGTCTCTTTCCACCCGCAATCACTCCTCGTCACAACCCTGGCCCAGCCGTTCCACCAGCCTTGGGTAATCGGCCATGGTTGCCGAAATCGCGACCACATCGAATGCGTTGATCTGTCTGCGCAAGCGATGGCCGAGTCGCGCCAACTCGACGATATTGGCGCCCTCCCCCAGTTCGATCAACTCGGCGCCGAAACGTCCGATATCCCGAAACGAGCGCCTGCGGGAATGGACCCGCCAATGCTCCATCATCTCACCGCGCAGACGCGGCATCAGCGCCTTGAGTCTGGCGCAATGTTCGGAAGAAGGGGAGTCCGCCGTTGATGCCGCCGCCGTTTCCGCCCGCGACTCCGGCGCCTGGATCGCCAGATATCGCCCGAGCAGGGCGAACAGTCGTGTCCCGTCGATCGGCTTGGCCAGCATGCCGTCGAAGCCCCTGGCGCGAAACTCCTGTTCGCCCTGGCCTACCACCGATGCGGTCAGGGCGACCACCGGAACATCGCGCCAGCGCGCATCGGCGCGCATGCGACGCAGGGTCTCTTCCCCATCCATCTCCGGCATGCGCAGATCCATCAGCACCAGATCGGGCGCCCCCTCCTCCAGTTGCCGCAACACACCCTTGCCATTTTCCGCCTCGCGAATCTCCAACGGCAGATCCTTCAACATCGCCCGAATCAGATCGCGATTCGCGACAACATCGTCGGCCACGAGCAGCCGTCCGCCGAGGATCGCCGGCATCTCCTCCAGCGCATCAGGCGCCTCATCCTTCCCCCCTTGCGCCATCGCCACCTCGGGCAGGTGGATATGGAAACAGGAACCTCGCCCCGGATCGCTGACCAGATCGATGCGCCCCCCCATCATATCCACCAGTCGTTGGCAGATGCTCAGGCCCAGGCCGGTTCCGCCATGCACCCGGCTATCCTCATCGTCCTGCTGGCGAAACGCCTCGAAGATCGCCTGTTGCATCTCCGGCTCGATCCCCTTGCCGCTATCCGCCACCGAGATATCCAGCGAGACGACGTCGGTGGTCGTCGGCGTCGACGTGACGACGACGCGAATGAAGCCCTGACTGGTGAACTTGACCGCATTTCCCACCAGATTGACCAGCACCTGGCGGAAACGCAAGCGATCGATCATCAACGACTCGGGAACCGAATCATCTATCCGCGACTCCAGGGCAAGCTCCTTCTCCCGCACCTTGAGGGAGAAGACCTGAATCACCTCATCCACCAGACCGCGCAGATCGCAAGGATCTTTGCGGATGGTCAATTTGCCCGCCTCGATCTTGGACAGATCCAGGATCTCGTTGATCAGGGTCAGCAGCGCCAGTCCGCTGCTGCGGATGGTGCGCAAGTAGCCCTGATGGCGCTCCTCCGCCACCTCGTTGACCAGCATTTCCGAAAAGCCCAGGATGGCGTTCATCGGGGTGCGGATCTCGTGACTCATGTTGGCGAGAAAGACGCTCTTGGCCTTGTTCGCCTCCTCCGCCTTCTCCTTGGCCTGACGCAGCGCCGCTTCCGCCTCCTTCTTGGCGCCGATGTCCTGGACATGCATGACCAGATGCTTTGCATCACCCTCCTTGGTGCGAATCATGGAAACGTTGGCAATGGTCCAGATCGGACCGCCATCGGCCTTGATGAAACGCTTTTCCATGGAGTAGCTGTCGATCTCCCCCGCGTAGAGCCGTTGCAGCCACCCTCGCTCCCCCTCCCTGTCGTCGAGATGGGTGAGACTCGCCATCCCCACCCCCTGCAACGCGACCACCTCCCGGCCCAGCATCCGGCTCAACGCCTGATTGACCCGCAGGAAACGCAGTTTCAGGGGTGATACCAGGGCCATACCGTGGCCAGCGTCTTCGAAGGCGTGGCGAAAATTGGACTCGCTCTCGGCCCTTGCCCATTCACTGTACTTGCGATCGGTAATGTCTTGCAGGTGCAAAAGCCAATGCGCCTCGCTGTCTTCCAGCGCGGCAATGGAGATGGTGGCCCAGACCGTCGCCCGCGCCGGGGTTACGAAACGCAGGTCGCCGCTGGCCCGGGACCAATCCCCGACCAGCGCCGCCTCCGCCAGGGTCCGCCACCGCCGATGATCCTCCGGGTTGATCAGCTCGAACAGGTGCCGCCCGTGCAACTGCCGGGATTCGCGCCCGAGGATACGGCACATGGCGGGGTTGCCGGAGAGTAGACGCATGCCCTTGTCGAGGAGGCCGATGCCGTAGGCCGCCGACTCGTAGACACCGCGAAAGTGGCTCTCGCTTCGCGCCAGGCGCTCTTCCGCCCGCTTTCGTTCGGTAATGTCTTCCTTTACCGAAAGATAGTGGCTTACCCTGCCGTCAGCGCCATAGATCGGCGATATGGTGGTCGCCTCCCAGTAGAGGGCGCCATCGCGGCGGCGATTGCAGATATCGCCCCGCCACACCTTGCCGGCATTGACCGCCGCCCAAAGATCACGAAAGAAAGCGGAATCGTGTTGTCCGGAAGAGAGAAAGGCCGGGGTTTGCCCCGCCACCGCCTCGCGCGAGTAACCGGTAATCTTGGTGAACGCCGAATTGACATACTCGATGCGTCCATCCGGCGCGGTGATCATGACGCTGTTGAAACTCTGCTCCAGCAGACGGGAGAAGAGGGTCAGCCACTCCCCCGCCTCCCTAGCCGCCGCCGTCGAGCGTTCCAACTTCAACAAACGCCGGATGGCATGGGGAAGCAACTCCCGGTAGCCCCCATGCGAATCCAGCAACACAAACTCCCGCCGCGATGACTCCGCCAGCCAGTCGCCGACACCGGCGGGAACCCTGTCGCTCACGAGAGTCAGCGGATGCCCGACATCCCCCGGCAAGGCCCCATCGAGGGCGTCATGGCGCTTGCATAGCACCAGCAGGTCATGACCATCCAGCCCGCCATGCCGTTGTCGGGTATCCCGCGTTACCCGGAAACCCTGCTCACGCAACAGCGACGCGACCTCATCGTGGCAATCATCACCCGCGACGGCGATCGTCCATGTCGCATCGGCAACTCCCGTCCCACCGAGCAAATCCGCCAACTGGCGCGCGCCTTCCCAGGGGGTTAAATCATCGCAGGGGATCGGGGGTGATGCCGACATCGCGCTGGGGGATCGAATGGTATCGGTCAACGGGTTCACTGGAGGGCTTGGTCGATCCAGGGACGACCGGCGAATTGTTGCCGCAGCGCGGGGTGCATCAATCGCCCCCGGCGCACATTGACGCCCTGGGCGAGTACCGTGGATTGCTCCCAGTCGCCCGCGGCGATACGCGAGACATGGGGCGTAATCGCCGCGGACAGGGCCTGGGCGGAACTGCGAGGAACCGCGCCCGGCATGTTCGCGACACCGAAATGCAACACCCCCTCTTGCAGGTAGGTCGGAGAAGACCAGTCCGTGGCGCGGATGGTCTCGATGCAGCCGCCCTGATCCACGGCGATATCGACGATGACGCTACCAGCCGCCATCTGCGCCACCATATCGCGACTCACCAGCCGGGGCGCACGCGCACCGGGTACCAGCACCGCCCCGATCAGCAGATCCGTCTCCCGCAACTCGCGGACAATCCGCTGGGCATAAGGATATAGGGGGGTTACATTGGCGCCGATCCGGCGCATCGCCTCCAGCCTATCCGGTTTGAGATCAAAAACCGTCACCTGGGCCCCCAACGCCGCCGCGACCCTTACCGCCTGCTCCCCTGCGTGGCCGGCGCCAAGCACCGTCACCCTGCCACGCTCGATACCCGCTATGCCACCCAGCAGCAACCCCTTGCCGCCCTCCGGACGATAGAGGAGATGGCAACCGACCTGGGCGGCGATGCGGCCGGCCACGTCGCTCATGGGTGCGAGCAGGGGCAGCCGCCCGTGGTCATCCTGGACCGTTTCGAAGGCGATGGCGGTGAGGCCGATCTCGCAGAGTCGCTTGGTCAGGGGCTCACTGGCGGCCAGATGGAGATAACAGAACAGGAAATGATCCCGACGCAGGAGATCCAGCTCCGGGCCGATCGGCTCCTTGACCTTGACCACCAGTTGCGCTGTTTCATACAACCGTGCCGCATTATCGCAGATTTCGACCCCTAGCTCGCGATAGCTTTCATCGGCGTAACCCGCGGCCTCGCCGGCGCCGCTTTCAATGAATACCTCGTATCCCTGATCAAGCAGTTCGCGACAGGCCTCCGGGATCAACCCGACACGCCCCTCCATCATCTTGATCTCCCGTGGAACGCCAATGCGCATTAGATCTCCTGCTGACATCTGTCCGAGTTCAATTTCGTAGCCGCCGTCGCGTCGCGCCGCAAAGGAACACCCCTCTCCACCGCACCTGTACGCCACTCATCGCTAAAGACTACCACGAGCCGGTAAAGCGAGGTAGCCAGTTTCCGCAAAACTCCTTGCATCAATATGCAACCCTCCCCGACATAACAAAATCGAATACTTCACGATCCAACTCATACATGATAACTTATAGGAAGCCCTCGCGAGCACCGCCCCGACACTCATCGGCGGATGATTTCAGGTTTGCACCGACATGACTACTCTTCCACCATGCACCACTTAACGCTTCGCCAACTCCAGGTGTTCAACGCGGTCGCCGACAAGCTCAGCTATACCCGCGCCGCCGAGACCCTGTTCATGAGTCAACCAGCGGTATCGATGCAAGTCAAGCAGATGGAGGAAAGCATCGGCCTGCGCCTGTTCGAAAAGCTGGGCAAGACGATTCACCTCACCGAGGCCGGTCGCGAGCTGTATCAGTACGTACGCACCATCTTTCAGGAACTTACCGAGGTAGAGGAGATACTGGAGGCCATGAAAGGGGTGCAGAGCGGTCGTCTGCGCATCGCCGTGGCGAGTACCGTCAACTATTTTGCTCCGCGTGCGCTGGCGGGATTCCACCGCCGCTATCCGAACATTTCCCTGAAACTGGAGGCGACCAACCGACGCGGCCTGATGAACATGCTGGAGCGTAACGAGGTGGATCTGGTGCTGATGGGGCAACCGCCGGAGAATCTTGACCTGGATGCGGAACCGTTTATGGATAATCCGCTGGTGGTGATCGCGCCGCCGGATCATCCCCTCGCCACCGCCCGCCGCATTGAGCTGACGCGGTTGGCGGAAGAGCCCTTTCTGATGCGCGAATCCGGCTCGGGAACCCGTCTCGCCATGGAGCGCTTTTTCCGCGAACACGACATACCCATCCGCATGGGGATGGAGATGACCCGCAACGAGGCGATCAAGCAGGCGGTTAGGGCGGGACTGGGGCTGGCGGTCGTCTCCCGCCACAGCCTGGAACTGGAACTGGAGACCCGCAAACTGGTCGAATTGGACGTGGTCGGCTTCCCGATTCACCGTACCTGGTTCATGGTCCAGCGCAAGGGCAAACGGCTTTCGCCATCGGCCCAGGCGTTCCGGGAATATCTGCTGAGCGGCTGTCAGCCGGAAACGTTAGAGCCGAAGGTGGCCGGTTCGGGCCCCTGATGGATCATCGGCGGGATGAGGTATCATCAACAGCGGATCCGCGCCGCGCCCAAAACAGGCAAATAAAACTGATATGGCTTAGAATATGCCATTCGTCCCCTGTCCCACGATTCGGTCGCATCCGCCCCAGGTATACGAGCATGCCCCACCGTCCCCCCAAAAAACCTGATGATTCCCCTTTGTTGTTGGCGGGGATCAACTCCCCCAGCGACCTTCGCCGGCTGGAAAAACACCAGCTCGAACCCCTGGCCGCTGAACTGCGGCGCTTCCTCATTGACAGCGTCTCCCGTACCGGCGGCCATCTGGCGGCGGGGCTTGGCGTGGTCGAGTTGACCATCGCCCTGCACTATCTCTTTGACACCCCTCACGACCGCATCGTCTGGGACGTGGGACACCAGGCCTATCCCCACAAGATCCTTACCGGTCGGCGCGAGGCAATGCACAGTCTGCGCCAGCGCGGCGGAATCTCCGGCTTCCCGAAGCGCAGCGAAAGCGAATTCGATACCTTCGGTACCGGCCACGCCAGCACCTCGATCAGCGCCGCGCTGGGAATGGCCGCGGCGGCTCGCGCAAAAGGAGAGAGGCGACGGGTGATCGCGGTGATCGGCGATGCCTCGGTGGCCGGCGGCATGGCCTTTGAGGCCCTCAATCAGGCTGGCGCCCTGGACGTGGATCTGCTGGTAATCCTCAACGACAACGACTGGGCCATCTCGCCCTCGGTGGGCGGCTTTCGCAACCACCTCGCCAAGATCCTGTCGGGCGGGTTTTACCAGTGGGTGCGCGAGGGCGGCAAATCCGCCCTTAGCGGCATGCCGCACCTGAGCGAGTTCGTCAGCCGCTGGGAGGAGCACATGAAGGGCATGGTGATGCCGGGCACCCTCTTCGAGGAGCTGGGCTTCAACTACATCGGTCCCATCGACGGCCACGATTTCGATACCCTGAGCGTGACCCTGCACAACATGGGCGAGATGCGCGGCCCGCAACTGCTCCACGTGGTCACCAACAAGGGGCAGGGCTATGAACCGGCAGAGGGGGCGCCGTCGGTCTACCACGGCGTCACCCCCTTCGACATCACTACCGGCAAGCTGGACAAGAACCAGGGCAGTCCCACCTACACCCGTATCTTCGGCGACTGGCTGCGGGATGTGGCGCGCCAGGACGAGCGCCTGGTGGCCATCACCCCGGCGATGTGCGAGGGCTCGGGGCTGGTGGAATACGCCAACGAGTTCCCGGAACGTTACTTCGATGTCGGCATCGCCGAAGAGCACGCCCTGACCTTCGCCGCCGGCCTCGCCTGCGAGGGGCTCAAGCCGGTGGTGGCGATCTACTCCTCATTTCTGCAGCGCGCCTACGACCAGCTGATTCACGATGTCGCGCTGCAAAATCTCGACGTCACCTTCGCCGTCGACCGCGCCGGCCTGGTCGGCGCTGACGGTCCGACCCATAGCGGCGTCTTCGACCTGAGCTTCTTCCGCGCCATCCCCAACACCCTGGTCATGGCCCCCAGCAACGAGGGGGAGTGTCGACAGATGCTGGAGACCGCCTACCGCCATCCCGGCCCGGCGATGGTGCGCTATCCCCGCGGGCGCGGACCCGGCATCCTGATTGGAAGCGAGCGCTCGGCGCTGCCCATCGGCAAGGGCGAGATGCGCCGGCAGGGCAAGCACATGGTCTTTCTGGCCTTTGGCGCCATGGTCAGGCCCTGCGAAGAGGCGGCGGAGATCCTCAACGCCGGCGTTGCCAACATGCGCTTCGTCAAACCTCTGGACGAGGCGTTGATCATCGATCTCGCGAACACCTATGACACCTTTGTGACGGTCGAGGAGAACCTGATCCAGGGTGGCGCCGGGTCGGCGGTAAGCGAATTTCTTGCCGAGCATGGTATCGTCAAACGCGTCATCCATCTGGGGATACCCGACCGCTTCATCGAACAGGGCGCCCAGGCGGAACAGCTGGCGGATTGCGGCCTCGACAAGGAGGGCATCCTCCGTTCGGTCAGCGGCGCAACCGGCATCGTACCGCTCTCCGCCATCAACGCCTCGGCCTGACGATCTCTTCCGGTCATGTGGTTGCGACTTGCGAGCGGATTGTTCCTCCTGCTGGGGGCAACGGCGACCATCGCCCCGGCCCTGCTCGGCATGCGCGGGGAGGAGGCCTACCACCAGCTGCTGGCCAGCACCGCCCGGGACCCGTCACTCAAGATTCAGGGCGAATACCATCGCGGCTGGTTTCACTCCAGCGCCAGAACCCGCGTAGCTGGCCGAACCAACCACCCGCCTCTGATCCTGGACCACCATATCCAGCATCTGGCCTTTTCCAAGGAGGGCCTGCCGCTACTCGCCCGCATCGACACCAGCCTGCGCGGAGAAGGTGCGACACCCCATGCCCGCGAGGCGTCCGCGGAGAATCACTTCATCACCCGCATCGGTTGGCAAGGGGATGCGGTTACCCGCTTCAGCCTCCCCGATCAATCCATTCCCCACCCAAGCCTTCCCCTGACCCTGCGGATCAGGGATGGTCACGGCACATTGCACCATCAGCCCAGTGCCGATCAGGCGGAGCTGCGCCTCACCGCCGCCAGTCTTGCGCTGGAGTTCTCCGGGCAGATCGGTCTCGCCGCGGAAGGGGTGAATGGCAAGTGGCGTTTCTTTCCCGGGCAACGCAAACATGAGGGCTGGTTCGACCTACGGCGCGTTACCCTGGGATCGGCCAACCGCCCCCCGTCCCACACCTTTCACACCCTGTCCTTCTCCACCGACAGCGAAATCGACCAGGGTCTGATGGATGGCGGCATCTCCATCGCCATGGACGAGGTCCGCTTCCCCGCATATACCGCCGGCCCGGCGGAGATTCGCATCAACTATACCGGGGTTGCCATCGACGCCATCCGCGAACTGAGCGCCCATTCCGCCAGCAAGCCGCTCCGACCGGCAACCAACCCCGATGCACGCGCGGCGATGCTGCGGTTTCTCTCGGGCGGTCCGAAAGTCGCCATCGAACAGCTCTACCTTTACACCCCTCAGGGCGAGTTCGACGCGACCCTCCTCCTCGAACTGGCCAGCGGCTCGCCCCTGTTCGATCCCCGCGCCGCCTTCACCTCACTGCGCGCCGGCGGGACCCTGCGCCTGGATGAGGCCCTTGCCCACCAGATCGGACTCCGGCTGTTGACTGGCATGGCCACCCCCGCGCCACCCACGGCCGCCGCCCGCCTCGACCTTGAAGTGCAGCAACGCCTGTTGCAAGCGGAACTCGCTGGTTTGGTGACTCGGCATGACGGGCGCTTGAGCAGCCGCTTCGAACTGCGCGACGGCGAACTGGCCGTCAACGGCATCCCGACCCCCTTGCCCCTACCCTGGAATAGTCCCTGACTTACCCGCCATGAAGCCGATCCCTCCCCCCATTATCGCCCTGCTTGCCATGCTGTGCTGGCTACCCTCGCCCCCCCATGCGCAGGAGCCGCCCCGGATTCCGGTTAGCCACGACCTGACAGCCGCTGCCACCGCGGCGCTCCGGGGCGAGCGCATCCTCCTGCTGCTGGTCTCCCGGGACGGTTGCGGCTTCTGCGAGGTCATCAAGCGGGAGGTACTGAACCCGATGGTGCTCAGCGGCGACTATGTCGAACAGGTGGTCTTTCGGGAACTGTTCATCGATATCGGCGAGCGCATCGTGGATTTCGATGGCGCCCAAGGCTCGGCCAGCGACTTCGCCGACGTCCGCAAGATCTCCCTCACACCAACCCTGTTGTTCCTCGCCCCTGACGGTCGGGAACTCACGGAGCGAATCATCGGCGTACGCACCCTCTCCATGTTGCCCTCCTACGTGGATGCCGCTATCGAGCACGCGATCCGCAACCTTCGATCCGCCGCCAATACACGCTAAGGCAAGATCGCACTATCCAGCACCGGCGATTTTGAGTACCCTTTCCGTACGAAGGAGTGGCTGCACGGGATAATGACATGGCGCTGTACGACATCTATTTCGCGGGCGAAATCGTCAACGGGGCGGACCTTGCCAAGGTCAAGCCCCAGATTGGCAAGCTTTTCAAGGCCAATCCGGCCCAGCTGGAAAAGCTATTCTGCGGGAAACCGGTACGCATCAAGGGTGGCGTCGACGACGAGACGGCCGCGAAATATCGCGCCGCGTTGCGCAAGATCGGCGCGGTGGTCGAAATACGGGAAAAGAAGGGCGAAGAGAAAAGGCCCGCGCCGCCACCCGCGGCCGCCCCAGCCGCCATACCCGAGGCCCCGCGACCTCCGCCGGAAACAGCAGCCGCCCGATCCACCGATCAGCTCGAAGCGGTGCAGGATTACGGCATGCTCGAAGAGTTGCCCGAAAACCGCGGTCATTCGGTAGCCGCCCCGCGGGACATACCGGAACTGGATGTCCTTCCGCCGCGAACCGGCTCGCTGGAGGAGTTCGCCGAAGAGGAGACCCCTGTTCCCCTGCCGGATGTCGCAGGGATCCCCCTCGCCAGCACCGGCGAGCTACTGGACCAGACCCCGCCGCCGCCGGATGCGCAAATCGACACCGGCGAATTAAGCGCGGCGCCACCGAATAGCGGCAGCCTGGAGGATTGCGCCGTCGAAGAGACCCCGGTTGCCATCCCCGATATCAGTCGCCTCAAAGTCACGGATTGAACCCTGAACTTGCATCGGGGCTGAAATTCGTGACGCGGTACTGGCCCGCCCCTTGCCGCCGTAGTAGAATAGCCGCGCTTGTGCCCTCGCACAGATGATGAAAAGCCGATTACGGCCTGGTTTACCTGTTCGTCCGTCATGTGACGGCGCGACTCCACTTTGTTATTCAGGATCCCCTCATGGCAAAAGATTACCTGTTCACCTCCGAATCCGTCTCCGAAGGCCACCCCGACAAGGTCGCGGACCAGATCTCCGACGCCATCGTCGACGCCCTGCTCGCGGAAGACCCCCGCTCCCGCGTCGCCTGTGAAACCCTGGTCAAGACCGGCATGGTAGTGCTCGCCGGCGAGATCACCACCAACGCCTGGGTCGATACGGAGCAACTGGTGCGCCAAGTGGTGGACGACATCGGTTACAACCACTGCGACACCGGCTTCGACGCCAACACCTGCGCGGTACTCTCCGCCATCGGCAAACAGTCCGGCGACATCGCCATGGGCGTGGACGAATCCCAGGACCACGAGCAAGGCGCCGGCGACCAGGGGCTGATGTTCGGTTACGCCTGCGACGAGACCGACGTGCTGATGCCCGCCCCCATCACCTATGCCCACCGGCTGGTGGAGCGTCAGGCCGCGGTGCGCAAAAACGGCACCCTGCCCTGGCTGCGCCCGGACGCCAAGAGCCAGGTCACCCTGCGCTATGTCGACGGCAAACCCGCCGGTATCGACGCGGTGGTGCTCTCCACCCAGCACGCCCCGGAGATTACCCAGCAGGCGCTGCGCGAGGCGGTGATGGACGAGATCATCAAGCCGGTGCTGCCCGCCGAGTGGCTGGCCCAGTGCAAGCAGGAGCACATTCACATCAACCCCACCGGGCGTTTCGTCATCGGCGGCCCCATGGGCGACTGCGGCCTCACCGGGCGCAAGATCATCGTCGACACCTACGGCGGCATGGCCCGCCACGGCGGCGGCGCCTTCTCCGGCAAGGACCCCTCCAAGGTCGACCGCTCCGCCGCCTACGCCGCCCGCTACGTGGCCAAAAATATCGTCGCCGCCGGCCTCGCCGCCAAGTGCGAGATCCAGATCTCCTACGCCATTGGCGTCGCCCAGCCCACCTCCATCAGTATCGACACCTTCGGCACCGGCAAGGTGGACGAGGCCAAGCTGGTGGAGATCGTGCGCGAGCACTTCGACCTGCGCCCCAAGGGCCTGATCGCCATGCTCGACCTGCTACGCCCCATCTACCGCGACAGCGCCTCCTACGGCCACTTCGGTCGCAGCGGCGACCACTTCCCCTGGGAGAAGGTCGACAAGGCGGAGATGCTGAAGGATGCAGCCGGCATCTGAACCATTATAATGTGCAACAGGGACGTTGCTACACGAGGTATGCCGCCATGCAGTGGGCCGAAGTCATCGCCGACGAGACCCTCCGGGATCTACCCTACAAGATCGAACTGGATCGCTGGGGAAACATCCTGATGAGTCCGGCAAGCAACCGTCATGGGCGGGTTCAGATCGTTATCGCCGCCCTGCTTGAGCGCTTGGAGGGCGGCGAAAGCCTCGCGGAGTGCTCCATCGCGACGCCGGAAGGCGTCAAGGTAGCCGATGTCGCCTGGGGCTCCAGTGCATTCATGGCCCGCCACGGTTACGAGACCCCCTACTCCGAAGCCCCCGAAATCTGCGTCGAGGTCCGCTCCCCTTCCAGCAGCGAAGAGGAGATGCGGATCAAGACCCGCCTCTACCTGGATGCCGACGCGAAGGAGGTGTGGATCGTGCGGGAAGATGGCATCGTGCGTTACTTCGACGACAAAGGCGAGCAACCGGCCTCCCGCTGCGGCCTGGACCCCGTCCCGCTGCTCAACCACTGAATATGCTGGTTCCCATGCGCCGCGTGGGAACCTCTCCCGGCGCGCCGCGCCATACTGGCATCGGCCTATGAAGAAATCGCCGAGCCTTGTAAACTTGGCCCGCAACCCAAAGTTGGGACCCAATTCCCGCCCCAAGGAGCGCTGCAACCCGCCATTGACCAATGGCCGGCCAGGCTTGGGGCGTTGTTTTTAACCGAACAACGGCGCTCGTTTTCACACTCGCTAGACACAGGAGTCGCGAAACATGAACGCTGTACTGAAAGAGAACTTTACCGACTGCAAGATCGCCGATGCCTCCCTGGCCGACTGGGGCCGCAAGGAGATCGCCATCGCCGAGACCGAGATGCCCGGACTGGTATCGCTGCGTACCAAATATGGCACGGAGCAGCCCCTCAAGGGGGCGCGCATCTGCGGCTCGCTGCACATGACCATCCAGACCGCGGTGCTGATCGAGACCCTCACCGCGCTAGGGGCCGAGGTGCGCTGGGCCTCCTGCAACATCTACTCCACCCAGGACCACGCCGCCGCCGCCATCGCCGCCGAAGGCATCCCGGTCTACGCCTACAAGGGCGAGACCCTGGAGGAGTACTGGGAGTACACCCACAAGATCATGGAGTGGGCCGACGGCGGTACCCCCAACATGATCCTCGACGACGGCGGCGACGCCACCATGTTGATCGTCCTCGGCGCAAAAGCCGAAAAGGACATCAGCGTGCTCGACAACCCCGGCGCTGAAGAGGAGCGGGTGCTCTACGCGGCGATCAAGAGGCGCCTCGCCGAGCAGCCAGGCTTCTATTCGAACATCCTGAAAAACATCCAGGGCGTTACCGAAGAGACCACCACCGGCGTCCATCGCCTCTACCAGATGGCCGAGCGCGGCGAACTCCCCTTCCCCGCCATCAACGTCAACGACTCGGTGACCAAGTCCAAATTCGACAACCTCTACGGCTGTCGCGAATCCCTGGTGGACGGCATCAAGCGCGCCACCGACGTGATGATCGCCGGCAAGATCGCCGTGGTACTGGGCTACGGCGACGTGGGCAAGGGCTGCGCCCAATCCCTGCGCGGCCTCGGCGCGACGGTATGGGTCACCGAGATCGACCCCATCTGCGCCCTGCAAGCAGCAATGGAAGGTTATCGAGTCGTCGAGATGGACGACGCCTGCTCCCAGGGTGACATCTTCGTCACCGCTACCGGCAACTTCCACGTCATCAGCCACGACCACATGGCCAAGATGAAGGACCAATCCATCGTCTGCAATATCGGCCACTTCGACAACGAGATCGACGTCGCCAGCCTGGAAGAGAAGTGCCAGTGGGATGAGATCAAGCCCCAGGTGGATCACGTCATCTTCCCCGACGGCAAGCGCATCATCCTGCTCGCCAAGGGCCGCCTGGTCAACCTCGGCTGCGCCACCGGCCACCCCAGCTTCGTGATGTCCAACTCCTTCACCAACCAGACCCTCGCCCAGATCGAGATCTGGACCAAAGGGGAGCAATACCAGAAGCAGGTCTACACCCTGCCCAAGCACCTGGATGAAGAGGTCGCCAGACTACACCTGGAGAAGATCGGCGCCAACCTGACCACCCTCAGCCCGAAACAGGCCGACTATATCGGGGTGCCGGTGGATGGGCCTTACAAGCCGGAGCACTATCGGTACTGAGTGCGGAGTGCGGAGTGCGGAGTGCGGAAAATCGTGGTTCCAGTGACTTTCAGTTGTCAAGGCTTACCCGAGAGTCTTCCGTTTGGCGCTTGGCGCAATGTGCCGCCGCCTCACCACCGCACTCAGCACTCAGTACTCCGCACTCAACCACCTCATGTGTTCAAGGTGCCTGAGGTGGTCGCAAACCGAAGACCAAGACCAGGCACCGGAGCTTGACCCAATGAGATGTCCGTTTTGCGAAGCCCAGGAGACCAAGGTGGTCGACTCCCGTCTCTACCAGGACGGCGATCAGGTGCGGCGTCGCCGGGAGTGCCTCCGCTGCCACGAACGCTTCACCACCTACGAAACCGCGGAGTTGACCTTCCCCCAGGTGGTCAAGCAGGACGGCAGCCGGGTCGCCTTCGACAACGGCAAACTGGCCTCCGGCATGATGCGGGCGCTAGAGAAACGGCCGGTAAGTACCAACCAGCTCGATGATGCGGTCAACCGTATCCACCGCAAACTCCACACCCTCGGCGAACGGGAGATCGACTCCCGCCAGCTCGGCGAATGGGTCATGGAAGAGCTGCGCGCCCTCGACCAGGTCGCCTACGTCCGATTCGCCTCCGTCTACCGCAAATTCGAAGACGTCAACGCCTTTCGCGAAGAGATCGAACGGCTGGAAAAGGAGCCCAGCCCTGAAGCCCGAAGACGGCAACTGGATTTGCTGGAACCCGATGACTCTCTTGAGGGAAAAAAGAGAAGAAATAGACAGGATTGACAGAATTTTCAGCATTGAATATATGTGGTTATTGGCATCGCCTGAACACCCGAAACACCGTGAATTTACTTGATAAATACATACCGAACTACTCTGGTCACACGAAGTACATCAAGCATGACCGCGCACGCCGGAGAATTGAAATTGTTTTTGCTGACTGCCCTGAAACCGAAAGCCCCGCTGTAAAGCTGGCATTTGAAGGGGTATCCGAACAATCGGAGGAAAAATTCGAGAAACCCCAAAGTCACCACCTGGAGCTTGTCATTGGCCTGGATTACCAATCGGGAGTCTACTGTTTACACACCGACGTTCGCGAAATTGTATTCGAAGCAACACAAAAAACCGTTGAATACTTCGACAAAGGAAGGCAACCAGCTGATTTCCAAATAACTTCCAAATCATAAAATCCCGTCCATCCTGAAAATCCCGTCATCCGGTCTATTCTCAATCCCCAATGACCCCAACTGCGTAGGCAATGTCATTAACTTAAGCCACCATGGCATTCTCCGGGAATGATGCGCCTCATTTCGTGGGTGCGCCGACCGTTTTTGGTTCCGCCGAACATTCCGCACACTCACTTTTCGTGTCTTTCGTGTATTTCGTGGTTAATCAATCTCTTGATTAGCAGGATATCTCAGTTGTCTTGGATGCGCCGCATGGGGACGGGAAAACGAGAAAGCCCGGTGGGCATCGTTCAACTGGAGCATCTTACTAATCAGGTTAACTTAAGCCACCATGGCATTCTCCGGGAATGATGCGCCTCATTTCGCGGGTGCGCCGACCGTTTTTGGTTCCGCCGAACATTCCGCACTCTCACTTTTCGTGTCTTTCGTGTATTTCGTGGTTAATCAATCTCTTGATTAGCAAGATATCTCAGTTGTCTTGGATGCGGCGCATGGGAACGGGAAAACGAGAAAGCCCGGTGGGCATCGTTCAACTGGAGCATCTTACTAATCAGGTTAACTTAAGCCACCATGGCATTCTCCGGGAATGATGCGCCTCATTTCGCGGGTGCGCCGACCGTTTTTGGTTCCGCCGAACATTCCGCACTCTCACTTTTCGTGTCTTTCGTGTCTTTCGTGGTTAATCAATCTTGAAGGGGGTCAACGCTCTCGCGACACCACATAATCCGCCAGCCAACGCAAGGGCCCCGCGGTCTCGCCAAACATGGCGATGGCCTTGATGGCGTCATCCCGCAGCTCCGCCGCCAATCGCCGCGACTCTTCCAACCCCATCAACGCCGGATAGGTCGCCTTGCTGGCGGCCACGTCCTTGCCCTGGGTCTTGCCGAGGGTGGCGGCGTCGCCGACCACGTCAAGGATGTCGTCCTGTACCTGAAACGCCAGCCCCACGCACTTGGCGTAGTGATCCAGGGCGTTGGCGCGCCCCACGTCCAGCTCATCCGCGGCCAACGCCGCGAGATGCACGCAGGCGCGGATCAACGCGCCGGTCTTGTGGATGTGCAGGCTCTCCAGCTCGGCAAGGTTGAGGTTTTGCCCTTCGGCGGCCAGGTCCATCGCCTGTCCGCCAGCCATGCCCCGAGAGCCGCAGGCGATGGCGAGATGGTCGAGCATCTTCAAGCGTCGCTCGGCGTCCACGGCCAGATTGGCGTCGGCAATGAGGATATGAAAGGCCAGGGATTGCAGGGCATCCCCGGCCAGGATCGCCGTCGCCTCGTCAAAGGCCTTGTGGCAGGTGGGCCGGCCGCGGCGCAGGTCGTCGTCATCCATCGCCGGCAGGTCGTCATGGGCCAGCGAGTAGGCATGGATGCACTCAATGGCGCAGGCAATGGGATCCAACCGCTCGGCGGGGATGCCCAGCGCCTCGCCGGCGGCATAGACCAGCACCGGGCGGAAGCGCTTGCCGCCTCCCATCACCGCATAGTGCATGGCCCGGTGGAGCCGGGAGGGGACGATATCGAGGAGAGGCAAGCGGGCCTCCAGCGCCTGTTCCGCCCGCTGTTGGCGGTCGCGCAGATACGGCATTAACGCGTTATCACTTGTCACTGGTAAACTCTTCCAATTCCGGGTTGCCGGCGGACTCGCTGAGGATCCGCACCTTCTGTTCCGCGTCGCTCAACACCTGCTGGCAGGCGCGGGTCAACTTGACCCCCCGTTCGAAGGCGCGCAACGACTCCTCCAGCGAGAGATCCCCCCGCTCCATCTCCTCCACCAACTTCTCCAACTCCGCCAGCGCCGGCTCGAAATCGACCCGCTCACCCTCTTCCTGCTGTTCCGACATATCCGCTCCTCGTTCGATGGGAAGGGGGATTGTCCCCAATTTGGCGGGATGCTACAAGCGGCAAGGCATGGAATCTCTTGGGATGGTTTTTCTGGACAGGATGGACGGGATTAGTTGTTTTTGCGGTAAACCAAATCGCAGCAGAGGAAATAGACGGGGATTAACAGGATTTTCTTTGGCAGAATTTACCGCAATGACTGCCAACGCGTCAAAGCGGGTCATCCACGGATACCACCGGCAGCCCACCTTACCCTCGGTCTCGACAAAGACCAACCAACGGGTCTCGTCATTGTGGAACAGGGTCTCAGTCATCTGTTTCTGATTACGATTTCTACGAACGCTTATTGAGGGGTATCGAGTATTGCACCGCCCGCCCGCGGGACAGGCGTTACCAAGCCGAGCTTGGCAACGAGGGAAAAATGTGGGAAAACCGCCCCTTGAACATTGCCCAAAACCATTGTTATTGTTATAGTTTTTGAGCGATGGCAACACCGGGCAAGCCATCCATCCCGGCGAAGCGCTCTTCGCCGGAACCACAATTCGCCGCCTACTCCGCCGCGGCTCTGGCCTGTTCCAGCCAACCATCCCAGGTCTTGCGGTGGGCCTTGATCCAGGCGTCGGCGTGGCGCTCCATCTCCTTTTCGCTGTCCTCTCCCTCTCGGATCATCATGTTCTGGGCGCTGACGTCATGGATATTGAGTTCCATGATCGAGAAGAGCTTGGCGGCGGCGGGGTTCTTTTCACTCCATTCGCGATTGGCGACGATGCGTTCGCTGTTGATCTGAAAGCCGTAGTCCTTGCCGTTGGCTAGCCTGGTATCGGCGTTGTCGTCATAGGGGAGCGAGGAGAAGGGGACCTCCAGCCAGACCACGTCCTTGCCGGGAATCAGCACGCCGGATACCCAGTAGGGGGTCCAGGTGTAATAGAAGATGGGTTCGTCGTTATTGTAGCGGGTGATGGTGTCGGAGATGATGGCGGCGTACTGGCCCTGGTTATGGGTGATGCTGTCGCGCAGATCAAAGGCGTCGAGGTGGTGCTCGATCACCGCCTCGCAGCCCCAGCCGGGCTGGCAGCCGGTGAGGTCGGCCTTGCCGTCATCGTTGGTGTCGAACAGTTTGGCGATCTTGGGATCCTTGAAGTCGCCGATGTTGTCGATGGCGTAGGCGTCGGCGGTCTTCTTGTCGATCAGGTAGCCCTGGGCGGCGCCGTTAATATACTTGCCTTGGCGAAAGAAAACTTCGTCACCGCCTGCGTTGTTGTACATGGCGCTGTGGAGGGGATCCCAGTTGACCGCCAGAAAGGTGGCGTCGCCGTTGGAGATGGCGGCGTAGGCGGCGCTGTAGTCGACTGCCTTGATGGAGGCGACATCGTAGCCCAACTCTTCCAGGGCCTTGGCGACGAGGAGGGTCTGAAAGGTCTCTTCGGCAATATTGCTCTGGACTGGTTGTACCTTCACCCCCTCGCCGGGCTTGTCGGCGCTGGCGATGGCGAAAGCGGAAAGACTCATCAGGGTGATTCCGGCGATGGCTCGAAACATGGTTGCCTCCTGTTGGTTCTACGGTCGGGGCTGGCGGACGCCGGCCCGAAGAAAAATCAATGATGACTCGGAGCGCGCGGCTTGACGCGCCCGTGCGACACATTGGCGCGTCAAGCCGCGCGCTCCGAGCTGCCGTTACGCAATTTCCGAACGACGGTCGCGATGCAAAAACCGGCGAACCAGTCCGATAGGGCCGCGATCGCGAAAGGCGGGCTGATCCTTGCCCCGCCCTTCGCCCAGGGCCTGCGTCATGCGATCGAGGATGATGGCGAGGATGACGATGCCGACGCCGCCGACGGTGGCGAGGCCGATGTCGAGACGCCCGATCCCGCGCAGCACCATCTGCCCGAGCCCGCCCACCGCGATCATGGAGGCGATGACTACCATCGACAGCCCCAGCATCAACGCCTGATTGACCCCGGCCATGATGGTGGGCATCGCCAGCGGTAGTTGCACCTTGAACAGCAACTGTCGCTCGCTGGCGCCGAAGGAGCGGGCGGCCTCGATCAGATCGCCGGGGACCTGCCGTATTCCCAGATTGGTGAGGCGAATCAGGGGCGGCATGGCGAAGATGATGGTGACCACCACCCCCGGCACGTTGCCGATGCCGAACAGCATCACGATGGGGACCAGATAGACGAAGGCGGGGGTGGTCTGCATGGCGTCCAGGACCGGACGCGCCGCCGCCGCGGCGCGATCGCTGCGCGCCAGATGGATGCCGAGCGGCAGGCCGACGACCAGACAGAAGAAGACCGAGGTGAGCACCAGCGAAAGGGTGGTCATGGCCTCTGACCAGGCCCCGATGGCGCCCATGATGAACAGGGCGATGGCGCTGCCAATGGCCAGCCGCCAGCCCGATAGTTGCCAAGCCAGCAGTGCGAAGATGGCGATGATTACCAGTGCCGGGGTGGTTTGCAGGGACCACTCGACGCTATTGAGGGCGGCCTCCACCGGCCAACGCACGGCCTGAAAGGCGGGGCGGAAATTCTCTACCAGCCAGGCGATGCCAACATCGACCCATTTATCCAAAGGGATCCAGCCGTCGCCAAAGGGATCGAGCAGACTGTAATGGGTCTCTTCCACCTGCTCGGCGGGACGCAGCCAATCCGTCTGGCCCGCGGCGGATTGCCCTCCCCCGCTGGCGGCGCCCCAGGGATCCGCGGCGGCGGAGTCGGCGGATGCCGCGGACCAGGGGTCGCTCTCCTGAGTAGCGGGGGACGGCGCTGGCTGTTCGGTAGCGGCCCAGGGATCGGTGGCGGGTTGCTGGACATCCTGAGCGCTCGCCCAGGGGTTTTGCGGGTCATTTGCCATCGGACCCCTCCCCTTCGGGCAGGATGTTTTCGGCGCGATCGAGGGTCTCCAGTAGCGCGCCCTTGGCGATTACGCCGAGATATTTGTTCTTGTCGGTGATCACCGGCACCGCGCAAGGGGCGCGGGCGACGACGCCGAGCAGATCGCGTACCGGCGTACCCTCCGGCAAGGGTGCAGGGTCTGCAAGAAAGGCATGCTCAAGGGAGGTCTTGTCGCGGCTGGCCCGCTCCAGGCTCGCCCGTGATACATGACCCACGAAGCGTTCATCGCCGTCGGTGAGATGGGCGCAACGGGCCCCTTCCCCATCCATGCGCTTGAGCACCGTGTCGGGGGAGACGTCGCCATCGCCAAGGGACAACTCGACCTCGGCGGGATGACAGATATCGCCGGCGGTGTAGACGTGACCGACGTCGAGATTACGAAAGAAGGAGCGGACATATTCATTGGCCGGGTCGTTGAGGATCTCTTCCGGGGTGCCGACCTGGACCAGCTTGCCCCCCTCCATGATGGCGATGCGATCGCCGATGCGGGCGGCCTCGTCGAGATCGTGGGAGATGAAGACCACGGTGCGCTGGTCCGTTTGCTGAATGCGCAGCAGTTCATCCTGCATCTCGCTGCGAATCAGGGGGTCGAGGGCGCTGAAGGCCTCATCCATCAGCAGAATATCGGGATCGGCGCACAACGCCCGCGCCAGCCCTACCCGTTGCTGCATGCCGCCGGAGAGTGCGTCCGGCATGGATTCGTGGTGGCTGGCCAACCCAACTCTATCCAAGACCTGGTGGGCGCGGCGGCGGCGCTCGTCCGGGCCGATGCCGTCCAGCTCCAGGCCGAAGGCGACGTTATCCAGCACGCTCATGTGGGGCATCAGGGAGAAGGACTGAAACACCATGCCCATCTTCTTGCGGCGGATCTGCCGCAGCCCTTTGGCATCTAGGGATGCGATGTTAACGCCATCCAGTACCACCTTGCCGGCGGTGGGTTCGATCAGGCGATTGAGCAACCGCACCAGCGTCGACTTGCCGGAGCCGGAAAGCCCCATCACCACGAAGATCTCCCCTTCCATGATCTCCAGCGAGACATCCCGCACCCCGACCGAGAGGCCGGTCTCGGCGAAGATCTCCTCCTTGCTCTTGCCTCGTCGAAGCAGTTCCATGGCCGGCGCGGGATCGTCGCCGAACACCTTGTACAATCCCTCGACCGAAAGCTTACAACCCATATAACCTCAAGCAGCGATAGTGCGGGCATGCCCACTCGAAACCGGCCCTGCACGGGAATGTCTGACCGATATTGTATTTCGTACTCGAATCAATATACCGCAGATGGCGCAAAGTTGCACATGGGGAGGGAGCTCGTGAGAGGGGGGCAACGCGTATATCGGAGGCGATGGTAGCGCTTGAGGATGAATAACTTCAGCAACTTGACCACATACGTTTGCGGGTACATTGCATCCGCGATTTCGGGGAACGCCCACCCGAACTGAAGTTCGGGCTCCGCCTGGAGCCCGGACTTTAGTTCGGCGCGGACGCCTTGCTATTTTATTAAGCCCTGTCTGCGTTAAGTGTTGGCGGATTGCCTGATTGGCGCCGTCATTGCGGCCATGGGCTGCCCCTGCGAAGGCAATGTCATTAACTTAAGCCACCATGGCATTCCCCAGGAATGATGCGCCTCATTTCGTGGGTGCGCCGAGCGTTTTTGGTTCTGCATAGGATGTGCCGTCGACCGAGCGACAAGGCTTTTTATTCGGCACATCCTATGCCGGCCCAGCGATTTCCGGGCTGCCCCGGAGTAAGGCGCATCAAGGGCGGGAACCTGGCGTGGTGCTAGGGAAGCCCTCCTTGGCTCTGGGTCCTACCCTTGCCGAAAAATCGTGTTCTGGGGTTCGCCGTTGTTGTCGATATTGACGCCGGTTACCCCGGGCATGCGGCTGATGATGTAGCCGGCGGAGAGCATGGCCATGCCTTCGTTATGGGTCTCGATGGCGGTGAGGAGCTTGTTGGCGGCGTATTGGCAGCGTTCGGTGGCATCGGCATTCTTGACGAACTGACTACCCAGCCGAATCCCCTTGTCCATATCGCCGTCGAGGCGATCGAAGGAGTCTCCAGAGGCGTCGACATAGCCCTGGGGGACCTCCAGATCCATGGCGAATTCGCCGATGATGATGTTGAGCTTCATGTCACTTTCCTGCGTTCACGATTGGGAGTCTGGGATACTGGGGTCGACGGCCGCGGGTTGCAAGCCGCCCCTCGCTGCTCCCGAGGCGCCGGGATGTTCGCTTTCCATGCCCATGCGAAAGTTGAGGATGGTGATATCATCGGATTGGGCCGCACCGCGGGTGAATCGGGAGACCGCGGAGAGGATCGCCCGGGAAAATTCCTGGCAGGGAAGGTCCTTGCTATCGCGCAGCGCGGCTTCGAGCCGCGCCTCCTCGAACATCGCGCCATCGTTGTCGAAGGCCTCGGTAACCCCGTCCGAAAACGCGAAGAAACGCTCTTCCCCGCCAAACCGAATCCCCTCGGACTCGTACTCCTCATCCGGTATGATGCCCAGCGCCGCGCCGCCGTGGGCGCCGACCTCCCGCAACTCCCCCGCGGTCAACAGATAGGGCGGATTATGGCCGGCGTTGCTCATGCGCATCTCGCCATTGCGGCTATCCAGAACCGCTATGATGACGGTGACGAACATCATCTGCTCATTATCTCGCGCCAGTTCGTTATTGACCTTGAAGAGGATCTTCTCCGGCGAGGGATTGTTCTCCGAAGCGGAACGGATCAGGGTCTTGGTCATGGCCATGAACAGGGACGCGGGCACGCCCTTGCCGGAGACATCCCCCACCACGAAACAGAGGTGATGGTCGTCGATGGCGAAGAAGTCGTAGAAGTCGCCGGCCACCTCCTTGGCGGGATTGACCAGCGCGTGCAGATCGATGCCGAAGTTGGCGGTGAATTCGTCGAAGTGGTGGGGCAGCATGCTCTGCTGGATCTGCCGCGCCATCTCCAGCGACTCTTCGATCTTCTGTTTTTCCAGATTATTGAAGGCCATGGAGACGGTGGAGGCGAAGATCTCCAGCAGATCCACGTCGAGATCATCGAATTTGGATTTGCTGCGCAGATAGACCAGGTTGCTGGGCAGGCTGTGGTTGTCAAAGACCACCGCGCAATTCAGCTTATCCTTTGAAAAGACGGTCTTTTTGCTCTTGACCGCGTTCTCCAGCAATTGGCGCACCTCCTCCTGGTCCAGGTAGTTGACCGCCTCGCCGCCCTTCACTTCCATCTCATTGCGCGTGGGCATGTCCACCACCAAAAGCTGATCGCCCCCCGCGGTCTGGCCCTGACTGGTCTTGAGAAACAGGGCGTCGTCATTAACGTCGATCAGTGATTTCAACTGGCTTCGCAAACCCGTCAGAAAGACATCAGGGGTGTGAAACTGAAAAACCGATGTAGAGGCGTCGATGATCTTGCGCAAGCCTTGCTGGGCGCGCTTGCGCTTGTTGATATTGAATAGCAACACGACGATATAGGCGACCAGAAGCGCCATGATCCCGATTACCGTGAAGATGAGTCGCTTGTACTTGTAGTAGAAGGTTTCCGGCTCGTTGATCAGGATCGAGCCCGCTGGCAGGCGTGACAGGTCGATATCAAAGCGCTTGAGCTGCGCGTAATCGAACATGTAGACGTTGGGACTCTCCTGAACCACCGGGATGTTCGCGATCGCCTCGCCATCCAGCACCCGCTTGGCTAACCTGGCCGCCGTCTCCCCCTGATAGCGACTGCTTCGCATCATGCCGCCGATGACGCCATCGCCCAGCTGATAATCCACCGCGCCGAATACCGGTATCGACGAGGCGGAGGTGATCGCGGGCAACGCCTCCTGGGGGGTAAACGGAACCCCGTCCGCATCCATGAAGAACGAGATGAAGATGGCGACATTCCCCGGCCCGAGATCCGCCAGCGTCGACTGCAACTCGTGCATGGCGACATCGTCGATATAGTTGAAACGCATCACCCGATTTTCGAATTGGGGGGCGATGCGCTCGAAGGCCTTGCGTTCGAGCAGGCCCGTGGTAAGGGTATCGGTGATGACGTGTATCGTATGGGTGTCGGGAAGGAGCTGAATAATGGCATTGAGGGTGGACGCCATATCCGGCTCTTCGTTGACGCCGGTGTAGAGATCGAAGCCCTCCACCTTGGCCGGAGTAAAGTTATTGACGCCGCAAAAGACCACCGGCGTGCGAGGAAAAAGCTCCTCCCGGTATTTTCGAAGAAACAGCAAGGCGTCATCATCGGTCGCGATGACGACATCGAAATCATCCGGGGCGAACTTGTTTTGGTAGAGATCTCTGAGCAATCGGTAGTGCTTGTCGGTATTGATATACTTGGTGTCCATGAACTCCATGCGCAACACCACGTCCGGCGCGCTGGAGAAAACCGACTGAATCCCTTCCACGATGTTATCCGTCCAGGCGTAACCGGTACTGTAGGCGTTCAGTACCAGCACCTGGGTAGCATCGGAACGCCCCAAGGCATCCCCCCGGGCCGCGCCCGCGTCCATCGCGCCCAGGCTGAAGCACAGGGTCAGCAGGATGACGATCCCCCTCATTGCGCTGACGCCGTCATCCCTTTTGCATCGCCTCCAGGTAGGCGTCCAGCTCCTCGTAGCTCTGAAAGATGTCCGACAACTTGACGGCCTTGACGATATCGAACACCTTGCGCACCTGGGGCTGGGCATTGACGAACAGGGTTCGCGCGCCCTTCTGGGTCATGGCGCGCTGGGTCTTGGCGAATATTCGCAGCCCGGCACTGGCGAGAAAGGTCATATCTTTCAAATCGAAGATGATCGCTTCGACCGTCTCCTCCAACACCTGGTTGACCGCCCGTTCCAGATCTTCCGCCCCGGCCGAATCCAACTGCCCCATGAGCTCGAGCTTGATCGCACCGGGGGTTTCCGAAGAGATAACCGTATTGATGTCAAGGGCCATTTCATTGTTCTCCAGATGATAGGGTGGCTGGCGGGCGATCCGGCCCGCCGCATGTGTTATCGCGAGCGGGACAGGATAAAACCTGCAACCGCCTCAGGCCAGCGGCCCGTCTCGGCCATTGCGCAAACGTCCGCATGGTACCGTCAGGCATCCGATTTCTCACTATCCGCTTTCCTTCAGATCTCGAAAGACGCTCAACCGATTCCTGCCGCCTTCGCGTTGATAGGCCACTTGGTCGGTCAGCTCCCGCACCAGAAAGAAACCGAATCCGCCCGCCTCCCGCTCCTCGGCATCCGCCGACAGATCCGGATTCGCGATCTCCTCCAGCGGGTTGAATGGGATTCCCGAATCGAGGAAGACCAGCTCCAGTCGCTGGGGCGACAGCCGAAGCTCGACCTCGATCTTCGCCCCCTGGCCAGGCGCATTGTAGTCGATTACGTTGGCCAGAACCTCCTCCGTCACCAACGCCATATCGGCGATGAGATCCTCCTGCAAGGCCCTTGCCGTGAGGCGCTCCTCCAGCCAGGCCCGCACCTCACGGATCTCCGCGAGATCCGGATTGATGGCGATGGTGTGCTCCAAAGCTAGCCCCTCGGGATTACGCCCACCGTCGGGCGCAACCGCTATGCATGATTCGTGTGGGTAAGGACATGGCTTCATTATGCACCAAGCGAAGGCGGGATACACTCTTCACCTTTGGTTATCCTGGATGCGCTAATCCGAATCCAATCCGGGGGGCATGGCAGCGTAAATGGTAAGCTGTAACTCCGCGTCATCGATCAGCCGATACGTCGGTTTGACCCCAGCCAATCGTTCGCTTTCCGTGATGATAATCGGCACCCCCTCGCCCCGTTTGTCCATGATAAAGCTTCTTTGGCTGCCAAACGCATCGACGTTCATCGGGCAGCGAGCAAGGAGAGAGCTGATCAGCTCATTACGCGCCGATTGTCGTTGCGAGATGCTCTCCAGCGTCATGGTATTGGGGATGGTCCCCGGGGAGAATAGCTCCAGACGATCCTGGAACAGATGGAGACGAATCTTCGAGCCATAGATGGAGTAGTCTCGATGGGCGACGGCATTCACCACCGCCTCAAAAACCGCATTCATGGAGAATTGCGGGGTCTCGATCCGGTAGGGCGCCTTGGTCGCGAACACCCGCATGTTGCGTTCGACGAATTTGCAGGCTTCGCGAATCTGCAAATCCAGGGGGCCGACAATCTCCTTTGCGTCGAGCTGGTAGGCGCCATTGCGCTCGCTGCCCCGGTAACAGACTGCTTGTATGAAGGCGCTGGAGAGAAAGGATTCCGGTGAATCGGACGCCAATAGCAAGCCACTGACCGTTGCTCGCTCCGCACCGACCTCGTCCCTGGCGACCAGTTTCATCTTTTCCAGAAATTCGCCGTCATCCTTTGGTGAAAGGACGGTTCGAAAGCGATTCCAGAGCTTGGGATTGAGATCTTCGCGGGCGGTGCGGGGTACGATTTGCTCGTCGAACCGAATCAGCCTCGCCTGACTGCGTTGCTGGAACAGCCGAGCGAGCATATCCGGCTTCATCTCCCGTTTTGCGCTTCCGATTCTCTGGAAGTAGCCACCCGGACTCTTATGCACGAACAGGCTGCGAGGGACATCGATGCGAACAATGGCCCTCTTCGCCCCAGCATGATCTTTAACCATCAGTTTTCGAATCACGCAATCCAGGGGCGGTTCAATGGAGTCGTTGCAGATCCCTTGCAGCCAATCCTCGACGGCATCCAACCGCTCGCTAGGGATCCCTTCGACTTGCCGGGTCTTGTCGTCAACACCCAGCACGATAACGCCGGATACAGTATTGGCCATGGCCGCCAACTCGTCCGCCATTCCATTCTTGTGCGGCCCCCGGATCTTTTGCCCTTCGAATCTCACCGCTTTGAGCTCAAGGACCGAATCCTCGCCCAAGGCGATTTGCTCAAAAAGATTCGCGTCGCTATACATAAACAAGATCTGCGTGCATCTGCGTTAATCCGCGGTTCAGTTGGTTTATAGTGGCACTAACCAGCAATCAAATCCAGCACCCCCGCCACCTTCTCCACCCGCGTCTCCCGCTCCTCCATGGGCAGGAAGAAGCGCAGCTTGTCGCCGCCGTCGAGCTTGAACTCCTTGGGGCGTTTCTGGATGAGGTTGATGATATTCATCGGGTCCACCTTGGGCTCGCCGTCGAAGAGGATGCGGCCCGCCGCCGGTCCCGCTTCAATCTTGCGAATGCCGATGGGGTTGGCCTTGATCTTGAGTGCGGTGACGTCGAACAGCGCCTTGAGGGGATCGGGCAAGAGCCCAAACCGGTCGATCATCTCGACCTGAAGTTCCTTCAGATCCTCCTGGGACTCGGCCCCGGCGATGCGCTTGTAGAACACCAGTCGGGTGTGGACATCGGGCAGGTAGTCCCCGGGGATGAGGGCCGGCAGTTGCAGGTCCACCTCCGCGCCGTGATCCAGGGGCCGATCGAGACGGGGGGTATGGCCCGATTTGAGGGCGTTGACCGCCCGCTCCAGCAGTTCCGAGTAGAGGGTGAAGCCGATCTCGTTGATCTGGCCGCTCTGCTCGTCCCCCAGCAGTTCGCCGGCGCCGCGGATCTCCATATCGTGGGTGGCGAGGGTGAAGCCCGCGCCCAGATCCTCCATCGATTCGATCGCCTCCAGCCGCTTCTTGGCGTCGGCGGTGAGGGCCTGCTCCGGCGGTACGATGAGATAGGCGTAGGCGCGATGGTGGGAGCGCCCTACCCGTCCGCGCAGCTGATGCAGCTGGGCCATGCCCAGCTTGTCGGCGCGGTTGATCAAAATGGTATTGGCGCTGGGCACGTCGATGCCCGACTCGACGATGGTGGTGCAGACCAGGATGTTGAAGCGCTGATGGTAGAAATCCCGCATGACCTCTTCCAGCTGGCGCTCCCGCATCTGGCCGTGGGCCGCCTGCACCCGTGCGTCGGGCAACAGTTCGCTCAGCTTGCGCGCCATGCCGTCGATACTCTTCACCTCGTTATGCAGAAAGTAGACCTGACCGCCGCGCTTGATCTCGCGCTGGCAGGCCTCGACGACAATCGTATCGTTCCACTCATGGACGAAGGTCTTGATCGGATGACGAGCAACGGGAGGCGTGGCGATGATGGAGAGGTCGCGCATTCCGGCCATGGCCATGTTGAGGGTGCGCGGAATCGGCGTGGCGGTAAGGGTCAGCAGATCCACCTCGGCGCGCAGCGCCTTGAGCTTCTCCTTGTGACGCACCCCGAAACGGTGCTCCTCGTCGATGATCACCAGCCCCAGGTTCTTGAACTTGACCTCCTTGGAGAGGATCTTGTGGGTGCCGACCACGATATCCACGGAACCATTGGTCAGCCCCTCGAAGACCTTCTTTTGCTCCTTGGCGGTGCCGAAGCGGGAGAGGCTCTCGACCCGCATCGCGGAGTCGGCGAAACGGTCGGAGAAGTTCTGGTAGTGCTGCTGGGCCAGCAGCGTGGTGGGCACCAGCACCGCCACCTGGCGGCCGCCGCTGGCCGCCATGAAGGCGGCGCGCATCGCCACCTCGGTCTTGCCGAAGCCTACGTCGCCGCACACCACCCGATCCATGGGCTGGGGCGACTGCATGTCCGCCAGCACCGCCTCGATCGCCTGCTGCTGGTCCGGGGTCTCCTCGAACTCGAAGGCCGCGGCAAACTCGTTGTAGGCATGGTCCGGCTCGGGGAAGGCGAAGCCCTTGTGGGCGGCGCGGCGGGCGTGGATCTCGAGCAACTCCGCCGCCACGTCGTGGACCTTCTCCGCCGCCTTCTTCTTGATCCGCTCCCACTGGTCGCCGCCGAGCTTGTGCAGCGGCGCGGTCTCCGGCGAAGAGCCGGAGTAACGGCTGATCAGGTGCAGCGAGGAGACCGGCACATAGAGCTTGTCGCCGCGGGCGTACTCCAGGGTCAGGAACTCCGTCTCCATGCCCCCCACCTCGATCGCCTGGAGACCAATGTAACGCCCTACCCCGTGGTCCTCGTGCACCACCGGCGCGCCTTCGAGCAGCTCGGTGAGGTTGCGCACCACCTGATCCGCATCGCGGCTGCGCGCCTTGCGCCGCCGCTCCTGACGCACCCGCTCGCCCAGGATCTGGCTCTCGCTGATCACCACCAGATCGTCGAGCCACAGCCCCTGTTCGATATGGGCCGCGGTCAGGGCCAGCGGCTCCTTGCCTTCAATAAAGCCCCGCCAGCCTTCGATAACCTTGGGGATGATGCCGAAGCCGCCCAGGGTCTCGCGCAGCATCTCGCGGCGACCGGCGCTCTCGGCCACGAACAGCACCTTGCCCGACTGCCTGGCGAGGAAATCCTGCAAGGCGGCGGCGGGACGCTCGGCGCGGGCCTGGATGCCCAGTGGCGGCGGCAGCTTGCTGGCGAAGTTGCGGAAGTCGGCGTAACCCTTGCGGCGGGACTCGACCTCCGCCTTCTGCACCAGCACCGAACGACCTTCTTTTAACCGTGCGGCGAAGTCGTCCGGTTCCAGATAGATCGCCTCCGGCGGCAGGATCGGCCGCTCCCGATCGTGACGGCGCTGGTCATGGCGCTCCGCCACCTGATCAAAGAAGGCCTGGGCGCGATCATGGGTCTGCTCGAAGCGCACCAACAGGCGATCCGCGGGGAGGTATTCGAACAGGTCGGCGGTCTCATCGAAGAAGAGCGACAGGTAGTACTCCAGCCCGCCCGGGGCATTGCCGTTGGAGACCTCGCGATAGATGGTCGCCGCCTGGGGATCCCCCTCGAAGGCGGTGCGCCAGGCCTGACGGAAGTGGGCGATGCCCGCCTCATCCAGGGGGAACTCCCGCGCCGGCAACAGCTCCACCCGCTCCACCTTCTCGACGGTGCGCTGGGTCTCCGGATCGAAGGTGCGGATCGATTCGATCTCATCGTCGAACAGGTCGATACGAAACGGCTCTGAGCTGCCCATGGGAAAGAGATCGAGCAGCGAACCCCGCACCGCGAACTCGCCATGGGACATCACCTGAGAAACGTAGCTATAGCCCGCCTGTTCCAATCGCCGACGCATCTCATCCAGATCCATGCGATCCCCCACCTCCATCACGAAGGCATGGGCATCCAGGTAGGCGCGCGGTGGCAGGCGTTGCAGCAGCGTCGCCACCGGAACCACCAGCGCGCCGCGCTTGGTGTCCGGTAGACGATAGAGGGTCTTCAGGCGTTGCGAGACCAGCTCCGGCAGGGGCGAGAAGACATCATAGGGCAAGGTTTCCCAATCGGGAAAGGAGAGCACCGGCGCATCATTATCGAGAAAAAACCCCAGCGCCTGCTCCAGCTCCGCGGCGCTCTGCACATCATCCGCCAACACCACCACCAGCCCATCAAACTGCCGAATCGCCGAGGCGATGGCAAGGGCGGCGGCGTGGCCGTAGAGGCGGCCCCAGTGAAGACGTTCGCCCTCGGCCTGGGGCAAGGGGGGATGGAGGGGGTTAGAGAGCGAGGTGTCAGACATGGGGTTCGGCTATCTTGCGTTACAAAGCCGGTGATTTTCTCACATGGCGGGGTGTTGGCAAAGTTTTGGAGAGGTGTGAGTTGCGAGCCTCTAGCCGCGAGCTTCTAGCCACTAGGCGGGCCGGTCGGAAGTTGAACGCCCGAGCGGAACGTTTGGCGCTGTCTTCCTCCATCGGGGATACCCTGATTGCCGATGAAACCCAAATGTTTCCGTCGCGGGTGCAACCCGCGACCGGCAAGTTCAGCTAAACAGCGGGACGGGGCTTGCAGCCCCGTCCCTATCGCTACTGTTTTAGCGAGACCGGGGGGACGCTTCTTGATTCAGGGATGCTGGTAAGGGTGCGGACGGGTTTGCAAAACCCGTCCGGCGGTGGTGTGAGTTGCGAGCCTCTAGCCGCGAGCTTCTAGCCACTAGGCGGGCCGGTCGGAAGTTGAACGCCCGAGCGGAACGTTTGGCGCTGTCTTCCTCCATCGGGGATACCCTGATTGCCGATGAAACCCAAATGTTTCCGTCGCGGGTGCAACCCGCGACCGGAAAGTTCAGCTAAACAGCGGGACGGGGCTTGCAGCCCCTTCCCTATCGCTACTGTTTTAGCGAGACCGGGGGGACGCTTCTTGATTCAGGGATGCTGGTAAGGGTGCGGACGGGTTTGCAAAACCCGTCCGGCGGGAGGGTGGTATGTCAAGCGCCATAGCTCGGCATACTTGCCTCATTACCAAGTTCTGCCTGGTAACGAGGCAAAGTTTCAGCGAGCCGCGAGTTTCTAGTCGCTAGCGGCTAGCAGCTCGGCCCAGGCGTCTTCGTCTATTGGGGATACCCTGATTGCTGATGAAACCCAAATGTTCCGGTCGCGGGTACAACCCGCGACCGGCGAGTTTGGTGTTTTTACAGGACAGGGATGGAGACCTCGCCCGCGAAGCTCGATACCACCGCTTGACAAACCAAATCGACCGGTAGAGAATCACAGGGAAAACCGCAAAAACTCCAACGCAAAAAAACCCCGAACCGTGTTAAACCAAACACCAAAGCCCGGCGGATCCGTCGAACCATCGCAAGCGATTCCGCCCGTCGCCCGTCGCCCGTCGCCCGTCGCCCGTCGCCCGTCGCCCGTCGCCCGTCGCCCGTCGCCCGTCGCCCGTCGCCCGTCGCCCGTCGCCCGTCGCCCAAAATTCTTGTAGCCCCGCCTCGCGCGGTCAAGCTTTTTTTCGCCCCGTTAATCCCTGCTCCATCGCACCCCGCCGCGGCCTGCGCCGCCCGTCGGCTACCCGCTGTCCGGGTGGCTAGTCAACCAGGTCGGGGGTTTCCCTCATTCCCTCGTCACCAAGCTCCGCTTGCTAACGCCTGTCCCGCAAGCTCTGCTTGCCATCTGGCGAATCAGCAACGAGGCCGAACGAGAACGGAACGAGAACGGAGTGACCAAAACGGGGCGCCGGGGCGGCGCCCCGACCCAGTAAAACCGTTAACCAATCAAACCACAAGCCTATCGAGCCATCAGCAACCCTATAGAATCGCAAGGAGAAACCCATGAATCACCCCAGGCATCCCCTTTTTCTGGCCCTTGGCCTCGCCCTCGCTGGCGTCGCCCAGGCCGGCAACCTCGACTCCAGCGCCCCGCCCAGCGACCCCGCCAGCGGCATGTACACCCTGGAATCCCTCTACCAACGGCTCGACACCGGCGCGACCGGGTCGAAACGCGCCGGGGCCTTCGAAGAGCCCGCCGCCGGCCCCGCCGCGACGGGCTATACCCTGGACCAGATTATGGCCGCGATGCCGGCGGTGGATGACACCGACGGCGCGACCGCGGGTGAGGTGCTGCAAGGCAAGACCTTCTGGGGCCTGCGCAGCGACGGTTCCTGGGGCCTCAACAGCGGCAGCCTCGCCAGCCAGGCCATCGACAACACCCAGACCGGCCAGGCGGCGGGCAACTACGCGGCCTTTGACCTGGCCACCGAAGACACCGACCTCACCAGCGCCAATATCAAATCGGGCGCAAACATCTTTGGTATCACCGGCAAGGCCGAAGTGGTGGACACCAGCGAGGCAGGCAGCCCGGTCACCGCTGGTGAAATCCTCAGCGGCAAGGTCGCCTTCGTCAACGGCGCCAAGATCACCGGCAGCCTCGCCAGCCAGAGCATCGACAACACCCAAACCAGCCAAGCGGCGGGTAACTACGCGGTCTTTGACCTGGCCACCGAAGACACCGACCTCACCAGCGCCAATATCAAATCCGGCACGACTATCTACGGCGTAAACGGCAAGGCCGAAGTGGTCGATACCAGCGAGGCAACCAACGCCGCGAGCGCCGCCGACCTGCTCAGCGGCAAGGTCGCCTTCGTCAACGGCGCGGCATTAACCGGGACCGTAGCGGCGGGGGCGAACGTCACCGGTACGAATGGCCAGTTGAGCTTCACGATTCCCAACGGCCTCTACACGGGCAATAAGACCTGCACCGCCGCCGACAGCAACCTGGCCGCAGGTAACATCAAATCTGGAACAACGATTTTTGGCACGCCAGGCAGCTATAGCTGCACCGCCCCCACTGGCACTGCGCTTGCCGCGGATGTGCTCAGCGGCACAACCTTCTCCAACGCCTCGGGGACAGGCATCAGCGGCGCCATGGTGAATGTAGGCGCACAAAGCATCCTGCCGGGGACAACCCAGCAGACCATCACCCAGGGCTACCACGACGGCACCGGCACCGTGACGGGCGACGTAGACCTAATTACCGGCAACATCAAGAGCGGTGCGACCATCTTTGGCGTCACCGGCAAGACCGAGGTGGTGGACACCACCGAGGCGACCAACGAGGCCAGCGCCGCCGACCTGCTCAGCGGCAAGGTGGCCTTCGTCAACGGCGGCAAGATCACCGGCAGCCTGCCCACCCAAACCCTGTCAGATACCAGCACCACCGTCAGCGCCGGCTACTACGCCACCACCGACCTGGCCACCGTGGACAGTGATCTGACCGCCGCCAACATCCTCAGCGGCACAACCCTGTTCGGCATTACCGGCACGCTGACCCCCAGCAATGGCGTCCCCAAAACCGGCCAAACCAGTTGCTACGACATGGCCACCAACGCCGCCGAGACCTGCGTCCCGGCGGAACATACCCACCAGGACGGCAACCAGCAAAAGGGCGTTAGCCTACCCACCCCCCGCTTCACCGACAAAGGCAACGGCACGGTTACCGACAACCTCACCGGCCTGATCTGGCTCGACAACGCCAACTGCGCCGCTGCCACCCGCACCTGGGCCACCGCCTTTAGCGATATCGACAGCCTCAACAGCGGGGGCACGATGAACGGCAACAACTGTGGCGACACCAGCAACAGCGGCAGTCACCAGACCGACTGGCGGCTACCCAATGTCAAGGAGTTGCAAAGCCTGATCGACTTCGGCTATTTCGGCCCCGCCCTCTCCAATGCCGCGGGCACGGCAAAGTGGAGCGCGAATGACCCGTTCTCGGGTGTGCAGGCCGGCTACTATTGGTCCGCGACTACCCTCGCCGGCAGTCCGAGTGGCGCGTGGGTCGTGGACCTCGGCAGCGGCAACGTGGGCGCGAACGGTAAGGCCAGTAGCTACTACGTATGGCCGGTGAGGGCCGGACAATAGGCCCTTTGGTACTTCGGCGCTTTGGGCGCTTCGACCCTTTGGGGGGTCAAGGGGGGCGGAGCCCCCTTGCGCCGCAAAATTTCGCCTATTTACACTATTTTTTTAAGTATTTATCAGGGTCGCGGGCATGGTCGTCTCAACGAAATTGACGGAAACCTATCGGGCATTGAAACAAGAGGCCGGCGATTGCGTGCTGCTGATGCAG
>JAABSM010000120.1 GCA_011390365.1 Gammaproteobacteria bacterium
GCAGTATGATGACCGTCCGCCGATTTTGCTCGCTCCCAAGGTCCTCCTTGGGAGCGCATGTCTTGCAAGCTCAAGCTTGCTGTAGCCCGGTCGAGCAGCTAGAGCTGCCAAGACTCGGGTTCTCAAGCTAGGGCTTGGGAACCAGCAAGTCCGCGGTAATCCGCGGTTCACCAAGCGAACACGGAATCAACCTAATGAATGGGGAACACCCGATCATGAGTGCAAATGAACAACTTAACGCGATCAAGGTCACCGAACTGCGCCGTCACCAGCCCCGCTTTCAGGGCCTGGCCTCGGGCCATCGCGCCTGTCTGGGCTGCGGCGAGGCGCTGGCGGCGCGGCTGGTGATGGAGGCGGCGGGTCCGGATGTGATGGTGGCCAATGCCACCGGCTGTCTGGAGATCTTCACCACCCCCTGGCCGGAGTCCGCCTGGCGGGTGCCCTGGATGCACTCCCTGTTCGAGAACGCCGGGGCGATCGCTGCGGGGATGGAGGCGGCGCTCAAGGCCCAGGGCAAAACCACCAAGGTGCTCTCCTTCGGCGGTGACGGCGGCACCTTCGACATCGGCTTTCAGGCCCTGTCGGGGATGATGGAGCGGGGCCACAACGTGCTCTATGTCTGCTACGACAACGAGGCCTACATGAACACCGGCATCCAGCGCTCCAGCTCGACGCCCCACGCGGCGATGACCACCACCTCGCCGCCGGGCTCCGAGCGCATGGGCAAGCGGCACCTGAAAAAAGACATCGTCTCCATCGTCGCCGCCCACCACATCCCCTACGCCGCCACCAGCTCGGTAGCCTTTCCCACCGACGTGCGCAAGAAGGTGCGCCGGGCGATGGAGATCGAAGGCCCCACCTTCTTGCAGATCCACAGCCCCTGCCCCCTCGGCTGGGGCATGGAGGGGGAAGAGAGCATCGCGGTGGCGCGGCTGGCGGTGGAGACGGGGCTGTTTCCGATCATCGAACTGGAGCGCGGCCAGCTCACCGGCGTACTGCCGATCCGCGACCCCAAGCCGGTCAGCGAATACCTCAAGGCCCAGGGGCGCTTCCGCCACCTCTTCCAGGACCACTACAAGGCCCGCGAGGAGCTGGAACACTTGCAGGCGCTGGCGGACCACAACATCGCCACCTTCGACCTCACCGGTCACGGCGCCGACAATCAAGACAGCACTGGCCTTAACCGAGTAAAACGGGAAGGGGTGCGCTCAGCGTGAATGTTTGTTTACCACAGAGAACACTGAGCGCACAGAGGGTTACATATGTGTTTCGATAAGTTGGAATCGGAATTGAAGAGCAAGCAGCTGTTCCTCGGACCTCCCGATAGCAGTGGTGCGCGACATATCTATTCACAACCTGACAAGAAAGACTCTACCTATATTCGAGTCTTCGATAAAGGTGGAGAGCTTCTTGTTCGTAGAACTCAAATAAACCCGAACGAGATAGATATAATCAATCTATCAAAAATCGAGCAATTTGCCTCCGATCACTTGATCGCGTTCAAGAAATATCAGAAAACATCAGACATCCACGCGTATACTCTTTGGTTTGAGTTTACGACAAGCTGTGAACAAGGCTTTGAGCCGACGATCGCCTTAATCATTCAATTGGCACGAAGGGAACAGAAATAGATGAAAAACCTTTACCACTGCCGCCATTCTAATTATCTCTGTATAGCCACAATAATATGTTCCTCTGTGAACTCTGTGTTCTCTGTGGTTAACAAACAACCCGACCTACGATAGATCGAATCGCGGGAGAATCGACCATGCTTTATCCACGCGGCGGTTACGCCCTTCCGGGCACCACCCTCTCCTTCAAGACCGGCACCTGGCGGGTGCAGAAGCCTCTGCACCACCACTACGCCGCCCCCTGCCACAACGCCTGCCCGGCGGGGGAGGATGCCCAGGCCTATCTGGCGCGGGTTGAGGAGGGGGATTTCAAGGCGGCCTGGGAGACCATCGTCGCCGCCAACCCCATGCCGGCCTGTACCGGGCGGGTCTGCCTCCACCCCTGTGAAACCGCCTGCAATCGCGGCCATCTCGACAGCGCCATCTCGATCCACGGGGTGGAGCGCTATCTGGGTGATCTGGCGATTCGCGAAGGTTGGAGCTATCCGGTCGCCAGGCCCGACGCCAACGCGCCGCGCATCGCGGTGGTCGGGGCGGGACCCGGCGGCCTCTCCAACGCCTATCACCTGCTGCGCCAGGGCTTCAATGTCACCATCTTCGACGCCTTTCCCAACGGCGGCGGCACGCTGCGCACCGGCATTCCCAACTACCGTCTGCCGGATGAGGTGCTGGATGCCGAGCTGGAGCGGATCCTCGCCTTGGGCATTGAGTTCAAGGGCCACCATCAATTGGGACGGGACATGGGGCTCAGGGAGTTGCGGGAGCAGTACGCCGCCCTCTTCCTCGCCCCCGGTACCATGAAGGGGCGGCCCTGGAGCGTCGGCGACGTCACCCCCCAGGATCTGCACCAGGGGCTGGACCTGATCAAGGAGTGGATGACCGTGGGCACGGTACCCACCTTCAAGAGCGCGGCGGTAGTGGGCGGCGGCAATACCGCCATCGACGTGGCGCGCATCCTCAAGCGCGCCGGCACCCCGGAGGTGCACATCATCACCCACAACGGCCTGCCCGGACCCGACGCGGTGCCCGGCGACGTGATGCGCGCCATCCCTCAGGAGGTGGACCACGCCCAGGAAGAGGGGGTCAAGATCCACGCCCACCGCGGCATTCGCCGCCTGATCCTGCGTGGCGGCCAGGTGGTCGGGGTGGAGATGGTGCACATGAAGAAGATGCCCGACGCCAACGGCCGCCTCAAGCGCATCGCCTTCGAGGGTACCGAGACGGTGCTCCACGTGGATCAGGTGATCCCCGCGGTCGGCCAGATCGTCGACCCCGTCGGCATGGAGGGGCTGCTCGGCCGTTCCGACTACTTTCCGGTCGAGGGCATGTACCGGGTAAGGGGCCAGCAGGGTGTCTGGGCCGGCGGCGACGGGTGCAGCGTCGGCCAGGGCACGGTCGCCGGTGCCGTGGGCGACGGTCGCAAGGCGGCGCTGGACATGGCCGCGACCCTGCGCGGCCAAGCCCTGGCCGAAGAACCGAGCCGCGACGTCATCGGCTACGAGCAACTCAACGTCTATTATTTCGAAAAGGCGGAACGGGCCGAGGAGAGCGTGCTGCCCATCGAGGAGCGCAAGGAGAATCGCGAGGTAGTCAGCGGCCTGGGGCGCTCCCAGGCGATGCACGAGGCGCACCGCTGTTTCTCCTGCGGTAACTGCATGTCCTGCGACAACTGCTACACCTACTGCCCCGACTCGGCGATCCTCAAGGCCCCGGATGAGCCCATCGAGGCGGATCGCTACGTCTTCGATTACGACTACTGCAAGGGCTGTGGACTCTGCGCCAAGGAGTGTCCGGTGGGTTTTATCGAGATGATCGAAGAGTCGTAACCCAGCGATATCCCTCCTCCTTCACCTCAAGCATCGCCCCGCCTGCGGCGCGCGGCGATCGCTTGGCCAGCAATCCAAAACCTCAAGAGACGGGAGATCCTCGTTTTCCCGAATGTGAATTCAGCCAAGCGCGATGGCGGAATCCGCGAGGGGAAATTTATTACGCTTTGGGTGTTTATGGGCGTTCATACCGGATTGTCGACATCCACGAACCGATGGCTTAGCCCGAACCGCTCCGCCAGATGCCCCCCCAACGCCGCGGCCCCATAGCGTTCGGTGGCGTGGTGGCCGGCGGCGTAGTAGTGGATGCCCATCTCCGCCGCGAAGTGGGTCGAGTTTTCCGAGACCTCGCCGCTGATAAAGGCATCAAAACCAAGCTCCGCGGCATTGACCAGTTCGCCCTGGGCGCCGCCGCTGCACCAGGCGATGCGGCGGATCTCCCGCGGTCCGCCCGGCAGATGCAACGGCGCCCGCTCCACGCCCCGGTGAATGCGCTCCGCCAGCTCTTCGGGTGTGATCGGGCGCTCCAGCTCGACCTGCCAAACCAGCGCCCCCTCCTTCAACGGGCGGTGGTCGGTGAATCCCAGCCGCTCGCCCAAACGGCGGTTGTTGCCCAGGGTTTCATGGGCGTCGAGGGGCAGGTGGTAGGCCATCATGGCGATGTCGCTGGCGAGCAGGGCGCGCAGGCGTCGCCCCTTCATGCCGGTCAGGGGCGCGGGTTCGTTGCGCCAGAACCAGCCATGATGGACCAGTAGCAGATCCGCTTCCAGCTCCGCCGCCTGCTCGATCAGCGCCAGACTGGCGGTGACGCCGCTGACGATGCGGTGAACCTCCTTCGATTCGGACTCCACCTGCACCCCGTTGGGGCAGTAGTCGGTAAATTCGGTGACCTTGAGCAGGTCGTTGCAATAGGCTTCCAGTTCGGCGAGTCGGGTCATGGGCGCTCCCGTTGTTTGGGGTATGGATCAATCAACCTGGTAAAGCGCGGTTAGCCACAGAGACACAGAGAACACAGCGCACTTCTGGTAAGTTATTGCATTAGCCTTGCGTACCCCTGAGGTGGCCACTGGAGGTTATACAGCTCTTTGTTTGTAGCTATTCAGATCGCAACGCGAAAACGCGGTTTTACGGAGCCCATCCATGGACTCCGCCCCGGGGCTTTCCATTAAGATTCGCTCCTGGCGAATCTTTCGCTTGCGACAACGGGGGAGAGTGCCAGCTTCTCCCCCTTTGAAACCCCCAATCCGTTGTGTAACCATCTGCCGCGATCCCGCTATCGCGGCAGATGCTGAGTAGTTACCTTTGTTTTCTCCGTGATCTCTGTGCCTCCGTGGCTGCAACCGCCAAATCCAGGAAGAAGATTATCTTCATGCATGGCATGTACCGCCAATGGTAAAATGGACGCAACGCCCATACAATACCCGATCATCATGCGCAAAAACGCCCCTCTCATCCTCGCGCCGATCTTCGCCGGCCTGCTCGCCGCCCTGGCCACCTACTGGTGGGTCGCCCCCGACCCCGCCGGGATGGGACCGGGAGGCATCGGGGCCGGCCCCTACTCCTACGCCGATGCGGTGGCCAGCGCCGCGCCCTCGGTGGTCAATGTCTTCACCACCAAGCTGATTCGGGAGCGCCAGCGCACCCTCTTTGACGACCCTTTGTTTCAACACTTCTTCGGCGATCGCTTCCGCTCGCCGATACGGGAGCGGCGTCAGACCTCCCTTGGGTCCGGCGTCATCGTCGATGACCAGGGGCATATTCTCACCAACAACCACGTCATCGAGGATGCGGACGAGATCCGGGTGGTGCTGCTCGATGGCCGTACCCTTGAGGCGAAGGTGGTGGGCCGGGATCCGGATACGGACCTGGCGCTGATGCGGGTCAACGAGAAGAACCTGCCCCGCATCGACCTGGCCGCGGCGGACCGGTTGCGGGTAGGCGACGTGGTGCTCGCCATCGGCAACCCCTTCGGCGTCGGCCAGACGGTGACCATGGGCATCGTCAGCGCCACCGGCCGCGACCACCTGGGGCTGAGTACCTTCGAGAACTTCATTCAGACCGATGCCGCCATCAATCCGGGCAACTCCGGCGGCGCCCTGATCAACCCCGCTGGGGAGTTGGTCGGCATCAACACCGCCATCTTCTCCCAGAGCGGCGGCTCCATGGGGATCGGCTTCGCCATTCCCGTCAGCATCGCCGAAGGGGTAATGGCGCAACTGACGGAACACGGGCGAGTGGTGCGCGGCTGGCTTGGGCTGGCGGGACAGGACCTGACCCCGGACCTGGCCCACGCCTTCGGCCTCAAGGATACCCGCGGGGTACTCATCTCCAGCGTGCTGCGCAACGGCCCCGCCGACCGGGCCGGCCTGGAGCCCGGCGACGTGATTCTCGGGATCAACGGCGAGCTGCCGCGCAACTCCGCCGAAATCCTGCGCATGATCGCCAACCTCGCCCCCGGCAGCCGGGTGGAGATCTCCGGAATCCGGGGCGCCGACCGCTTCACCTTCGAAGCGGAGGTGGCGGAGCGGCCGCGGTTGGTGGAGTAACAATTCGGAAATGGGGCCAAGCCCTTGACTGTGTTATCATCCGCCCCAAGCTTCCGATCATTAGTCACGGCGAATCAGCATGATATGAGCATGGCCGTTCAATAAACAGCGCCGCCAAGCGAAACGTTCGCCCATGGACGGTAATCCGCGGTTCATGAATGCATCTAAACCAACTACTGAATCAAAGAAATCCTTCGTGTCTGACCTACCCGATACCCTAGACCTGATCCTCGAACCCGAGGACAACGAGCGCCTCTCCAACCTCTGCGGCCGTCTCGACGAGCATCTGCGCCAGATCGAGCGCCGCCTGGGGATAGAGATCGCCAATCGCGGCTGCAACTTTCACCTGATCGGTGACAAGGCGGCGATTCTCGCCGGCGGCGTGGTGCTGCGGGATCTCTACGCCCTCGCCGCCGAGGAGCCGCTGACCCCGGAAGGGCTACACCTGTTCCTGCAAGAGTCCGGCGTCGAAGCGCGCATGGAGGACGAGCCCCCGGCCAATCTTCCCGAGGTGCTGATCAAGACCCGGCGCGGCCTGATCCGCGCCCGCGGTCGCAACCAGCAGGAGTACCTGCACCGGATCGTCACCCATGACATCAACTTCGGCGTGGGACCGGCGGGCACCGGCAAGACCTATCTGGCGGTGGCCTGCGCGGTGGATGCCCTGGAGCGGGATCAGGTGCGCCGCATCCTGCTGGTGCGCCCAGCGGTGGAGGCGGGGGAGCGTCTCGGCTTTCTGCCCGGCGACCTGAGCCAGAAGATCGACCCCTATCTGCGGCCCCTGTATGACGCCCTGTACGAGATGCTCGGCTTCGAGCGGGTACACAAACTGATCGAGCGCAACGTCATCGAGGTCGCGCCGCTGGCCTACATGCGTGGGCGCACCCTCAACGAATCCTACATCATCCTCGACGAGGCCCAGAACACCACCCCGGAACAGATGAAGATGTTTCTGACCCGCATCGGCTTCGGCTCCACCGCGGTGATCACCGGCGACGTCACCCAGGTCGATCTGCCCCGCGGCCATCAATCCGGACTGCGCCAGGCGATCGAGGTGCTGGAGCAGGTGGATGGCATCAGCTTTACCTTTTTCAACGCCAAGGACGTGGTACGCCACCCCCTGGTGCAGCGGGTGGTGCAGGCCTACGAAAAGTTCAACGCACCCGACCGTAACGGATGAGCGATCCCGCTGAACTTGATCCCCCCGTGGAACTTGATCTCGTCGTACAGCGCATGGTCGACCTCCCCGCCCTGCCCGACGATGCCAGCCTGAGACGCTGGGCCCTCGCCGCGCTGGCCGGCGGTGATCGCGGCGGTGAGATGACCATTCGCATTGTCGACCCGGGGGAGAGCCGCAGCCTCAACCGCGACTATCGCGGCAAGGATCGCCCCACCAACGTCCTCTCCTTCCCCTACCAATCGCCGCTTCCCGACTTGCCGCTGCTCGGCGATCTGGTGATTTGCGCCGATGTGGTGGCAAGCGAGGCACGGGATCAGGCAAAATCCCAGGAGGCCCACTGGGCGCACATGGTGGTACACGGCGTGCTGCATTTGCTAGGCTATGACCACTTGGATGACCACGAGGCAAAAGAGATGGAGGCGCTGGAGCGGGCGATACTTGACCGGCTTGGCTTCCCTGATCCGTATGCAGGGGAGTGCGCAGGGGGGAGCTTCGAACACCTTGAATAATAGACAGGATTAACAGGATTTTTCAGGATTGACAGGATTTTGTCGGGACGAGCGTTGAAGGAGTTCTGGTGACAAGATTCCATACACTCATTCAATACCATAGTGACATGGACGGAATCACCTTGTTCTACGCAACGCAATCAGTAATCTTGTAAATCCTGCACAATCCTGTTAATCCTGTCTATTAATCTCCTAACATGAGCTTGGAAGATACGACCTATCGGCCAAGGCCCTGAACCCCGGGACCTTGGCCGGTATGTTGCATGAGAACTCTCCATGAGCGAAGACGAAAACGACAAGGACAAACCTCCCCAACCGTTGCTGAAGCGGGTCATCTCCCACCTCTATGACGGACCGGATGACCGCGACGAACTGCGTGCCCTGTTGCAGGACGCCTCCCGCAACGGCCTCATCGACAGTCACGCCCTGACCATGATCGAAGGGGTGATTCAGGTCGCCGAGCTGCGAGTGCGCGATATCATGATCCCCCGCGCCAACATGGTCGCCATCGGCCGCGACGACAGCCTGGAGGATATCCTGCCGGTGGTGGTTGAATCGGCCCACTCCCGCTTTCCGGTCATCGGCGACGACAAGGGCGAGGTGGTGGGTATCCTCCTCGCCAAGGACCTGCTCGCCTACTGCGGCGCCAATCCCGCCAAACGCTTCGACATTCGCGAGCTGCTGCGCGCCGCGGTGGTGGTGCCCGAGAGCAAGCGCCTCAACGTACTGCTCAATGAGTTTCGCACCAGCCGCAACCACATGGCGATCGTCATCGACGAATACGGCACCGCCGCCGGTCTGGTCACCATCGAGGACGTACTGGAGCAGATCGTCGGCGAGATCGAGGACGAACACGACTTCGACGAAGGTACCAGCATCCTGCGCCGCGGCGAACACGAATTCACCGCCAAGGCGATCACCCCGGTGGACGAGTTCAACGAATACTTCGCCGCCGGTTTCGACGAAGAGGAGTTCGATACCATCGGCGGGCTGGTCACCAAGGCCCTGGGCCACCTGCCCAAGAATGGCGAAAAGGTGGAAATCGAAGGCTTCCGCTTCAAGATCCTGCGCGCCGACAGCCGGCGCATTCACCTGCTGAACATTCGGGTGCTGCCGCGTGACGAGGATGACGACCAGCGCTGAGAAAAGCCGTTTGCCACAGAGACACAAAATACACGGAGTGACGCATATGCCAATAATCCATCTCTTGCTGCTATCACTACTGATCGCGCCCGCGATCCACGCCGACGCCCCTGAAGGCTACCCCTTCCTGCCCTTCGACCAGGCGATGGGCGAGGCCGCCGAGAGCGGCAAGCCAGTCTTCGTCTACTTCGGACGCTACGGCTGCGGCTATTGCGAAAAGACCAACAAGGAGGCCTTCTCCGATCCGGCGGTAAAGGCCGCCTACACGGATCACTATGTGCTGGCCTATGTGGATTCCGAAAGCGGCGAGCGGCTGCGCCTGCCCAGCGGCGAGCGCATCACCGAGCGGGAGCTGGGTACCCGCTACGATGCCTTCGTGACACCGGTATTCACCTTTCTCGATGCCGCTGGCGAGGCGCATCACAAGTTGATCGGGGTGCAGAGCAAGGAGACCCTGCTGGAGGCGGACGCGACCGCCCGTACCAGACTCGCGGGGGGCGAATGATGCCTGTGCCCATGGACGAGGAGTGCCGCCATGATCTCAACGAGGTCGAGGCATCAGCCGGACCAAAACCACCCGCCGCCCGCCCGCGGCGGCAACCTCCAAAGCTTCCGTCACGGCGATGTTGTCGCAGTGGGCTGGCGCTGATTGGAGCCTGCCTTCTCCTGCCGACGCTCGCCTCGGCCTCGCCCTCGCCCTGGGAGTTCGGTGAAGCGATGGAGATTACCCGGGGCGGCCCCGGCATCTTTCATCACCTGGAGTCCGCGGGCCGGCGCAGCCTGGCGGTTTCCGACGACAGGGTCGCGGTGGCGTGGGAGGACAATCGCGACGGTGTGCCGCGGGTCTATCTGGCGCGCAAGGAGATTGGC
>JAABSM010000121.1 GCA_011390365.1 Gammaproteobacteria bacterium
CCAGCGGCTCCAGCCCCGCCTCCCGGGCGATCTGGGCCTTGGTGCGGCGCTTCTTCTTGTAGGGCAGATAAAGGTCCTCCAGGCGGGTCTTGGTCTCCGCTTCCAGGATCGCCTTCTTCAGCTCCGGGGTCAGCTTCTCCTGCTCGTCGATGGCGGCGAGCACCGTCTGGCGGCGCTCTTCCAGTTCCGTCAAATAGCCAAGCCGCTCCTCCAGGTTGCGCAACTGGGTGTCGTCGAGACCGCCGTGCACCTCCTTGCGGTACCGGGCGATGAAGGGGATGGTCGCCCCCTCGTCGAGCAGTTGCATCACCGCCTCCACCTGTTGCGGTTTGCAGTTCAACTCTTCGGCGATCTTGACGGGGATGTTGAGCATGGGCGGTCCTGTGGATAGATTCTGAAGATTGCGAGGCGGGGATTCTAACGGAAAAGCCGCAACAAAGGCGAGATCGTGACCCGGTTCATTGGCGGCAGGCCCCTCACGATGACGAATACCGTTGACGAAAAGAGACTACAAGACCAGAATGGACCGCGTCCAATCAGCCGGGCATCCATCTTGCCTGACTCAGTCATTGACATACCAAGAAGCGATAAACGCAGGAGGAGTAGACATGAAGAGAATAGCACTCAGCTTGACCGCCGCCATCTTCGGCCTTGCCACAACCGTTCACGCGGAAGATGCCATGATGGTGCCCGTCAAGCGTCTGAGCCTGGACGTGGCCAACACCATCGCCGCGGGCGCCATCGCCTCGTGCCGTGAGAAGGGGATTCAGATCGGCGTTACGGTGGTGGATCGTAACGGCATCACCCAGGTGACGCAGCGGGATACCATCGCCGCACCGATCACCGTCGAGATCAGCCGCATGAAGGCCTTTACCGCCGCCAACTTCAACGCCGCCACCTCGGCCCTCGCCAGCCGCGCCGACTCGCCGGTGGGGCGTGTCGACGGGCTGGTGATGTCCGCCGGCGGCCTGCCCATCGAAGTGGGCGGCTCGCTGCTCGGCGCGGTCGGGGTCAGCGGCGCGCCCGCCGGCGAAACCGACGAAGAGTGCGCCCAGGCCGGGCTCGACGCGGTGATGGATGACCTGGAACTCTCCATGTAGTTCCATCGCTGGCTGAACCATTGCCATCGTAGTCCGGATGAAGCGCAGCGAAATCCGGGCTACACGATTTGATTAGCAGGAGATGCATTCATGAAGGTTAGACAACTGCCGGTCATCGCAAGCCTGCTAATCGCCGGCGTCGTCGCCTACACCCAGCTCCCTCCTGAGCCGCCCGCCGCCACGACCCGCGCCGCGAGCGCCGAAACGCCAGCCGCGCAAGGCGTCCCGCCGCTACTGAAGGCCTGGCAGGAGGGCCGCGGCGATTTGCAGATCGAAGGGGAGGGCGAAGTGGTCAAGGTACTCAAGGACGACCTCAAGGGCTCCCGCCATCAACGCTTTATCCTCGGCCTGCCCTGGGGACAGACCCTGCTGGTGGCCCACAACATCGACCTCGCGCCGCGTATTCCCGACCTCAAGGCTGGCGATCGCGTCTCCTTCTACGGCGAATATGAATGGAACGAAAAGGGCGGCGTGATCCACTGGACCCATCATGACCCCGCCAACCGACACCCCCACGGGTGGCTGCGCCACGGCGGAAAAACCTATCAGTGACACAAATTCATCACATGTAACTGGCAAACTGGTGAGATTCGTCGATAATTCGGTCAATCGCGCATGACAGGAAACCGGGAATACACGCCATGGAAACCGTCAAGACTCGACAAACCAACCCCCTTGCCGCCGCCCGCCTCCTGCTGCTTGCCGCTTTCGGCCTGCTGCTCGGCGGCTGTCTGGAGGTGGAGACCCTGATAAAGGTCAACCAGGATGGCAGCGGTACCGTGGAGGAGCGCTTTCTGTTGGGGGCGCAACTCTCGCAAATCGTCGCCAGTTCCGGCGATCAGGGGCAATCCTCCCCGGTCGACAAGGAGGATTTGCGCCAGCGGGCGACGAAAATGGGCAAGGGGGTAGGCCTGAAGTCGGCCGAGCCGATCAGTGACGGCGAACGCCAGGGCTATCTGGCGATCTTCGAATTCCAGGATATCAACCAACTGCGCATCAACCAGAATCCCGGCGACAAGGCCTCTTCACCGGGGATGCAGCAGCAGGAGACGGTGGAGGAGTTCGTTACCTTCCAATTCACGCCGGGCGATCCCGCGGAGCTGAAGATCATCTCGCCGGAGGCGGAGTTCACCTCCGATGGGGACGCCCCGACACTCGGTGGCGGCAACGACGGCTCGATGGGGATGATGAAGGCGATGCTCAAGGAGATGCGTATCGCCATGGCCATCGAGGTCTCCGGCGAGATCCGGGGCACCAACGCCAGCTATCACGAGGGTCGCCGCATCACCCTGATGGAGCTCGATTTCGGCAAGCTGATCGAGGACGCGGACAGGTTCGAGGAGCTGGCCCAGGCCAACCCCCAGACGATTGGCGAGATGCAGGAGCTGATGGAGGGGATCGAGGGCATCAAGGTCCAGCTCGAACCAGAACTCTGGGTAAGTTTCGGCGCCGCCCCGCCCGCGGTGGACCAAGCGCCGGTCGCGGCGACGCCCATCCCGCCCGCCCAGGCCATTCCATTCACCCCCGCCGCCCCCGATCGCCCTTACGCCTGGCACGACATTGCCGTCGCGAAGGCCTCCGACTACCTGCTGACCCTGGCCGAGGTCACCGACGACTCGGGCGCCATCAAGGGGCTCCTGCTGCGCGCCGACGCCGACCAGCTCGCCATCCGACGCGCCGCCAGCGAAGGCGGCGGCGAGATGACCTTCGCCATCGGACGGGTGCGAAGACTTCGGGTATTTCACAACCGCTGATGGGAATGTGCGCTCTTCCATCCCCATGCCCCACCGACGCATGATAAACTGAAGCCATGCGCAACCTCCTGCTCGAAAGATTCAAAGAGGCGTTGATCCGGGGAGTGATCTGGGGCTTCGTCGGGATTCTCTTCGGCTCCCTCTTCATCAGCGTCTACCACTTCGTCGGCGACGGCCCCGTGCCCGCGCTGGTGCTGGCCGGCACCCTCTCTACCGGACTCGGGGCGATGATCTACGGCAGCATGCGCCTGGCGGTGATCATCGCCGCCTTCTGTTCGGTACTCGCCGTCGCCAGCCTGATCGTCGCCGAGGCCGACGCCTCGCCGATGCACATGATTCTGCGTACCGGCGCCCTGGGACTGGTGATCGGCGCCCTCTACGGGGCCTTCGCCCGCCACTCCCGCATCTATCGGGCCGACGCCAAGACCCTGACCGGTCTGATCAGCGGCGCACTGGTCTCCGGCCTGTTCCTTGTGGTCCTGCGCAGCGGCGACATCGAACCGCCCATCGGCTGGACCGTCGCCCTGCTCTGCCCGCTGGCGGGCCTGGTCTACACCCGCCTCATCGAAACCACCCTGCCGTGGTTTCAGAACATCCTGCCCCCGGTTGGCGACGGCGCGCTGGTGGGGGCCGGCGTCGCCGTCTACATCGGTGTCGGCCTCTGGCTGGTGGCCGGCTATATCGATCCCACCATCCTTGGCAACCACGCCACCGATGCCAAAACCATTCTCCGGCAACTCCCCAGCGCCGTGTTCGGCGGCCTCGCCGGCGGTTTCATCGGCGGCTTCATCGGCGGCATGCTGGGGATGAAGTGGCAGGATCTTTAAAGCGAATTTCAGTATGTTGCGGCGTCTTTTGATCTCGTCGCGGGGGTCAGCGTCAAGGGCGAATCAGGCATGTCCCCAGCGATTCCGATTTTGACAGAATACGAAACACGGGTTATTATTCCGCGCTTATGTCGGAAACTTTGCCCGTTTTCCTGGAGCCGTGGCGTTTTTCGGATCTGGCGATGCAGTTCTCCGGAGACGTCCCGCTCGCCGAGATGCCCCGCCTGGGCGAGGCGGTGCTTCGCCTCGAAGGGGATGCCCATTACGCGCTCCGCTTCCAGCGGGATGCGCGACGGCGAATTCGCGTCTCGGGCCAGGTGACCGCCAACGCGGTGTTGACCTGTCAGCGCTGCCTCGGCGAGGTCGCCTATCCGCTCTCCGGCGAAATCTCCCTTGCCGTGATTGAGGGGCTGGCGGAAATGGAATACCTGCCGGAGGATGTCGAGCCGCTGTTGCTCGAACCCGGCGAACGCCGCCGCGGCCTGGATCTGGTCGAGGATGAGCTGCTGCTCGCGTTGCCGCAGATACCTCGGCATGAGGATGAAGGTTGCGCGGGCGACCTTGAGCCGGAATCCTCCCCCCCGATCGGGGGGCAGGGCGATAGCCGCGACGGCGAAAATCCGTTTGCCAGGCTGGCGGAGCTGAAAAAGGGCGGATAACGGAGCACCGGGTTTCCGGACCATGAACAGGTCGCATAGCGAAGCAACGACACGGCCGCGGCACACATTTTACCCGTTCGCTCGAAGTTATTCGACCGAACACTAGCGATTCAATCTACTTATTTCGGGCAGGAGTCTGAGTCATGGCGGTTCAACAAAACAGAAAAACCCCTTCCAAGCGTGGCATGCGTCGTTCCCACGACGCGCTTGGCGGGCCAACCCTTTCCACCGATCCCACCACCGGTGAGCTGCATCGCCGCCACCACGTCACCGCGGACGGATTCTACAAGGGTCGCAAGGTCATCGCGGTCAAGAACGATCTGGACTGACCCACAGGTGCGAACGCCGCTACCGGCGTTGACGAATGCCGCCCCGTTCGGGGCGGTTTCGTGTTATGGAAGCGAAGCAACCGGCAACTCCCCCCAAGAAGGCTTTCGATGAGCGAACGTATCGTAATCGCCCTGGATGCCATGGGCGGAGATCATGGCGTTTCGGTCGTCGTGCCCGCGGCGGTGGATTTCCTCTCCCGTGACCGGGACGTGGATCTGGTGCTGGTGGGTGACGAAGAGGCCATCCGCCAGGAGCTGGGCGAAAAGGATCTGGGCGCCCGCCTGACCATTCGCCACGCCAGTCAGACGGTGGGCATGGACGAACTCCCCTCCAAGGCGCTGCGCAACAAGAAGGACTCGTCAATGCGGGTCGCCATCGACCTGGTCAAGGAGGGGACCGCCGGCGGCTGCGTCAGCGCCGGCAACACCGGCGCCCTGATGGCCACCGCCCGCTTCGTGCTCAAGATGCTGCCGCATGTGGATCGCCCGGCGATCATCACCGCTCTGCCCTCCATGGATGGCCACACCTGGATGCTCGATCTGGGCGCCAACGTGGACTGTTCGGCCGAGCACCTGTTCCAGTTCGCGGTGATGGGCAGCCAGCTGGTCACCTCGCTGGACGATGAGATCCCGGCGCCACGCATCGGCCTGCTCAACATTGGCCAGGAAGAGATCAAGGGCAACGAACAGGTCAAGCGCGCCCACGACCTGCTGACCAAGGCGGACATCAACTATGTCGGCTATGTCGAGGGGGATGACGTCTTCATGGGCGGCGTCGACGTGGTGGTGTGCGACGGCTTCGTCGGCAATGTCGCCCTCAAGAGCAGCGAAGGGGTGGCCAAGATGATCGCCCACTTCATGCGCCAGGGCTTCAAGCGCAACCTGCTGACCCGCCTCGCCGGACTGGCGGCGCTGCCGGTGCTGCGCCGTTTTCGCCAATCCATCGACCCGCGGCGCTATAACGGCGCCAGCCTGCTCGGCTTGCGCGGGGTGGTGATCAAGAGCCATGGCGGGGCGGACGTGCTGGCCTACGAAAACGCCATTCGCATCGCCAAGAGGGCGGTGGAAACCAACGTCTCGGCGCGGATCTCCGAACGGGTCGAGCAACAACTGCAAGGCGGAGTTGAAGGGTGAAGCATTCCCGCATCATCGGTACCGGCGGTTACCTGCCAGAGAAGGTTCTGACCAACCAGGATCTGGAGAAGATGGTCGATACCACCGACCAGTGGATCCGTGAACGCACCGGCATCACCAAGCGGCATATCGCCGGCGAGGGCGAGACCACCTGCGACCTGGCGGAACAGGCGGCGCGACGCGCCATGAGCGCCGCCGGCAAAGGGCCGGACGACATCGACCTGATCGTGGTCGCCACCACCACCGCCGATCAGATCTTCCCCAGCACCGCCTGCCTGCTGCAATCCCGGCTCGACATCCACGGCTGCCCGGCGTTCGACGTGCAGGCGGTGTGCACCGGCTTCATCTACGCCCTGGGCGTGGCCGACAACTTCATTCGCGCCGGCGCCGCCAAGCGCGCGCTGGTGGTGGGGGCCGAGACCTTCTCCCGCATCATCGACTGGACCGATCGCCAGACCTGCGTACTGTTCGGCGACGGCGCCGGGGCGGTGGTGCTGGAGGCGGCGGACGAGCCCGGCGTCATCTGCACCCATCTCCACGCCGACGGCGACTACGCCAATCTGCTGTGCGTTCCCCAGGGGGTCTCCAATGGCTTCGACGCGGTTCGGGATGGCGGCGCATTCGTGGAGATGAAGGGCAACGAGGTGTTCAAGATGGCGGTCACCACGCTGGGCCGCATCGTCGACGAGACGCTGGAGGCCAACGGCCTCAAGAAGACCGACATCGACTGGCTGATCCCCCATCAGGCCAATATTCGCATCATCAACGCCACCGCCAAGAAGTTGCGCATGGCCACCGAACGGGTGGTAGTGACGGTCGCCGATCACGGCAACACCTCCGCCGCCTCGGTGCCGCTGGCGCTGGATACGGCGGTGCGGGACGGGCGCATCCGGCGGGGCGACATGCTGCTGCTGGAGGCCTTCGGCGGCGGTTTCACCTGGGGCTCGGCACTGGTTCGCTTCTGATCCGATTACAGGCTGAGGAGATAAACGCATGCTCGAAAATGAAATCGCTCTGGTAACCGGCGCCAGCCGCGGCATCGGCGCCGCCATCGCCGATGGCCTCGGCAAGGCCGGCGCGAAGGTCGTCGGCACCGCCACCTCCGAGAAGGGCGCGACGGCGATCGGCGAGCGCTTCGCCGCCGCCGGCATCGACGGCGTCGGCATGGTGCTGGATGTCGCCTCCGCCGACTCCGTCGCCGAGTTGATGAAGGCGGTCGGCGACCAGTACGGCGCGCCTACCATCCTCGTCAACAACGCCGGCATCACCCGCGACAACCTGCTGATGCGCATGAAGGATGAGGAGTGGGACGAGATCATCAACACCAACCTCGGCTCCCTCTTCCGCATGTCCAAGGCCTGTCTGCGCGGCATGACCAAGGCGCGCAAGGGCCGCATCATCAACATCGGTTCGGTGATCGGCGCCACCGGCAATCCCGGTCAGGCCAACTACGCCGCCGCCAAGGCGGGGCTGGTGGGTTTTACCAAGTCCCTGGCGCGGGAGATCGGCGCGCGCGGCATTACCGTCAACACCGTCGCCCCCGGCTTCATCGATACCGACATGACCCGCGAGCTGCCGGATGCTCAGCGCGAGGCGCTGATCAAGCAGATCCCGCTGGCGCGTCTCGGCGCGGTCGACGATGTCGCCGAGGCGGTGTTGTTTCTGGCCTCGCCCAGCGCCGCCTACATCACCGGCGAGACGCTGCACGTCAATGGCGGCATGTACATGGCTTGATTGCTCGAAAACGGGCGCATCAGGAATACTACGACGGGAGCGACGGGTTATTCCAGGTTGCTTTCGTGGTTACAAACGACCTTCGCGGCTTGATTCCGCGTCGGTTTGCTTTTATCTTGCCGGGATTGTGAATACAATAGCCGACGGCTGTACCCGGCCCCCTGTATCTAATTGGAGGAATTACCCATGTCCATTGAAGAACGAGTAAAAAAGATCGTCGTGGAGCAGCTCGGCGTCAAAGAAGAAGAGGTCACCAACGAGGCATCTTTCGTCGATGATCTTGGCGCCGACTCCCTCGACACCGTCGAGCTGGTGATGGCCCTGGAGGAGGAGTTCGAGACCGAAATCCCCGACGAAGAGGCGGAAAAGATCACCACCGTGCAACAGGCCATCGACTACGTCAACGCACACCAGTAAACGGAATTTCGCACTCGCGGCGGGGATGTCCTTCGGGGCCTCCCCACTATGCGTTCAGCTTCCCAAATGAAGGGGTAAGACTCAGATGTCTGAGAGAAGGGTCGTGGTAACCGGGCTAGGAATGGTAGCCCCGGTGGGTCATACGGTCGCCGAATCCTGGGGCAACATCATCGCCGGCAAGAGCGGTATTCAGCCCATCACCCACTTCGATGTCGGGCCATTTACCACCCGTTTCGGCGGGCCGATATACGATTTCGATATCACCCAGTACATTTCCAAGAAAGACGCCCGCAAAATGGACAAGTTCATCCACTACGGGATGGCGGCGGGCTGTCAGGCGATCGAGGATGCGAGGCTCGAAATCAATGACGAAAACGCGCCGCGCATCGGCGTCATGATCGGCGCCGGCATCGGCGGCATCACCGGTATCGAGAACAACTACCAGGCCTATCTGGATGGCGGGCCGCGCAAGATCTCGCCGTTCTTCGTACCGGCCAACATCATCAACATGGTCGCCGGAAACCTGTCGATCAAGTACGGCCTCAAGGGGCCCAACTACTCGATCGTTTCGGCATGCAGCACCGGCGCCCACAACATCGGCGAGGCGGCGCGCCTGATCCGCCACGGCGTGGTCGACGCGATGGTCGCCGGCGGCGCGGAGATGGCCACCTCGCCGGTGGGGCTCGGCGGTTTCGCCGCCGCCCGCGCCCTCTCCACCCGCAACGACGATCCCGAGCGCGCCAGCCGACCCTGGGACAAGGATCGCGACGGCTTCGTCCTCAGTGATGGCGCCGGCGTGGTGGTGCTGGAGGAGTACGAGGCCGCCAAGGCCCGCGGCGCGACCATCTACGCCGAACTGGCCGGTATCGGCATGAACTCCGACGCCCATCACATGACCGCACCCTCGCCTGGCGGCGAAGGGGCCTGCGCCTGCATGCGGATGGCGTTCAAGGACGCTGGCGTGGATCCCAGCGAGATCGACTACGTCAACGCCCACGGCACCTCCACCCCGGCGGGCGACCTGGCCGAGACCAACGCCATCAAGGGCGCCTTCGGCGATCACGCCTACAAGCTCGCGGTCAGCTCCACCAAGTCCATGACCGGCCACATGCTGGGCGCGGCGGGCGGCGCCGAGGCGGTCTTCACCATCCTCGCGGTGCGTGACCAGATCGCGCCGCCAACCATCAACCTGGAGAACCCGGATCCGGAGTGCGATCTCGACTATGTGCCGAATACCGCGCGCAAGATGGAGATCAACATCGCCATCTCCAACTCCTTCGGCTTCGGCGGCACCAACGGCACCCTGCTGTTCAAGCGCCCTGACTGAGGAGGGCTCCGGTTTTTCCGTGCTGATCAACGGAGAACCAGGGAATTGCCTCGATTCCATGGATCGGGGCCTGCAATACGGCGATGGTCTGTTCGAGACCATCGCCGTTCGCGCCTCCAGGCCCCTGCTCTGGGGCTATCACATCGAGCGCCTCGCCGAGGGCGCCCGGAGACTGGGTATTCCCGCACCTGATACAGGCCTGATGTACCGAGAGGCGCGGCGGGCGATCGGTGACGCGCCCCACGGCGCACTGAAACTGCTGCTGACCCGGGGCGTCGCCGAACAACGGGGCTACGCTCCTTCCCGATCGCCTAGTCCCAGCCGAATCTTCCAGTTCTTCCCCTCGTCAACCCCCTATCCCCAGAATCCCCTCGAACCGGTACGACTGCGCTTTTGCGATACGCCGCTGGCGCTCTCCCCG
>JAABSM010000122.1 GCA_011390365.1 Gammaproteobacteria bacterium
GATTATTGGACAGCCGACTCTGACCGGAAGGCCTCAAGATGGCGGATTTCTTGGTTTTCGTCACCGAACCAGTCCCCTTTGCGAAAGGGGGGGACTGGTTACGGGGAAGTGTTCGCGGTCATGGGATGAAGTCACTATCACGCGTGATACTTTAAAGTTGGCTTTCCGTATCAACCCCCAGCCGCCAACGCATCGACCCAGCGTTGCATGTGCTCCAGGTAACCGTCGCCATCCGCGTCGAGGGGCGGTTCCAGGGGCAGGCGGATCTGTTTCCAGCCCAATGCGTCGGCGATGGAGGCGGGCGGCTGTTGCAGTTGATAGGGGGTCGATACCACCAGACCGCTACGGCCGCGCAGCTCTTCGATCAATCCGCGCAGGTGGGAGGCGGTTGGCGGTACGCCGGGCACCGGCTCAAGGGCGCCCCAGAGCGGGATGCCGAAGCGGTCGAGCAGGTAGATGACATCCTTGTGGAAGGAGACGACGCCAGGCGGATTGACGAGCCGTTGACGCCAGCTGGCTACCCGCGCCTCGACCCGCTGGCCGAAGGCCTGGGCGCGGGCGCGATACTCTTCGGCATTGTCGCCATCGAGCATCGCCAGGCGTTCCGCCAAGGCCTTGGCTACCTCGGCCATGCGCAGCGGGTCCATGTTGAGGTGGGGGTTGCCGGTCGGGTGGACGTCGCCCAGGGCGCGGTCCGCCGGGCCGCCGACATCCAGCAGGCGGACCTGGGCCGCGGCCTCGAAGTAGCCGCGACGGCCCGGCTGGATGTCCGGATTGGCTGCCTGGCTGATCGCCAGCGGCAGCCAGCCGACCTCGATGTCCGCGCCGAGGGCGACCACCAGATCCGCGCCGCGCAGGGCGCGGATCATGCTGGGGCGGGCTTGCAGGTGATGCAGGTCGCGGTCGGGGGGCGCGAGGATGGTCAGGTTGGCCTGTTCCCGGGCGATCTCCCGCACCAGCGCGCCGGTGCTGGAGCTGCTGACGACGACATCCAGCCTGGCGATGGCGGGTGTGGCGGGCAACAGCAGGATTGCAGCGGCGCAAACGGTCTTGATCCAGTTCATCGTCAGATCCCCTTAGAATTTGTGCGCGCCATGGGCGCCGAGACTCATCTGGTACTGCAGGTACCAGTAGTCGAGGTCGTTGGAGCGACCATCGATGGCGATGTCGGCGGTCGAGTATTGCAGACGCAGCAGCGAGTACTCCGTCGGCTTCCAGGTCAGCGCCGCCGTCCAGCGATCGGAGTCATCCCACTCTTTCAAGATGCCGCCGCCGCTTTCGAGCTGGTTGGTCATGCCCACCGAATCATAGCGCAGCCCGGCCTGCCAACGCGGCGCGAAGCCGTAGATGCCTTGCAGATAGAACCCATCCTCGGTGAATTTGCGCTGTGCGCCCATCAGGGCCGGACTCTCCGCGTGGAACGTCAGGTCAAGATCCTTGCGCTGCCACAGATACTCCCCCTGAAGCTTGAAGTCCCCCTCGCCATAGGCCCCGTTGGCGTCGTATTTATAGACCAGATCCAGGCCCCACATCCAGGCGTCGCCATCCAGGGCGTGCAGCGGCGTGTGGTCATCGTGCTCCTCCTGGTGTTCCTCCTCGTGGTCATCATGTTCTTCCTCATGCTCGTCGTCGTGTTCCTCTTCATGCGCCAGTTCCCCATGAAGCTCCTGGTGCTGATCGTTCCAGGCGCCCCACACGCCGAGCTGCAAGGCGTGGTCATAGCCCAGATCCGGGGCGAACTTGGCGAATGCGGTGAGCAGGCGCGGGCCGTCCTCTTTTTTACCCAGCCCCAGGTCCAGTCCCTCCTCTTCCAGTTCGTGGGACAGGGCATCGTCGATCTCCGCCTGGAGCCCGAACTTCTCCTGCTCCCCCTGGAACAGCTCCAGGCCGAGCAGGGTGTAGGCATCCCAATCCGGCAGCCAGGTCAGCTGCACGCCGGTATCGCTCAAGCCGTGGCCGCCCAGCAGGTTGAGATAGGCGAGATTCTGGTCGCTGAAATCCCAGCCGTGGGGATGCTGGTTGTTGGCATAACCGATGTCGGAGAGAAACTTGCCCGCCTTCAGCTTCAAGCCGTAGGGCAGGGAGCGGGTCTGCAACCAGGCCTCTTCGAGGTCAACGCCCCCATCCGAATCCACCGCCAACATGGCGGAGGCGTCGAAATAGTGGTCGACGCTTGCCGAGAAGACGATCTCGGCGCTGCTGAAGTTGAAACCCTGGTCGGCCCCGCCGTGGGCGTGGCCGTGATCGTCGCCATGGTCATGTCCGCCGCCGTGGGCATGGCTGATGCCATCGGCCATTCCCAGCATCTCGACGCCCCCGCCATCCGCGTCATCCTGATAGTAGTTGCCGTCCAGGATGACGGAGATTTGCGGATTGAACTCCGTGCTTGAGGTTACCGCGCGTCGCTCGCTACCCTCCCTTGCCGTCGCGGGCGCGGCGCTCGCCTGCTTCGCCGCCTCGGCCTTCCGTTCAGCGGCCTGCAAGCGCTGCTCCAAAGCCTCGATCTTCTGCTCATAATCGGCCTTCATCTGCTCGATCATGCGCTTGACCTCCGCCATCTCCGCATTGTCGGCGTAGACGGCGCTTGCCGGAATGGCCAGGGTGGCCGCAATCGCGGCGCTCAGTAGGGATCGCTTCATCGACAGGGTCTCCGTGTGGAAAATGCCTGGCACGTGTCGCGCCTTGCATTTGCATTACTATGTTATATCATAGCGCAATACTATAACATAACCACCGTTCGGGGCAAGCGGACGCTCGTGATGCGCCAGCGTCACGACCCCGTTCGGGGGCAAGTCGCAGCCGACATCGTCTGGAACACTATGTTATATTGTTTCAGTAACCCGAGCTTGGGGCGAACGCCAGCCCGAACCGAAGTTCGGACTCCGCGCGGAGCCCGGACGTCAGTCCGGCATGGGTGTTTCCTGGTTTGGATGGCTTACGCGTGGCTATGCGGTGTTTTTGTCTCGTTCCCATGAGCCTCATGGGAACACGGTCTCGGCTGCGTCGCAGCCACAGTGGATGCGGCGCATCCAAGACCGGGTACCCAACACGTTGCACTCAAAAACAAGGATAAACCTCGGATGCGGAAGTTTTTGTTGTTATGGCTCTCTCTGTCCCTGCCGGCCCTGGCCCTGGCCGAGCCGTTGCGGGTCTTCGCCAGCGTGTTGCCGATCCAGACCTTCGTCCAGAAGATCGGCGGCGAGCATGTGGATGCGCGGGTGATGGTGCGCGCGGGTTTCAGCCCCCATACCTACGATCCCACCCCCCAGCAGATCAGCGCCCTGGCGGGGGCGGCGCTCTATGTGCGCACCGGCGTGCCGTTCGAGAAGGCTTGGATGGAACGGATTCGCGCGGCCAACCCGGGGATGGCGCTGCTCGACGCCCGTGCGGGGATCTCGCTGCGCGAGGTAGAAGCCCATGACCATGATGAAGACGGACATGAGGCCGAGCACCGGCAAGCCGCGGACCCTCATCAGGGCGAACACCATGCCCATGGCGAGGAACGCGAGCAGGGGCTGGACCCCCATGTCTGGACCAGTCCGCGGCTGGCCATCCATATGGCCGGCAGGATTCGCGACAAGCTCAGCGAACTGGCCCCCGAGCATGCCGCGGCGTTCACCCGCCATCACGCCGCCCTGGTGGCCGAGCTGGAGGCCCTGGATGCCGAATTGCACCGGCTGCTGGACCCGCTGCCGAGCCGCAAGTTCATGGTGTTCCACCCCGCCTGGGGCTACTTCGCGGATCGCTATCACCTGACCCAGGTGGCGATCGAACACGAGGGCAAGGCGCCCGGCGCGCGCGGGCTGGCGGCGCTGATCGACCAGGCGAAACAGGAGAAGATCCGGGTGGTCTTCGTCCAGCCCCAGTTCGACAGACGCCAGGCGCAACAGGTGGCCCGGGCCATCAATGGCGCGGTGGTCGCCGTCGATCCGCTGGCGGCGGACTACATCGCCAACATGCGCGCCGTCGGTCGTCAGTTCTCCCAGGCGCTCCAGCCTTGAGCAGCATCATCGACATCCAGGGGGTGAGCTTCTCCTATGACTACTCCCCGACCCTCTCCCAGATCGACCTGAAGGTCGCGGAGGGGGAGTTCCTCGGCATCGTCGGCCCCAACGCCGGCGGCAAAAGCACCCTGCTGAAGCTGATCCTCGGCCTGCTGCGACCGCAGTCCGGGACGATTCGGGTGTTTAACCGCCCCGCCAGTCAGGCCAGCCGGCTATTGGGGTATGTGCCCCAATATCCCAGCTTTCCCCGCGACTTTCCGATCACCGTCGAACAGGTGGTGCGCATGGGGCGGCTGGGGCTGGGGCAGGGCGAAGGCCGCTGGTGGGCGCTATGGCCGGGACGCGGTTCCGGCGCCGACGGCGATGCGGTGCGCCGCGCCCTGGCCGAGGTCGAGGCGGGAGGGCTCGCCAAACGCCAGATCGGCAGCCTCTCCGGCGGCCAGCTCCAGCGGGTGTTGTTGGCGCGCGCCCTGGTGGGGCAGCCGCGGGTGCTGATCCTCGACGAACCCACCGCCAACATCGACCAGCGCATGGAGGGCGAGATCTTCGACCTGCTCAAAGGGCTCAATGAACGCATGACGATCCTGGTGGTCTCCCACGACGTCGCCTTCATTTCCCGCTATGTGAGCCGCGTCGCCTGCATCAACCAGACCCTGGTCTGCCACCAGACCGAAGCGGTGGACGGCGAGGTGATCCAGGATCTTTACGGAGAGAGTGTGCGCATGATCGCCCACGCCCATTAAACTTAAAGTCGGCTTTTGAACCGCGGATTACACAGATTAATGCAGAGTTATCAGGTAGTTAGGCAACGCGTGCTGTTCATCAGGAAGGTGAGTCAGTCATCTCCCAAAACCCATTGTTGTCGCAAAGCAAAATCTGCGAGCATCTGCGCAATCTGCGGTTTTTAGGATTAAAACATGGATGATTTTTTCTCGGCACTGATGCAACACACCTTCCTGCAGACGGCGGTGGCCACGGCGATCCTGGCCAGCATCGGCTGCGGGGTGATGGGCTCCTATGTAGTGGTCAAGCGCATCGCCTTCCTGGCCGGCGGCATCGCCCACTCGGTGCTGGGCGGCATGGGCGCGGCGGTCTATTTCGGCTATGAGCCGCTGCACGGCGCGCTGCCGGCGGCGGTAGCGGCGGCGCTGCTGATCGGCTGGGTGCGCCTGCGCTGGCGCGCCCAGGAGGACACCTTGATCAGCGCCCTATGGGCCATCGGCATGGCCATTGGCGTGCTCTTCATCGCCAAGGCCCCCGGCTATCAGGCCGACCTGATGAGCTACCTGTTCGGCAATATCCTGCTGGTGCCCGAAGAGAGCCTGTGGTTCATGGCCGCCCTCGACCTGCTGCTGCTGACCATCGTCGCCGCCTATCACCGCCAGTTTCTCGCCATCGTCTTCGACGAAGAGTTCGCCCGCCTGCGCGGCGTCCCGGTCGGCTTCTTCTATCTGCTGCTGCTGGTGCTGGTGGCGGTCACGGTGGTGTTGTTGATCCAGGTGGTCGGCCTGATCCTGGTGCTGGCGCTGCTGACCCTGCCCGCCGCCGTCGCCGGCCACTATGTCCACTCCCTCGGGCGCATGATGCTCATCGCCACCGTACTCGGCGCGCTGCTCAGCGTAACAGGCCTGGCCCTATCCTACGGACCCGACCTGCCCGCCGGTCCGGTCATCATCCTGCTCGCCGGCGGGGCCTATGTGCTATCCGCGATCGCAACCCAACTCCTCGGACGCCGCCGCGCCCGCCTGGCCGCCACGCGAGGGGCGTGGCAAGGAGAGACCCGTGCATAACCCAGAGCTTACCCAGGTACTGGAACAGGCCGAGGCGCTATGCGTCGAGCGCGGCGTGCGTCTGACCGATCAACGCAAGACCGTGCTGCGGTTATTGTGCGAATCCGACAAACCGCTCAGCGCCTACGAGCTGCTCGACCGCATGCGCAACCTCATCAAGAACCCCGCCCCGCCCACCGTCTACCGCGCACTGGACTTCCTCCTCGAACAAGGGCTGGTACACAAGCTCGAAAGCCTCCACGCCTACGTCGGCTGCACCCACCCCGACCACCCCCACGCCAGCCAGTTCCTGATCTGCGATGAATGCGGAGAAGTGGCCGAGGTCGAAGACCCCAGCGTCTCCACCAGCCTCAAGGCCGCGGGCAAGGCGGTCGGGTTTCGCACCAAGCGGCCGGTCGTCGAACTGCTCGGGACCTGTGCGCAGTGTATTGAAAAGAGGGATGAATAGGGCGAATTGTTTCGTCTTGCCCCTCCCCTCATGGAGCGCCGAGCTGTGCTCGGCTCTTTCCTGCTTCGTTGCAGCAAATGATGCGCCTCCTTCGTCGGCACATCCTGTCTTGCTCAAGCAACTTCCTGTAACCGATTGGCATAATCCTAACCGGCGGTAGCTGGCGGTAAGGGCTTTCCGTCGGCTTGATAAAGTCCCGTTCGCCAACACACGTGCGGTTTTTTCGTGCGACGTTGGCGTTTGTGTTGTATATTTCGTGTTACAGCGAGGTAAAGATGTTTGCTTTTTCCCTGGTGCGGCATTGAGGTCTTTCAAGTATCAATGGGCGCTGAACCAAATCTACAAAAGAGCTTCTATTGACTTGGTCTGCATAGAGATCGCCACGAATTTAGATATTGGAGCGATTCGGTTGATGGATCCTGTAGAAGGGTTGTTGAGCAGATACCAAGAAGCTGGTTACGAGCATATTGCTCTGAAAAGCGTGTCTACGTCGTTCTGCAAGAAAACGGTGAATTTATGAGTGCAGTCTATTGGAATGCCAATCTAAGCGAGGAGAGTAGCTACAGGTACTTGCGCGTTTCGTTGGAAATCTGCGATAAAAATTCAAAACAAACCAGACGGCTGCGAAGTGTGGCAATCCCGATGTGGGCGGCACCGCTATTTGTGGCGTTTGTTGCATTAGTGTTTTTGGCGTTATTCCCGTTTGCGCTAATATGGTATCTAGCAACTTCAGTCATGGAAAAAGTGAAAGAGCCAGACTACGATAAAATTGTTGAAACATTGGATAATGATCAGAATGCTAGCCACATTCAATCCCTTTCCGAAGAGGATAAGCGGAAACTAAGGGATCGCATGAAAAACAGGAGATAGCTGAGCGACTTCTCCAAAGCAAAACCAGCTCACCACCCAATCCGTCGTCCCGGCGGGTTTTTTATCGCCTGAAACAAAATGTCCAACGACCATTGCGTAACTGTCAAAGTCGGCACCGAAGTCACCGGCGAATCCCAGATCAATGGGCTGCGGGCGCACATCCGCGGCTTGGGCGAAGACGACAAGATCTCCGCCACTGAGGCGCAGAAGCTGGACGAGGCCCTGGAGGAGCTGGCGGGGCTGGCCGAGCACAATGATTAGGTCAGGTCCGCCAGGCGAAGCAGCAATAAAGGGTACCGACCCCATTGCCATGGATTGGGCGCGCCGGCACTACGACAAGGAGTATGCGCCCAATACCCGAGAGAGGGTGCGGCGTCAGGCCATGCACCAATTCTGCGACGCCGGCGTGGCCCGATATAACCCGGACAAGCCGGACCGACCGGTAAACAGCCCGAAAGCGGTGTATCAGATCGAGCCGACGACCCTCGCGTTGCTTCGCTCCTTCGAGACATCTGAATGGCTGGATAATCTAGGCGCTTATCTGACCCAACGCGAAACGCTGGTCGCCCGATATGCCAAAGAGCGGGAGCAGAACCGCATTCCGGTCGAGATTGCACCAGATCAGCAAATCGCCCTTAGCCCCGGTGAACATAGCGAGCTGATCCGGGCCATTATCGAGGATTTCGCCCCACGTTTCGCGCCCGGCAGTGTACTGGTGTATGCCGGCGATACGGGCGAAAAGTGGGGTTACTTCGACTCCAATCTACTGGCTGAATTGGGTGTTGATATCGAGGCGCATGGTAAGATGCCTGACGTGGTTCTCCACTATACGGCGAAAAACTGGTTGCTGCTGGTGAAGTCAGTGACCAGCCACAGCCCGGTCAACGGAAAGCGGCATGAGGAACTGGCCAGTCTGTTTGCGGCGGCGTCCGCTGGCCTCGTTTACGTCACAGCCTTTCCGAACCGCGCTGTCATGGGCCGTTATCTTGGGGGTATCGCATGGGAAACGGAGGTATGGGTGGCGGATGCGCCATCTCATCTGATTCATTTCAATGGGGAGCGTTTTCTTGGGCCATATGATGCATCCTGAGGTTTCCTTTTCGTATGACAATAATAGGATGAACGAAAGAAATCTACGCAGGATGAAGCAGGATCTGTAGAAAGGAAATGAGAAGATTTCAATATATGGGTGTCCTTGAATAACTTTCCGTCCTTCCTGAAAATCCTGGCTATGCTGTAGATCATGGACGGGGCTTACATTCCAGCATCACGTAAATTATGTTAGCGGTTCCTAATTCACCTGGTGCACGTCTAAACGTTCCGGTCGGGTGTGCAACACCCGACCGGCTCCGACGCGCACCGGATTCAGACGTCGGAGCCACCAAGCCATGGGTGTCGAAGGGGCCCTCGGCGCCGGAACACCCCGAATCTTGACGGTGCTTTTTTCGGGGGGGCGATTCAAAGTGATGTGCAAAAGGCTTTCGGTGACCGCCGAACTCGAAAAGTACGTCATGCCGCATACGGAAGTGCGGCATCCAGCGGCAAGGACGCCCTCCATGGCTCGGCAGATTCCGGCCTTCCCCCCCCTGCCTCCGCAGGGGCAAGCTCTGCCTCCGCAGGGGCAGGCTATGGCCGGAATGACGGTGCTTGTAGAAAATACATCGGTATGAATCGCACCTCCGGCGGGCCTACGTTGACCCAGGCGGTTTGATTCCCTATCCTTCTTCGCTAATCCTTTCCCCTACTTCAGTTACCAAGCAAGGCTGCTCCCCGATGTACCCGCGCCACTTCTTCGCCTCCCTCCTGCTCCTGCTCCTTACCGCTATCGGCCTGCCCCAGGCCGCGGCCCAGCCTTCCCCCAGCCTCGCACCGGTAATCGCCGAGGTTGACCGCCGCCAACTCCCGCAAGAGGCGCTTTCGGTCGGCCTGATACCCCTCGACGGCCCCGGCATACCCAGTTTTCACAACGCTGACGGGGTCGTCAATCCCGGCTCGGTGATGAAGGTGGTCACCACCTACGCCGCATTGGAGCTGCTCGGTCCCCATTACACCTGGGATACCCGCCTCTATACCGACGGCGAGATTAGCGGCGACACCCTCAACGGCGACCTCTACTTCGTCGCCAGCGGCGACCCCAAGCTGACTGAGGAGCGGCTGTGGCTGCTGCTGCGCGAGCTGCGGGGCTACGGCATCCGCCAGATCAAGGGCAACCTGGTGCTTGACGGCGGCGTCTTTCACATCCCGTACGGCCTGAGGCATTTTGATGACGACGGAGACGATCCCAGCCGCCCGTTCCTGGTGGAGCCCCACGGGCTGCTCACCAACCTCAATCTGGTGCGGGTTCGCGCCCGCGCCGACCGGCGCGGCGTCCACACCTGGATCGAGCCAACCCTGCACGGCGTCACCCTGGACAACCAACTCACCCGCCAGGGAGACGGCGCCTGCCCCGGCCGCCGCCAACTCCGCTACCAGCCGATCACCCAGCCCGACGGTGGCGCCATCCTGCGCGTCAGCGGCAAACTGCCGCGGGGGTGCAGCGTTGATAATTACCTCTCTTTCCTCCCCCACGCCGAATATACCGGTCGCC
>JAABSM010000123.1 GCA_011390365.1 Gammaproteobacteria bacterium
CTGCACCGTTTTTTTCGAAGAGGCCGAGTGGAAGGCGCTGTGTTGCTACCACCATCAAACGCACATCCCGCCCGAAGAGCCGCCCACCCTCGGCGAAGCCATGCGCATGGTGGCAAAGATCGGCGGCTTTCTCGGGCGCAAGAATGACAAGGACCCCGGTGCTACGGTATTGTGGCGGGGCCTCGACAAGCTGGCGTATATTACGGACACGTTCCGGATTTTCTACCCGGCACTTCCGGCGGGGCCGTGAGCTCCGTCTCCAGTATGCGTATTAGATAGGGCGTAGGCGCCGACGCTGCCGGTGGTCAATCCGGCGATAATCGCATCCCAACCCATTCGAGGCCCCCGGCCGAAGCGAGTAATCTATTGTTCGCTTGAATACTAGGCAGTGGATTCGGGCACGTCAACGGCCATGCACCCAAAAAAATCGCGCAGGCCAGCGGGTCGATGCTGGGGGGGGCGGCTGAAGCCCGCCGAAAGCCGCCGCGAAAGGCCCTGTTCAAGCTAACCCCCTGTTGAGCCGGAGGGTCGCGCGGAGAAAAAATCAGGGATCTGGCGCATCATGACGGATCGCCGCGCAAAAGGGCTTACCGGGACGGATGGACCCGAGGCCCGCGGATTTTGCTTTCAATTCTCAATTGTTCGATTTATTATCTACCCATCACTTGAATACGGAGCGCGTGAACATGAATTGGGAAGAATGGGTGACTGACTACGAGGCGGCGATTCGCCTTGGTTTCTTCTTCGGCATCTTCGCCCTGGTGGCGTTATGGGAGATGGCGCGCCCGCGGCGGGCGCTGTCCGTGCCCAAGGCGCAGCGCTGGGGGGCGAATCTCGGGCTGGTGGTGCTGAATACGGTGATTCTGCGCCTGCTCTTTCCCGCCGCCGCGGTGGGGGTGGCGTTCACCGCCTCGCAACAGGGTTGGGGACTGCTCAATATCTACGCCGTTCCCTTTCCCATTGCCGTGGTGATTGGCGTGGTGGCGATGGATTTCGTCATCTGGCTTCAGCATGTGATGGTCCATGCCATCCCGCTGCTGTGGCGGCTGCACCGGGTCCACCACGCCGATTTGGATTACGACCTGACCACCGGGGCGCGTTTTCATCCCATCGAGATCCTCCTCTCCATGCTGATCAAATTCGGGACCATTCTGCTGCTGGGGCCGCCGGTGGTGGCGGTGATTGTGTTCGAGGTGCTGCTCAACGCCGTCGCCATGTTCAACCACGGCAACATCCACATCCCGGAGCGCATCGACCGCATCCTGCGGCTGTTCGTGGTCACGCCGGACATGCACCGGGTGCATCACTCGGTGCACGCCCCGTTGACCAACTCCAACTTCGGCTTCAATCTGCCCTGGTGGGACCGCCTCTTCGGCACCTATGTGGCGCAGCCGCCCGAAGGCCACAAGGACATGGAGATCGGCTTGTCCGACCTGCGCGACCCGGCCCAGACCGACCGCCTGCGCGGGATGTTGATGATGCCGTTTCGTAGCGGGCTGGGCGAATACACCATCAACCGGAGGTGGTGAAAATGACGCGATCCACGGACCGCAAGCGCCTGCTCGGCCTCGCCCTGCTGGCCGCCGCGGCCTTCCTGCCGCGCCTCGTGCGCCGCCTGCGCCAGCGGCGCATCACCCTGGAGGAGACGGCGCGAAGAGTGGCCGAGGACAAGGATTTCGTCCTGCTCGACGTGCGCACCGCGGCGGATTACCACGGCGAGCTGGGGCACATCAAGGGCTCGCTGAACATCCCGTTGGAAGAGCTGGAGCAACGGCTCGAAGAACTGACGCCCCACCAGGCCCGCCCCATCGGCCTGATCTGCACCACCGACCGCCGCTCATCCGCCGCCGCACGTCTCCTTCGGAAGCAGGGCTTCGCGGATGTTGCCGTGGTCAGCGGCGGCATCAAGGCCTGGAGCGCATCACCCGAGTCGTAGGCGGCGCCTGGGAACGAGAAAAATCAACCCCGCAACGCCCCTTCCCCGGCGGCCGTAAGCCGGTATTGCAGATGCACCCACTCCAGCGGCGCCCGGAGTTGGGAGGCCTGCTCGATCAGGCCCAGGCTTTCGAGCGTACGCAGCAGGTCGGGGGCGCAGGGCGTCGATGAATCCCAGCCTTCGCCGGCGTGGATCGCTCGAATCTTTTCCAGGCACCGCTTCTCTGCGTCATTGAGTTGTTTCATGGTTCGCCGCGCCGACCGACCTCACAAAAACCCCACGGATACCTGAAAGAGCCTCTCCACCGCGCCGATTTGCTGCTTTTCCGCCACGAAAAGCACCACATGGTCTTCGGCCTCGATCATCGTATCGTGGTGCGGGAAAACGATCCGGTCACCGCGGGCGATCACGCCGATCATGGTGTTTTTGGGTAATTTCAGCGCGTCCACCCGCCGCCCGACCACCTTGGAGGTCTTGCTGTCGCCGTGGGCGATCATTTCGATGGCCTCGGCCGCTCCCCGGCGCAGGGAGTGCACGGCCACCACGTCGCCCTTGCGGATATGGGTCAGCAACGAACCGATGGTGACCTGGGCCGGCGAGACCGCCACGTCCACCGCCGTGCCCTGGGCCAGGTCCACATAGCTCGGCCGGTTGATGATGGAGATCGACTTGTGCGCCCCCAGCCGTTTGGCGAGCATGGCGGAGAGGATGTTCGCCTCGTCGTCGTCGGTGACCGCGCAATAGACATCAGTCTCCCGGATGGCCTCGCTCTTGAGCAAATCGGCATCGCCGGCGTCGCCATGCAGGATGATCGTGCGGTGCAGACACTCCGCCAGGTGGCGGCAGCGCTCGCCGTCACGCTCGATCACCTTCACCCGATAATCATTTTCCAGCGCCGCCGCCAGGCGCTTGCCGATGTTGCCGCCGCCGGCGATCAGGATGCGCCGATAGGGCTTGTCGGAGAGCCGGAAGGTCTCCACCACCCGCGGGATATGTCGCCGTTCGGCGAGAAAGAAGACCTCGTCATCGGCCTCGATCACGGTGTTGCCGTCGGGCAGGATGGCGCGGTCCCGACGATAGACAGCGACCACCCGAATCTCGATCCCGGGCAGCTGTGCGTCGAGGGACGCCAGTGAATGACCCACCAAGGGGCCGCCGTAATAGGCCCGCACCGCCACCAGCTGCACCTTGCCGTCGATGAAATCGAGGATCTGCAACGCACCCGGCTGGTTGACCAGCTTCTGGATGAACGAGGTCACCCGCTCCTCGGGGCTGATGATGAAGTTCACCGGCACCGCCTGCTGGGTGAACAGCCCCTCCTGGTCGAGATAGTCCGACGAGCGAACCCGCGCCAGCCGCATCGGCGTATGGAACAGCGAATAGGCCATCTGACAGGCCACCATGTTGGTCTCGTCGCTGTTGGTCACCGCCAGCATCAGATCCGCGTCCTCGATGCCCGCCTGCACCAGCACGCTGGGGTGGGAGGCGTGGCCGAGCACGGTGCGGATATCCAGGTGCTCTTGCAGTGCCCGCAACAACTCCGGACACTGATCCACCACGGTAATGTCATTGGCCTCGCTCGCCAAGGCCTGGGCCACCGTGCTGCCCACCTGACCGGCCCCGAGAATGATGATTTTCATGTCTGCTCCAGGATTCTCAATGACGCCAATAGGCCGGCAGGAAGAGGATCAGCAGGGTGAACACCTCCAGCCGCCCCACCAGCATGCCGAACACCCCCAGCCACTTCACCGTCGCCGAGGTGTCGGCGAAGGTGGAGGCCACCTCGCCCAGCCCGGGACCCAGCAGGTTGATGGTCGCCACCACCGCGCCGAAGGCCGACTCCAGATCCAGCCCGGCCGCCATCATGGCCACGGTCAACGCCAGCGCGGAGACGAGGTACAGCACATAAAAGCCCCACACGGAAAACAGAATATCCTCCGACACCGGTTTCTTGCCCACCTTCACCACCGAAACCGCCTGGGGATGGGCGAGCAGGAACAGCTGGCGCAGCCCCAGCTTGGCCAGCAGCAGCACCCGCATCACCTTCAACCCGCCGGCGGTGGAGCCGGCGCAGCCGCCGATGAAGGAGAGAATCACCAGCAGCATCGGGATGTGCAACGGCCAATCGGCGAAGGTGGCGGTGCCGAAGCCCGTACTGGTCAGAATCGACGCCACCTGAAAGCCGGAATAGCGCAGCGCCTCCAGCGCGCTGGCGTAGGTATCCTGCTGATACAGGGTCAGCGCGATGAGCAGGGTGGCGAAGAGGAAGATCAGCCCGTAACTGCGCACCTCCGTGTCGGTCACGTACGGCGACAAAATCTTGCGCCGCAGGGCCAGGAAGTGGACCGCGAAGTTCACCCCGCCCGCCAGCATGAAGAAGATGGCGATCAGCTCGATGGTCGGGCTGTCGTAGTAACCGATGCTGGCATCGTGGGTGGAGAAGCCGCCGGTGGCGACGGTGGTGAAGGCGTGGCCCACCGCATCGAACAGGTTCATGCCCGCCAGCCAGAAGGCCAGTGCGCAGGCCGCGGTGAGCGCCACATAGATGGTCCACAACGACCGCGCCGTCTCCGCGATACGCGGCGTCAGCTTGTCTTGCTTGGCCACGCCCGAGGCCTCGGCGCGGTAGAGCTGCATGCCGCCCACCCCCAACAGGGGCAGGATCGCCACCGCCAGCACGATCACCCCCATGCCGCCGAGCCATTGGATCTGCTGGCGGTGATAGAGGATCGACGGCGGCAACTGATCGAGGCCCACGATCACCGTCGCCCCGGTGGTGGTAAAGCCGGATACCGACTCGAAGATCGCATCGGTCAGGCTGAGGTGCAGGCCGAGGATGAAGGGCAAGGCCCCCACCAGGCTGAGAAGGACCCAAAACAGCGCCACCACCAGAAAGCCGTCGCGCACCGACAGCTCGTTGCGCGCCTTGACATTGGGCGCGAACAGGATGAACCCGGCGATCAGCGTCAGGATCAGCGAACCGCCGAAGACCTTGAGCTGGCCGTCCCCATAGCCCAGCGACAGCGCCAACGAGGGCGCGAAGCTGAGGCTGTAGAGCATCAGCAGGATCCCGAACAGACGAATAATGGCGCGCCACTGCATGATTTGTGATGAAAGCCAACCCGGAGAAACGATTCGTCGAAGGCGGGGCAGTATAGGTCACCGAGCGCCCGCTGTCATCCTTCTGGTTCCCAGGCGCCGCCTGGGAACCCGCTCCTGGATGCGGCGCATCCCGATTCGGACCGCACCGCGGTCAGGAAGAGATTCCCAGGCGGCGCCTGGGAACGAGAAAAACGAGAAAATCGTTCCCAGGGAGTGGCGGTCCTCGCAGGACTGCCACTCCTGATAGATGTAAAAGCTCGACCTTCCGATGTTTCCGTTACTTTGGCGCAGCTGTACTCAGGATACGCAGCACGCCTCACTAGCGACGGACGCCACCACGGGCCTGTATATTCCGCGGGGAATCGGGCATACTGCGGGGCGCAATTTAGTGTTGCCGTTGTTGTTTGCGGCCGGACTGGTCTTCGGCGATTTTTTCTGGAGCGAGTCAAGTCGGTGGTACTGTGATATTGCCTCTGCTGGTGGCGTCTTCAGGCTGATCGGTTGGACCCGCTTTGTTACCCCGAAGGCCCAGTCTCGTTGTCGACTTTTGTGCTGACAACACCTGGCTGGCGCCGTCGGTCTTGGGAGGATAGTGATGACTGGTCAGGCTCCAATTCGCAACAAAGTTCCAGAGACGGCTCGCCATGCCCACTGGCTGTTTTTCCGCAAGTGGATGCGGTCCCCTTTACGCGTCGCCTCGATTGCGCCCAGCAGCCCGGACCTGTCCAGGGCGATGGCCGCTTCACTCCCCGACGGGGACGGTATCGTTGTGGAGCTGGGCGGCGGCACGGGCGCTATCACACAGGCCTTGCTGGCTAAAGGCGTACCCCTTGAACGGATCGTCATCGTTGAGCGTGACGCGCATTTCTGTGCGTTTCTCGAACAACGATTCCCCGGAATCCGGGTCCTTCAGGGGGACGCCGGCACCTTGAGGCCCCTATTGCGCAGCGCGGATATTGCCCAACCCGTTAGCGCCGTGATTTCGGGGTTACCCTTTGTTTCCATGCCGAATCGCTTGCAGGCGCGCCTGCTTCGGCAGGCGTTTGCGGTCACGAATGGCATTGGCCCCTTCATTCAGTTCAGCTACAGCCCGCTTTCCCCCCTGAAGCGGTCGGTGCGGGAGCGGATGGGCGTCATGGAACAGTGTACCCAACAGGTATGGCGCAATCTCCCGCCGGCCAAGGTTTGGTGTTTTTACAGGGCAGGGATGGAGATCTCGCCCGCGAAGCTCGATACAGTCGCTTGACAAACCAAGTCGACTTGTCCACCGCACCCCGTCGCGCAAGCTCCGCCGGCTACCCGCGGTTCGAGCGGCCAGTCAACTAGGCCGAGGGTTGTGACTCCGCGTGCTCGGGGCGACCCATGGATTCGGGGCGGTTCGCTCTCAAGACTTTTCAATTAATCCCCTGGCACCGTGGCCCCCTCGGCGCCCATGGCCTGGCGGCTCCGCCGCCCGAACCAAACACATGCCAGAGCCGCCAGGATCGGGGGTCGCAGCAGAGCCCCGGCGCCTGCAATAACGCCGCTCCCGCGCCGAGCGGCTATCTCGGCGCGGGAGCGCCTTCAGACCGGTTACACCGCCGGATCGGTGTAACCAGGGCAAGCGCTGGAGTCCGGACTTTCCTGTGAACCTATCAAGGAGTGGCAGTCCTCGAAGGACTGCCACTCCTTCCACCGATTCATTTTCCGGGGTGGCTGACCACTCCATGACCGCTAATCCGGCACTCTGTTCTCGGAAAGCCGGTCGCGCCGAGAGCGCGGCGTAACCAGCGCAATAAAGGGATCAACCCGTCCCGCACTCAATGCCAGATATCCCGCATCGTCTGTTCCAGCGCATCGAGACCAACCGGTTTGGGCAGCAAGATGGCGTCCGAAAAGGGGCGCTCGGTCTTGGGTTCGGCGAGCAGAATGGTCGTGGTTTCCGGGTGCGCGGTGCGGAACATGCGCATCAATTCGGCGCCGTCGGCATCGGGCAATTCCGTGTCGAACAGAGCCAGGTCGATGCGTTTGCGTTCGCATTGGCGCATCGCTTCGGCCTGGTTCGCGGCGCTGAAGACGCGGTAGCCCCGGCTCACCAAATGCCAGCTTAACTCGTGATTGAGGGCGGAGTCGCTGGCGACGATCAATAGATTCTTCATGTTTCATGCCTCCGGCAGCAATGGGTTCCGGTCTGTTACTGTGTGGTCGCCGAGGATTGGCAGTCCTTGGAGGACTGCCACTCCTTTGGCTGATTCATTTTCCGGGGTGCTGCATCACCCCATGACCCTTAGTTCGGCCCGGCAGCCGTCGCCGCCTGACCGAGCAGGCGTTGCCACCACCGCCGCCGGCCGCCGGGATTGGGGAATTCCGCTTCGAGATCCACCGGCGGTACGCGGCTGAGGGTCCAGCCGGGGAGGGCTCGGCGAATGAAGTTTGATCATTGGACGATGCCGCGGGGGTTTCCTTACAACCCCGCCTTCGGCTCGATGTAACCGTTCACACCCCTTGCCGAAAGCTCCCTCTCCCTTCGGGAGAGTGCTCAAAATAGTAAGGGGTGTGAACGGTTATCGGCTTGATGCTGTAAGGAAAGGCGTGCCCCCTCGTCAGTCCAGTGGACAGAATTGGGCTCGACGACGGGGACGAACGGAGGATTTCCCAGTGCATGCTTTTCGTTTCCAATTGCCAGGCTCGACGGATGCCTTCCGATGCAGCGCGGGGCGATCGGGCATCGGGTATCCCAGCGCCATCCAGCGGCCGGGTTCCAGCTAATGGAGACCCTGATGTGGTTGCCGTTGGCCGGCATCGCCATTGCCGCGGTGGCCATGGCCATCGGAATCGGCGGCGGCATCCTTTGGACGCCCCTGTTGATCATGGGATACGGCCTCGCGCCGGTCGAGGCGGTGACCACTTCGTTGGTGATTCAGGTGACGGGCCTGGGCAGCGGGGCCTGGCGGTACCGGCAAGCCGGATTGGTCACCATGGCGCTGGCGCTTCGTATCTTTGCGGTCGCCGTGCCCGGGGTGATCCTCGGCAGCCTGCTGACGGTCAACCTACCCGAGCAGCGCGTGCAATTGGCGCTTGGCATCATGGCCATGGCGCTGGCATTCCTGTTCGTCTCCACTCAGGAGCCGGGAGAACAACATGCAAGGAAGGGGAATGGGTACGCCGAAGAGCGGGTTCGCGGCATGTTGCCGGCCCCCGCCATCCTTGGCTTTCTGATCGGGATGCTGTCGGTGGGGATCGGCGAGTGGCTGTTGCCGCTGCTGAAAAAGCGCCTCAACATGGAGATGAGGCGGGCGATCGGCACCTTGGTGACCGCCATGTTCCTGCTGATCCTGGTGGCCGCGCTGTTGCACGTCGTCAGTGCCGAGCGAATTCGTTGGGATCTCATCCTGCCGGGTGCCGTCGGCACCCTCATCGGCGGCCAATTCGGCCCCAAGATCAATCAACGCTTCGGCGACCAGGTACTCAAGGAGGCGTTCATCTACCTGATGACGCTGGTCGGCATCCACCTCATCTTTCAGGCCGTCTGACGATATAATTGAACAGTCGTTCAACTACTGGTAGAGTATCGGGCCATCGCACTCGCCAGGAGGAACGACATGCCTCGCCCCGTCTCCATCGACCGCGCCCAGGCGCTGGAACAGGCCATGCTCCTGTTCTGGCGGCGCGGTTACCACCAAACCTCCATGCGCGAGATCACCGCCGCCACCCGTCTGCTGCCCGGCAGTCTGTACGGGGCCTTCGGCAGCAAGCGCGGGCTCTATCTGGCCGCACTGGATCACTATCACGATGGCTTGCAGCAGGCGCTGACGGCCCACCTGCAAGGCACCGCCCCGCCCCTTGAGCGTATTCGTCGGTTCTTCGCGGAACTGCTGAACGGCATCGCCCGCGATCCCGAAGGCAAGGGCTGCCTGCTGATCAATACCCTGCTCGAACCGCCGGCCGCCGATGCGGAGATCACGCAACAGGCCGCCGCGGCGTTGGCCGAGGTGGAGGCGGCGTTCGCTGTGGCGCTGGAGGAGGCGGTCGGCAATGGCGAATTGGCCGACGGGCCGCCGCCCGAGGCCCGCGCGCGTCTGCTGATGACCGGGATTTACGGGTTGCGGGTCTACCAGCGCACCACGCCGCCAGCGGGCGTGCTGAACGACATCGTCGAGACCTTGCTGAAGGTTACGTTGGAAAATCCGGTCGCTAAGGAGAAAAGAACATGAAAGACGAGATCGAGCGTTATCTAAGCGAGCGGCGCGGCGACCTGGTGCGCTTCGCCACCCTGCAGTTGCGCAACCGGGATCAGGCGGAAGAGGCGGTGCAGCAGGCGACCCTGGCGGCGCTGGAGAGCGCCGACCGCTTCGCCGGACGCGCCAGCGTACGCACCTGGGTCTTCTCGATCCTCAAGAATAAGATCATCGACCGGCTGCGCCACGGCCAGCGCGAGTCGACC
>JAABSM010000124.1 GCA_011390365.1 Gammaproteobacteria bacterium
CTAACGATCATGGCATTGCGCCACCCCGGATGATGAAACATAGGTGGCGCAACGCCGTGATCGTTCCCTCACCCCGGCCCTCTCCCAGAGGGAGAGGGGGAATAAGGAATCGCTGCGCGATGTTTCACAGTAAGGTTCATGTAGATTACCTCGTCACCCTGAAAAAAGAATCGGTCCCAGGACTGCCAGTCCTTCAAGGACTGGCAGTCCTCATGTTGATGCACGGTAAGCTCCCGTCAAGCCCACGAATCCCCTCAATCACGTCCATGAACTTCTCTTTTCCAGACAAGGGCCGAATAGGTGCATTACGACTTGTTGTGCAGGTCGATCACATCACCCATGCTGGTCCCGCTCTCCTGCCTGGCGGAGTCATTGCGCTGCATCTCCAGGGCGTGCAGATACTCTTCCGTGACATCACCGGTGACATACTGGCCATCGAAGACGGAGGTATCGAATCCCGCCACGTTGGATTTCCCCTTCTTGCACACCGCCTCGATCAGGTCCTCAAGATCCTGAAAGATCAGGCGGTCCGCGCCGATCCAGCGACATACCTGCTCGACGCTGCGGCCATGGGCGACCAGTTCACTGGCGGCGGGCATGTCGATGCCATAGACATTGGGGTAGCGCACCGGCGGCGCGGCGGAGGCGAAATAGACCTTGTTGGCCCCCGCCTCGCGGGCCATTTGCACGATCTGACGGGAGGTGGTGCCGCGCACGATGGAGTCATCCACCAACAGCACGTTCTTGCCCAGGAACTCGGATTCGATGGCGTTGAGCTTCTGGCGCACCGACTTCTTGCGCACCTTCTGCCCGGGCATGATGAAGGTTCGACCGATGTAACGATTCTTGATGAACCCTTCGGTGTACTTGATACCCAGGGTATTGGCCAGCTCCAGCGCCGCGGTGCGACTGGTATCGGGAATGGGGATGACCACGTCGATATCATGGGACCCCCACTCCCGTTCGATCTTGCCGGCCAGGGCGCTGCCCATGCGCGAGCGGGCCTTGTGCACGAAGATGTCATCGATTATGGAGTCGGGCCGGGCGAAATAGACGAACTCGAAGATGCAGGGCGAAAGCGTGGTCTCTTTGGCGCATTGACGCGTGTGCAGCACCCCGTCCATGTCGATGAAGATCGCCTCGCCGGGGGCCAGATCCCGAATGAGCTCGAAGCCCAGGGTATCCAGCGCCACGCTCTCGGAGGCGATCATGTACTCGGTCTTGCCGTCCACCTCGCGGGCGCCGAAGACGACCGGGCGAATCCCGTAAGGATCGCGAAATCCCAGCAGCCCTTGACCAAGGATCATCGCCACCGCCGCATAGCCGCCCCGGCAACGCTCATGGACCCCCGAAACCGCCGCGAAGATCTCTCCCGGCGTAATGCCGGTACCGATGCGCAACTGCAACTCGTGGGCGAAGATATTGAGCAGGATCTCGGAGTCGGAAGAGGTATTGATATGCCTGCGATCTTCCCGGAACAACAGATCCTTCAGCGCGTCGGCATTGGTCAGGTTGCCGTTGTGGGCAAGGGTGATGCCGTAAGGGGAGTTGACGTAGAAGGGCTGGGCCTCCGCCGACGAGGAGCAGCCGGCGGTGGGATAACGGGCATGGGCAATGCCCATGTTGCCGGCCAGTTCCACCATGTGGTGGTGCTGGAAGACATCCCGCGCCAGGCCGTTGTCCTTGCGCAGATGCAGGCGGCTCCCATCGAAGGTGACGATGCCCGCCGCATCCTGACCGCGGTGCTGCAACACCAGCAGCGAATCGTAGAGCGCCTGATTGACCGGCGAATATCCAAAGATTCCGGCTATACCGCACATGTCTCTTTACTCCTGAACCCCGGCGGGTTCAAAGCGTTCACGAGGGGATTCACAAGTGGGGGAAGTGACTGGCCAGGGAGGGGGGGAACTGCTGGCGCAGCCACACGGCCGCATCCACGAAGTGGCCAAGCAGCGCCGACTCCTGCCACCACGGCTGGGAATTCAGCGGGAACATTCCGGCGACCAGCACGAAGACCACCACCAGCGCCGCGCCCCGTACCGCGCCGAAGACGCCCCCCAGCAGGCGGTCGGTACCGCTGATGCCCGCCTTTTCGAACAGGGACGAAACCAGGTAGTTGATCAGCGCCCCCACCACCATGGCGACGAAGAAGAGGATGGTAAAGGCCGCCAAGGTGCGGAGCCCCTCGGACTCGATCCAGGGCATCCGCGGCGCGAGATAGGGGTGGAAGAAGTAGCCCACGCCGACCGCGGCCACCCATACCACCAGCGCCATGATCTCGCGCATCAGACCACGCATCAGACTGAGGATCGCCGATACCAGTATGACCGCGATGATGATGTAGTCGATCCAGTTCATTTCGCCGACAAGCGCCTCCGCGAATTCAGCCTTCGTCCCGTGTCCACCGTCGCGGTGGGCCCGGCAAGAGGTTCCAGGGGGAGAGATTCTATCAGACGACGGTCACAAGACCTAGCACAGCTGCGCCAAAGCAACGGAGAGACCGGGGGTCGAGCCTCTGAGCGGACGGTACCTGAGAGGTTGTTTCCAATATTCGCGCGCGGCTGTACCAGCGCGGGAACCGGCGCGGCTGCAACCACACTTTGCGAAAATTCGCCACATCCCTCAGAATAGAGCAATTTCCCGGCACGGAATCGTCGACATGAACCTACACGAATACCAATCCAAACAACTTTTCGAACGCATGGGTATCAGCATCCCCAAGGGCGCCCCCGTCTCCAGCACCAAGGAGGCCCGCACCGCGGCCCAGACCCTCGGCGGCGAGCGCTGGGTGGTCAAGGCCCAGGTCCATGCCGGCGGTCGCGGCAAGGCCGGCGGCGTGGTGCTGGTGGACAGCCTGGATGCGGTCGAGGCGGAGTCCGAGCGGCTGCTCGGCAGCATGCTGGTCACCCCCCAGACCGGCGAACCCGGCCTGCCCATCAACACCCTTGTGATCGAGACCCCCACCGACATCGCCCGCGAACTCTACCTGGGGGCGTTGGTGGATCGCGCCGAGCGGCGCGTCGTCTTCATGGCCTCCAGCGCCGGCGGCATGAACATCGAAGAGGTGGCGGCGGAGACCCCGGAGAAGATCCACACCGCCCACATCGACCCGGTGGTGGGGCTGCAACCCTATCAGTGCCGCAAACTCGCCTTCGCCCTGGAGCTGGAAGGGACCCAAATCCGCCAATTCCAGCTGATCATGAGCGGCCTCTACCGGCTGTTCGTGGACAACGACGTCAGCCTGATCGAGATCAACCCGCTGGTGGTCACCGGCGACGGTGATCTGATCGCCCTCGACGCCAAGATCAACCTCGACGACAACGCCCTCTACCGCCACCCGGAGCTGCTGGCGATGCGCGACATCACCCAGGAGGATGAGCGCGAGGCCAAGGCCAAGGAGCACGATCTCAACTACGTCACCCTCGACGGCAACATCGGCTGCATGGTCAACGGCGCCGGGCTGGCGATGGCGACCATGGATCTGGTCCAGCTCAAGGGCGGCAGTCCGGCCAACTTCCTCGACGTCGGCGGCGGGGCCACCGCCGAACGGGTCGCCGAGGCCTTCAAACTGATCCTCTCCGACGGCAAGGTCCAGGCGGTGCTGGTCAACATCTTCGGCGGCATCGTGCGTTGCGACCTGATCGCCGACGGCGTGATTCAGGCGGTCAAGGAGGTGGGCGTCGAGGTGCCGGTGGTGGTCCGCCTGGAGGGCACCAACGCCCAGCAGGGGCTGGAGATACTGGCCAACAGCGGGCTGGACATCATTCCCGCCGCGGATTTCAGCGAGGCGGCGGAGAAGGTCGTCGCGGCGGCGAAGAATTAAGGAAAGGAAAACAAAATGAGTATTCTGATCGACGGAAACACCAAGGTCATCTGCCAGGGCTTCACCGGCAAGCAGGGCACCTTCCACAGCGAACAGGCCATCGCCTACGGCACCAACATGGTCGGCGGCGTCACCCCCGGCAAGGGCGGCCAGAAACACCTGGACCTGCCGGTCTTCAACACCGTGCATGACGCGGTCGACGCCACCGGCGCCGACGCCACCATGATCTACGTGCCGCCCCCCTTCGCCGCCGACGCCATCCTCGAGGCGGCGGACGCCGGCATCAGGGTGATCGCCTGCATCACCGAGGGCATTCCGGTGCTCGACATGCTCAAGGTCAAGGCCTCGCTTGCCGGTCGCGATGTCTACCTGATCGGCCCCAACTGCCCCGGCGTGATCACCCCAGGGGCCTGCAAGATGGGGATCATGCCCGGCAACATCCATAAACCTGGCAAGATCGGCATCGTCTCCCGCTCCGGCACCCTTACCTATGAGGCGGTCTTTCAGACCACCAACGCCGGCCTCGGCCAGAGTACTTGTGTGGGAATCGGCGGCGACCCGATCCAGGGCATGAACTTCATCGACTGTCTGGAGCTATTCAAGGACGACCCCCAGACCGAGGGTATCGTGATGGTGGGCGAGATCGGCGGCAACGCCGAGGAGGACGCCGCGGAGTACATCAAGGCCCATGTCAATAAGCCAGTCGTCGCCTACATCGCCGGCGTCACCGCCCCTCCGGGCAAGCGCATGGGCCACGCCGGCGCCATCGTCAGCGGCGGCAAGGGCACCGCCGACGGCAAGTTCGCCGCCTTCGAAGCCGCCGGCGTCGCCACCGTGCGCTCGCCGGCCGAACTGGGCAAGCGGATGTTGGAGATGATGGGGTGATTTCTGGTTTAACCGCAGATTACGCAGATTGACGCAGATTTTTGCACCTGAGTGGGAGCGTGTTTCTCGCTCCACATGAAAGCCACGCCGTAAGGGCAAGAAATATCCACTAGGGTCTTTCGCCTCACATCATCTGCGTAAATCTGTGTAATCTGCGGTTAACAACATAGACCCGCGCAGGCCTGACGCTGCATCACTTCAACAGCAACAACTCCAGCAGCGCCATGCGCACGTAGAGGCCATTCTCCACCTGCTCGAAGTAGTGGGCGCGCACGTCGCGATCGAGCTTGAAGGGGATCTCGTCGTTGCGGGGCAGGGGGTGGAGGATGATCGACTCCTTGGGCAGTTCGTCCATTACCTCATCGGTGAGGACATACTTGCCATAGGCCTCCTGAAATTCCGTGAGATCCTCGAAATATTCCCGCTGCACACGGGTGGTGTAGACCACGTCCACGTCGTGGGCCACCGGCAACAGCTCGTCACAGGCCTCGCAGGCGATGCCGTGGCGATCGAGATACTCGGTCAGGGCCTCGGGCATGCGCACGTTTTCCGGGCTGACCATGTAGATCTTGGCGACGTTGAACTTGCCCAGCATGTAGGCCAGGGAGTGGACGGTACGACCGTGCTTGAGATCGCCCACCAGGGCGACCTTGATGCCATCGACCCGGTGGAAGGCGTTCTGGATGGTGTAGATGTCGAGCAGCGCCTGGGTGGGATGCTGCCCCGGGCCGTCGCCGGCGTTGATGATCGGTACCGGACTGACCTTGGCCGCCCGCGCCGCGCCCCCCTCCTTGTGGTAGCGAAGCACCACCACGTCCCCATAGTTGACCACCGTGTTGATGGTATCCTCCAGGCTCTCGCCCTTGGCATGGGAGGAGAAGTCGAGGGCGTTTTCGGTGGAGACGTAGCGCCCGCCGAGGCGCACCATGGCGGTCTCGAAGGAGAGCCGGGTGCGGGTGGAGGGCTGATAGAAGAGCACCACCATCACCTTGTTGTGCAAGGTCTCGGTGCACCCCTGCTCCTTGACCAGCAGCTTCATCTGATCGGCTTCGCGAAACAGATCCAGCAATCCCTCCCGGGTAAACTGCTGCGCCTCGATGACGTGGTCCAGACGAATCATGACGGGCTCCTTGGCGGCGAATAAAGTGGGCCTATTCTATCGCCTTCCGAGCGGACTGGATACTTCCTCGCGCGCCCACGCGAGCCTCGCCCGCGGCATGCGGCGAATGGTTGAGCGGGAGGTCAGCGCTCCCAGGGGCGTCCGCAATATGCCAGTTCGACGATTTCCGGGCTGCCCCGGAGTAAGGCGCATCAGGGGCGGGAATCTGGCGTGGCGCTCAAGTTAATGACATGGGGTCGGTACCGGGTACATCTCGGCGGTATCGATAAGGGCCGTGGAAAACATGAAACCGCCCGCTTTGCTGGCTCGCCTTGCCGCTCAGTGCCCGTACCCCGTAAAATCGCCAAGATCAAGAAGCCTTCGTTCGCCGACCAAGGCGCGTTCGTACCCGAGAGACCAATTCTTTAACGATTCACGACCGATGTTGTTATCCTACAGCCACTCCTTCATCTTTTTCCATGTCGCGAAAGTCGCGGGTATCAGCATCCGCGAGGCGCTCTCCCCCTATACCCAGGAACCGGAACGTTTCCGGGTACGCCGCCCGCCCAAAGAGATCAACGGTCAGCCAAACCGCTTGTATGAGATCTGGGCATCGACCCTGGTGCACGCCACGGTCAGACAAACCCAGCGCGCCTTGCCGAAGGAGTTCGACGCATTCTACAAATTCGCCTTCGTGCGCAACCCCTGGGACTGGCAGGTCTCCATGTACCATTTTCTCCTGCGCGAAACGGATAATCCGGTATACGACAAAGTATCCTCTTTCGGGAACTTTGAGAAATACCTGGAATGGGTTATTCAGGAACAATCCCCCTTCCCCAAAGGCGCAACGAAGTTGCAAAAGAGCATGTTAATCGATAACAATGGGGGGCTTGGCGTCGACAAGGTCGGGCGTTTCGAAGACCTGCAAACGGATTTCGTTGACATTACCCGCACGCTTGGCATCTCCGCCAGCCTGCCTAAACTGAATACCAGCGGACACAAACGATACGTCGACTATTACAACTCGCGCACCCGGAAACTGGTCGCGACCCATTTCGCTGAAGATATCGACTTGTTCAAATACACCTTTCAGTAACGGAGTGAGATAACCGCAATCATGGACCGCATGCGCGTCGACTCGGGAGGGGATTTACGATCATTTGAGCGGTCGATGCTGGACGACCTTAGCCGATTCCAGAGGATTCTGCTGATTACCGACGGCACGGTCACCGAGCTGCTGGAGCACTACCTTGAAGAGAATATCGAAATACACAAGATTCTGGAATCCATCGAAGGAAGCTCGGCGGCCATCTATCCACGCCACGCGGGGTTCGCCCAGGGCTACTCGGGCGCCATCCTCAAGCGGGAGGTGTTGCTCAGGGGCCAACGCACCACCAAGAACTGGCTCTACGCCCAATCCACGATCCTGTTGGCGCACCTGGATGACGCCTTTCGCGAGGACCTGCTGAATACCAAGACCCCAATCGGCAAACTCTGGAAAAAACACCGCTCGGAGACCCACAAGGCGATCCTCGAAATCAATCGTCACGATGCGGAAGACGCCGCGGGCTATTTCGGCATTTCCCCCAAGGATCAACTGATCACCCGAACCTACGGCGTTCACTCCAATAGCCGCCTGGTGATGCTGATCAGCGAGCATTTCCCCCTCGATTTCTTTCTCTATTAGCCCCCGACTCCCCTTCACGCCGTGCAACAGCCGACCGCCTTTCAAGATCTTTTTCCTGACGCCGCCCTCACCGGCGTCGGCGCGACGCTATCCGACGCCAGTCATCGCATCGCCTGCTCCGATCTGCCGGCATACTTCACCGCCGTCGAGCAACACCTCCAGGGCGAAGGGGTCCAGCCCGGCGACTGCGTGGCGCTGGAGTGCCACAACACGGTCAACGCCCTGATCCTGATGTTCGCGTTGTTAAGGCGTGGTCAGCATCTGCTGCTGCTACCGGCGCGGGGCGATCCGCTCAAGGAGCCCGGCTTCACCCCCTCGGTTCCCGACTTCTGCCGACACCTGCTGACCATCTCCGCGACCCGCGGCGAGCCGCACGAGATCGTCGACGGCATCCAGCGCTACCCCCACCCGGGGTTCGACGCCCACGCCTTGCACCGAATCGCCGACCAGGCCCCGCCCCTGTTGCTGCTGCGCACCTCGGGCAGTATGGGCGACGCCAAGATCGTGCGCTTCACCCACGCCAACCTGCTGGGGAATGCCGGCAACTGCGTCGAACGCTTCGAACTGACGCGAGAGGCGCGGGTCGCGATTACGGTTCCCGTCTTCCACATGTACGGGCTGGGCGCGGCGCTGCTGCCCGCCTTGCTGGCGGGTGCCAGCATCGACCTGCTGGAGAACACCAACATCCTGCGCTTTCTCGATCAGGAGCGGCGCTTCGATCCCGACACCCTCTACCTCAACCCCACCATCGCCGCGATGCTGCTCAAGGGGCGGCGCGGCGATCGCGTCTATGCCCGCTCGATCAGCGCCGGGGCCGCCTTCCCCGACGCCCTCTACCAGGAGTACCACCGCCGCTTTGGGCGTCTGTTCAATCTGTATGGCAGCACCGAACTGGGGGCGGCGGCGACCACCTTGCCGGAGCTGGCGGACGACCGCCCCAACCGTCTCACCGCCCTGCCCGGAGTGACCTTCCGGATCGACCCCGACACGAGCGGCCTGCATTGTGATCACCCCTGGCCCTTCGACGGCTACAGCGACGGTCGCGGCAATCCGATACCCGTCGTCACGCGCCCCTACGACACCGGCGATGTCGCCCGCTCGCTGGGGCATCATCGCATCGAACTCCTGGGCAGGCAGGGGGACAGCACCAATCGCGCCGGTTTTCTGGTACTCTTTTCCGATATCGAAAACGCCCTGCTGCACACCGGGCTGGTCAGCGAGGCGGTAGTAGTGAGCGACCGGGAGGAGACGATACGCGGCGACAAACTGATCGCCCTCTGCGTCCCCAAGCCCGTCCCCAAACCCGGCCAACCGGTCAGCGCCGAGAGCATTCGCGAGGCCTGCTTCGGGCATCTGCCCCGCTACGCCATCCCCGACGAGATCCTGTTGCGCGATCGTTTCCCGACCACCGCCAGCGGCAAGATCGATCGCAACCTTCTTCAACGCCAACTGCACGAGTCGACCACACCATGAGCACCATTACCGAACGCCTCAAGACCATCATCGCCAACGACCTGGACGTCAACGTCAAACTGGAGGGCATCGCCGACGACGCCGGCCTGCTGGAAGACGGCATCGGCCTCGACTCGGTGGCGCTGATGGAGTTCATCAGCATCATCGAAGAGCGCTTCGACATCCAGTTCTCCGACGACGAACTGGGCATGGAGCCCTTCCAGAACCTGCGCGCCCTCTCCGAGTGCATCGCCCAAAAGCAGCAGGCCGCCTGAGGAGTCCGCCATGTCCATCGACGTCCCCCTCAAGAAAGAGCTCGACCACACCT
>JAABSM010000125.1 GCA_011390365.1 Gammaproteobacteria bacterium
GCCTGCTGTTCGGGAGTCAAGGCGGATCGGGGGTGGTCGGCGAGCGCCCGCGCCGCCTCGATGCGCACCGCGCGCACGGGGTCCGCCAGTTGCGCGATCACCGGTTCGGCGAGACCCGGGTTCGCCGCCAGTTCCAGTCGCCGCAACAAGGCGGCGCGCACGATGGGGGGCTGGGCCTTTCCCTCCTTCCCCGCCAGCAGTTCCCGTAGCGCATCCTTGGCCTCGGGGAGTCGCTCGCGCCCGGCGTGGAGGGCGTGGGCGATGCTGGGCCTTTGCCGCCATTGCTTGCCATACCAGCCATCCATGGTGTTTGCGGCCCAGGTCGGCGACTGATCCTCATGGCAGCGATTGCAGGCGTTGGGGATGGAATAGGCCTCCGTCAGGTCTGGTCGCGGCATGGAAAAACCATGATCACGCCGGGAGTCATTTCCCATGAAGGTGGTCGCGGGCATGTGGCACTCGACGCACCGGTTCCCCGCCGCGGCATTGGCGTGGAAATGGTGTTCGGGGGTGTCGTAGGCGGTCGCCTTCAAGGTCGGAAAGCGCCCCTTGGGCGGGGCGGCGTTGTGGCAGGAGAGGCACAGCCCGTTGCCGTCGATCCGCAAGCTCAGGTCGTGGGGATCGTGGCAGTCGTTACAGGTCACGCCGTGTTGATGCATCTTCGATTGCAGGAAAGAGCCGTAGACGTAGACCTTGTCCAGCACTTGGCCATCGGCATAATAACGGCCCTCGCGCAGCAACTCCGGGATGAAGTCGTCGAGGTAGGCCCCGCCGAACCCATCATCTTGGGTCAACGGGTAGCGCCGGGAGTGGCAGCTGGCGCAGTTTTCCACCAGGGCCTTGCCGCCCGTCGCCGTGGCGTCGGCGAGCAGCCCGTTCTCGGAACCCTTGGCATAGTCTGGGTCACGGGCCAATTCGACATGCCGCCCGCCCGGGCCGTGACAGGCCTGGCAGCCCACGTTCGGCGCGCTCCATGAGCTGGCGTAGTCACCCTGCTCGGCGTCGAAGCGGAGGGAGAAGTTGGTGGTATGGCATTCGATGCAGGAGGAGTTGGCGGTAAAGGCGCGCCGGGTCCAGTGCAGCGGATCCTCGGGGGCAACGCGCTCATCGGGGTAGAGGTCGAACCAGCGCCCCTTTTCCGCGTCCCAGGCGAGGGTGAAGGCCTGGAGACGCCCCTTGGGCAAGGCCAGCAGGTATTGCTGCAAGGGATAGACCCCGAAGGTGTATTTCACCTCGAAGTCCATTGGCGTCCCATCCTCGCCGGGGGTGTTAATGAAAAAGCCGCCATCCTTGCGAAAGAAGCGGCTCGTCTCTCCCGCGTCGCTGAAGGTGACATCGTCGAAATCCCCCAACACGCTCTTTTCATGGGCGGGGGCCATGGCCTGGGCATGGTGGGATCCGGACCATTTCATGCCCTCAATGGCGTGGCACTCGATGCACTGGCTGTCGTTGACGTAGCTAGAGGCTGGGTCTTCCGCCTGTGCGCCTCGAAACGGAATCGCTAACAGCAGGAACGCCATTATTGCGCGAAAAGACTGCCGCTTGGAGGATTCCCGAGAAATGGTTCGATTCCTGTGCCAGGTTCGAGAAATCCCCCCTAACCCCCCTTTGCGAAAGGGGTGGACTGGTTCGTGGGCGCGATTACCTTCATGAAATGAAACAACCATCGAGCATAATCCTGTTTCTTTGGTCCGCTCTTCTCTCGACATCACCCTGGCCACGATCCACCCCCCCCTCAAGCGCTGGGATATCGAAATGTAGGTCGGATAAGCGCAGCGCATCCGACAACTCCCTTTTCAAGCATTGGGACCCTCACCCCAACCCCTCTCCCGTGGGGAGAGGGGCTTTCAAGGCACCCCCTTCTGGAGCGGGGATATAACCCTGTTCCAGCAAGTAGTTCAAATAGACCTCCATGAGCCGATGATCCACAGGCGGACATTCGATCCCGGAGCCCGCCAGTTGTTGCGCCGTCATGGAGACGGAGAAATCGGGCTTCTCCGCAAACAGCTGTATCGGCGAGCGCAGCAGATGATGCAGGATGGTAAACAGCCGTCGCTCCGGGGAGTTCCCGGCTTGCCCCTGAATACATTCCCGCCACTGGGCGTAGTCCACCCCTTTCACGGAGTAGCCAAGGGAGGCGATGACTTCCCACAGCTCGTTCCAGTGGATGGAGACGGGGTTGTGCAGGTGAAAGTCCTTGCCCCGCGCGGGGGGGTGGAGGCTCAGGTACACCATCGCCCGGCTGACGTAGTCTATCGGCGCGAAATTGATGCGGGTCTCCACCCGCGGGTAGAGACCCAGGTGCAGGCAGCCCTGGAGCAGATTGGTTAACAGGTCGCCATGGCGGGTCATGATGCCGCTGCCGCTATCGCCCATGATCCTGCCGGGGCGATGGATGGTGGCGGACAGGCCCCGTTGACGGGCCTCACGGATCAATCCTTCCGCCACCCATTTGCTCTGCTTGTAGCCCCCATGCAGGCCTTGGGCGGAGTGGGGGGCCTCGCCCTCCGCCACCTCCCGCCCCTGGTATTCGTCTCCAAAGTAGACCGCCAGGGTGGAGACGAAATGCAACGGCTTGGCGGGACCGAGGGAAGCCAGCCGGATCATCTCCTCGGTTCCGGAGACATTCGCGGCCTTGAGCCTGGCATAGGGGTAGACCGCGTTCACCTGAGCGCCGGCGTGATACAGGGCGTCCATCCCCCGCCCCAGCGCCTTGAACCCCTCTTCACCCAGCCCCAGTCGGGGCGATGCGAGATCGCCGATGACCGGAACGATGCGTTCGGCCAGCGTCTCATCCCAGATGCGGTAAAAGGCCATGCCTTCACGGATCCTGGCCAGCGCCGCGTTCCCGTCTTGCGCCCTGACCAGGCAATGCACCCTCGCCTGGGTCTGGTGCAACAGCTCCTTCAACAGGTAAGCGCCCAGAAAACCGGTCGCCCCGGTCAACAATACCGCTTGCGGGGCACGGCATGCCTCCGCCATGGTCGCTGAAAAGCGTATCTCCGGGTCCAGACTGACCGGGGGGGACAGGTCGTCGCCCTTCACCGCCGCCCCCTCCTTGATCGCCGCCCCAAGGGGGTCTCCCGAAAGGAAGGCGCCCACGGACGCGTGGCAAGGTAACCCCCGCCGCGAAAGGGGGGGGCGGTTGTGGCGGCCCTTTCAAGCGCCCAGGTCGACTCCAGCCTGTTCTGAACCTTCCCTGACCGGTCGATCATCTCTTCTCCATGCCGTGCATCGCTTGCCAATCGCCCAAACAAAAAAAGGGGGGATCGCCCCCCCCTTTGCAACAATGCGCCCTGAACAAAACGCGTACAGCCGCGCATAAGTCTTTCGGATATTGCCAAGTCCAAGACCTCTCACAGAGGCCCGGAGCACGCGGAAAAATCCTCCTCCGCGCTCGCTGTGCCTGCGTGAGCGATCCTGTAAAAACCTTGGCGCAACGGCTGTACTAGTTCAAATAGCCGTTGGAAAACAGCCTCCTCAACATTTCATACTTGTCGAAGTAAGGCTGCTCGGAGGCGACGGTAACCAGGATCTGGTTCTTGGACATCTCGGGGGCCTGGTCCCGCCACATCTCGACCTGGGCCGTTCTCACCAACCCGCCGGCGTTGCGGGGAACGAACACGGATACGCTGATCTCCGCGGACTCTCCCGGGGCCAGGGTGACCTGATCGAAATCGTTCCGGATGACGCAGTCCCAATCGGAACGACAATCCAGATAGAAGGTTTCGGTGATGTCGTCGTCGTTGGTCAGGGTGTAGCTGAAGTTCGACCAGCCGCCGGGGGCGACATGGTCATTGCGCAGGGCGGATTGGGGAATGACCCCCGCTTCCCGTTCATAGCTGTAATACATGTCGATCAGCTGCAGGAAACGCTCCGGCTCGACGGTCCTCAGGTCATTGGACTCGCCGGGATCTTCCGTCAGGTTGAACAGTTTCCAGGGCTCCATGGTCCCCAGTAGCCCGGCGCCCCAGCCCGCGTCACCGAGCCTCAGCAGCTTCCAGACCACCCCGTCCTCTTCGTAGTAGAGGGCGCGATTGGGCCGATCCAACACCGTACCGCGGGCGATTCTGCCGAAGATCTCAAAGCCGATCGGCTCCCGATCATGGACGCTGTCAGTCACACCGGCAAACAGGTCGCGCATGCTTGATCCGTTCATCGGGCAGACGTTTTCACGCTCGCCATAGCTTCCGGTGCAGTTATCCCAGTCCGGCGTCGCGCCCACGCCGACCGGGTGTTCGACGCCGGCGAAGTCAAGAATGGTCGCCGCCACATCCATCACCGTGGTGAGGGCGTCGCTGCTCAAACCAGGTTGTATCTCGCTGCCGGGATAGGCCGCCACGAACGCGGCGCGCAGGCCGCCCTCGGCGACGGTCGCCTTGGCCCCGTAGAACGGCGTATTCACCACCTGCCCCCACTCCGGGCCATTGGAGAGATAGGAGCCGGCCTTGCCCATGTTGTCATAGGTATTGTTGGTACCCCGGTGCAACATGTCGTTGATATCTTCGTAGTCCCATTCGCGGGTATCGCCGCCATTGTCGGAGAAGTAGACGAAGAGGGTGTTTTCATACTCGCCAATCGACTTCAGGTAATCCACAAGCCGCGCCACTTCGCTGTCGAAGAACTCCACCATGCCGGTGTAGATCGCCATCTTCTTGGCCATCACATCCTTCAACTCCGCCACCGAGTCGATCGAGCCGCCCTCCTTGTCGGACCAGAAGACGTCATAGGGGGGCGTCACATATTTGGCCATCAGCGGCCCCCAGTTCTCGTCTCCCTCGTCATCCCAGGCGGGGAACCCCTCGTAGCGGGGCGGGAAGGGCATATCCGCCGGGATCAGTCCCAGCTCTTTCATACGCTCGAAACGATCCAGGCGCACGCCATCCCAGCCCTTCTCGCGGTAGTAGGCGATCAGGTCCAGAAAGCGTTGCGAGTTGAGATACTCCAGCGGCAGCTGGTTCGGCTCATGGGGCATGGTATCGGCGTAATAGAGAAAGAAGGGGGTGCGCTCTTCGCCCTCGGCCATGCCTGCGGCGATGAACTCCATCGCCTTGTCGGTATGCGCCGAGGCACTGAAGTAGATCTCATCCGGCTTGCCGCTCAATGGCCCCGGCGCGAAATGCATCGACGGCGTCAAAAGTGCGTCATCCTCGAAAAAGCGCGTGCAGACCCCCTCGAAGCGCTCGCAGGCGCCGAAGTGATCGCCGCCGCCATCGAGGATACCGAAGCTGCGATCGTAGCCCCGATCAATCGGCCAGTTGCCGCGCACAAAGGCGCTGACGCCAAAGAACTCCTCCTCCTCGGCCAGATGCCACTTGCCCACCATATAGGTGTCGTAACCCGCGTCGTCGAGCAGTTCGGAGATCATCAGGGTCTGGTCGTTGATGAATCCCTGGTAACCCGGGGCGCCCGCCTGCACCGCCGCGGCGGGAGTCGACAGCTGCCCGGCCATGGACCCCATGCCGTTGAGATGATTGTCCGCGCCGGTGAGAAACGCCGAGCGGGAGGGCGAACAATTGGGCAGGGCATGGAAGTTGGTCAGCTTCACGCCCGCGTCAGCGAAGCTATCCATGGCCGGGGTTTGCGCCTCGCCGCCGAAACCAGCGAAGTCCGAATAACCCGCGTCATCCGCTACTAGGAGGACGATATTGGGACGCTGGTCATCCGCCGCGTTTGCCAGCATTGGAGCAAGCAGGGCGACCGTCAAGAGCCCCTTGGTGCCATTACGCAATCCGGCGCACATCGAGCGGCCGATCGATTTAGCGAGTTTCACTTGGTTTTATCCTCCATTTTACCCATTAATAGCATGTTTCGGGACCACGCGCCTGGGTCCGCCAAGCGAGATGCGGATCCCGTCGCCCTGTTCCAGCTGGGTCCCATTTGAAGATGGCGAAAACCGCCTGAAGGTCGGGTCGCGCTTAAAGCCTGAAGTCTAGCAACACCACGAAATCCAACGCAAGCTGGCAAGGCAGTGAATCGTCATTTTCTTTGCCGTGCGAACCCAATCGAATACCACAACAAAATACGAACCCGCCAAAAGGCGGAGGAACCGCTTATAACTTACTCATAAACTCAGTAATAATCTCGCCAAGACTCGACACTCCAGAGTTCGCGCGAGTATAATTGCACGGCTTCAATCTTGATAACTTTAGTAAAAAAGGCTATTTTTAATCGCCTTGGCCCTGGCTGATCCAGTGCCCGCGGGCGAAGGGATATCGCCTCAGGAAAGCCGTAGCGCTCTCCACAACCCGAAACCGCCATCACCACTTTACCTTAGACAGGTGCACAAAATGACATGCAATGACCACCCTTCGCCATTCGGCTATCCAGCCTCCCTTCTGGCGGTTCTATTCGGCTTGTTTACCTTGACCGCTTCCGCGCAGGAGGCGACCGAAACCCAGGCCGATTCACCGACCGCCCCGGCTTGGTCCGGCAAGCTGGGCGTCGGCTTCAACTCCAATGCGGGAAACACCAACACACGAAATTTCAATGGTAACGGGCAATTCGTGTTCAACGAGGACTTCAATACCCAAAACCCGATTCGTCACACTATCGGCGGCGCCTTCATGAAGGGCAGTTTCGCGCCATCCCGAGATGCCAAGCATACACGCACCGCCGACCGGGAGTCCGCCGACTACAAACTCGACTATTTCCTCAGTGAGCGTAGCCTGGCCAGGGCATTCGCCTACTACTTCTCCGATAATCAGGCGCTCATCGACACCGGGCTCATGGCTGGAGTCGGTTACGAATACGGGCTTTTCAAGGACGACAACCATCGAGTCATCGTTGGCGCCGGCCTCTCCATGTTCACTCTTGACTACACTGACGGAACCGCTTCCGTCGAAGGGCCCGCCGCTCGTCTCTCCTTGCGATATCGAGGCCAGTTTGGAGAAAACACCACCTTCAACCAGAACTTCGTCTATCTCGGCGTAGACGACGATAACCGGGATGACATCTACTCGATCACACGCTCCAAGACCGCCCTGGAATACCGCATGAACGAGAAATTCTCCATTGAATTGAGCTATGAAATCACCTGGTATTCCGAAACCGCCCTGTCCGCCATCGACGACAAGGACGACACCACCAATATCACGCTGAACTATCGTTTCTGACGACGAGGTGACGGATCCCGATCTCGCCATCATCGGCGCGGGCGCGGCCGGCATGGGCTGCGCCTTGGCGGCCGCCGCCAGAGGCGCCCGGGTGCTCGTCGTCGAAGCCGCCGAAGCGCTCGGCGGGACCGTCGCCGGGGCGCTCATCCACACCCTGGGCGGTCTGTTCGATGACCAGGGCGAGCGGCTCAATGGCGGGCTGGCGGGGGAGCTGATCGATCGCTTGGGCGATGCCGATCCCGCCACCAAACCGCGTCGCATCGGCAGGGCCTGGGTATTGAATGTGGATCCTGCCGTCTACCGCGAGACGCTCAGGCGCTGGATCGCGGAATACCCGAATGTCGAGATCCGCTACCACAGCCAGGTGAACAAAGCGGAGAGGGAGGACGTGCGAATCACCCAGGTGGATCTGGACTGCGATGGCAGGCGCACCGCCATTTATCCGCGCCACCTGATCGACGCCAGCGGCAACGCCGCCGCGGTGCGCCGCATCGCCCCGACCAAGGTATCCGCGGGCGAGGCCCTGGCCGGGGTGATCGCGTGCCTGCGTCGCGCCGCGCCGGATGCCTTGGCCTTCCCCCGGGGGATCGCGTTGGTGCGGGGAATCCGCAAGGCCGCGCAGCGGGGTGAGCTGCCGCCGGAGTGCGGCGATTGCTGGCTGGATGGCGGCAGCCACGCGGATGAGATCTACGTCAAGTTCAACATCACCGCCGACCGCTACGAACATCGAATGATGCTGCAAGCCACCCATCGCCTCATCGACTATCTGCGCCGGACGCCCGGTCTGGAGCGGCTTGAGCTGCATCAGCTGGGCGCCCTGGGCGTGCGCGACGGCGGGCGCATCGAGGGTGAATACCGCCTCACCGAGGCCGATCTGAAACAGGGCCGCCGCTTTCCGGACCGGGTCGCGCGCGGCGGCTGGCCCATCGAACACTGGCACCCCCAACAGGGCATACAACTGGAATACCTGCCGACGGGACAGAGCTACGACATCCCGCTACGCGCCCTCAAGGTGGCCGGCTTCGCCAACCTCTGGGGGGTCGGCAAGTGCCTGAGCGCCGAACCCCGCGCCCAGGCCTCGGCGCGGGTGGCGGGGACCTGCTGGGCCATGGGCGAAGGGTTGGCGAAGGCCTTGACCAAAGACGACGAAAACGGGACGAAACGGCATGACTAATCTCGCCGAGCTTTTTTTTCAACAGGCCGCCGAGCAGCCCGATCACCCGCTGATCCTGGGCCCCCGGGACGACGCCCGCATCGATTACGGGGAATTCGCCCAGTCGGTCCGCCAGCTGGCCGACGGACTACGCGCCCAGGGGATCGAGGCCGGCATGAATATCGGTTTGCACATCCCCAGCGGCGCGGCATACATCCGCTACACCTATGCCATCTGGAGTTGCGGGGCCTGCGTCACCCCCATCCCGGTGGAACTGGCGGACGAAGAGAAGCGGCGTATCTTCGAATACATCCACATCGACGCGCTGATCTCCTCCCATCGCCCGCTCGCCGCCATCGCCCCCGCGCCGAAGACCGAACCCACGCCACTGGACGCGGGGGTCCAGCTTGCCTTCCTCGACGGGCAACGCCCGCCGCCCCCCGAGCTGGCCGCCCTCGATCCCGCCTTCATCCGCTTCACCTCGGGCACCACCGGCGATGCCAAGGGGGTGGTGCTCTCCCACGCGACC
>JAABSM010000126.1 GCA_011390365.1 Gammaproteobacteria bacterium
AAACCGCCGCCAAACGTTCCGGTCGGGAGTTCAACTCCCGACCGGCTCAGCCTAGCTTCCCGAAAATGAAGAGCAAACAAGGGCTTGCAAAGCGTACCACGCCGGCCGCGGGTTGCACCCGCGACCGGAACGTTTGGGTCTCACGGCAATCATATTACCCCCAACGAGTATACCGCCGCCAAACGTCCCGGTCGGGAGTTCAACTCCCGACCGGCCCAGCAAAAGGGGGGAGTGGCTCCGGCGGTTCCAAGGAAACCTTGGGAACGAGCGAAGGAGTGGCAGTCCTTCAAGGACTGCCACTCGTCGATAGATTCACAGCAAAAGCGCGACCTCCGATGTTTCCGTTACTTTGGCGCTGCTTTACTAGTGCAGCACCCGCCAAGCGACCATAAACAATGCGTAGAATATGGTATTTATTTTTGTATAAATAGTGTTATTGGTTATATAAGCGGGTGCTGCACTAGCGGTTGTGATCTCTCGCCAAAACCAGATAAAACGCTGGCAACACAAACAACGTGAACAATGTCCCAATCCCCAGCCCACTTGCAATGGTCAGCCCGATATGGAAACGGCTCACCGCACCCGGTCCAGCGGCGGTAAGCAGCGGCACCATGGCGACAATGAGGGCAACGGTGGTCATGAGGATCGGGCGCAGGCGAATGCGGGCGGCTTTTTCTACGGCTTCGCGCTTGCTTAGCCCTTCATTGATCTGGAGCTTGTTGGCGAATTCTACTATGAGAATGCCGTTCTTGGCTACCACGCCGATGAGGGTGATGAGTCCGACCTGGGTGTAGATGTTGATCGAGGCAAACCCCAAGGTGATAAAGCTCATGGCCCCGGCGATGGAGAGGGGGACGGAGACGAGGATGATGGCGGGGTCGCGCCAGGATTCGTATTGGGCGGCGAGGACGAGATAGATGATCAGCAGTGACAGAAAGAAGGTGACCATCAAGGCGCTGCCTTGCTGGACATACTGGCGGGAGCTGCCTTTGTAGTCGACGCCGAAGCCCCTGGGCAGGGCCTGTTTGGCCATCTCGGTAAGGGCCATCAGCGCCTCGCCCTGGGCGGTGCCGGGGGCCATCACGCCTTCGATGGTAAGGGCGTTGAGCTGCTGGAACTGGGTGCGGCTGGAGGGCTCCACCTTGTGCTTGAAGCGCACCAGGTTGGAGAGGGGGACCAGGTCGCCGTTGCCGGCGCGGATGTAGTAGTCGTTGATCATCTCCTCATCGAGGCGGTACTGCTGCTCGACCTGGGGGATCACCTTGTAGGCGCGGCCGTCCATGCTGAAACGGTTGACGTAGCCGCCGCCGAGCAGGGTGCCGAGATTCTTGGCGATGTCGGCCATCTCGATCCCCATGTCCGCGGCCCGGTCGCGATCCACCATCAACTCCACCGTGGGACGGTCGATCTCCACCGACTTGCGCAGGAACATGAATTGCCCGCTGCCCATGGCCTGACCGATGATCTGGTCGGCATAGGTCGCCAGTTCGTCGTAGGGGCGTTCCGAGGTGATCACCAGTTCGATGGGGAAGCCTTGCCCTCCCCCCGGCAGGCTGGGGCGCGGGAAGACGGCGATCTGGAAGCCGGCGACGCCGGAGAGCATGCCCTGAAGTTCCGGCTGCACCTCCATCTGGGTGCGTTCACGGTCGGTAAAGGTCTTCATCTTGAAGCCGCCGAAGACGGTGTCCGGACTCATGCCGAGGATGAAGAAGCTGTCGTTGTATTCGGGGATCTGCTCGAAGATCGACTGCACCTGGCGGCCATAGGTCTTGTGGTAATCCAGGGTCGCGGTGCGTGGGCCGGTGGCCTGGAAGAAGAGGATGCCCTGATCCTCGGTAGGCGCGAGTTCGTTCTTGGAGGTGGCGAACATGGCGTAGATCGCGCCAAGGATGATGAGCGCGAAGAGCATCAACAGCGGGGCGACATCGAGGGCCCAGTGGAGGGCGCGGTGGTAGCCGTTGGCGATGCCGGTAAAGACCCGCTCCACCAACCGCTCGAATCGCCCCTCGCTGCCATGGGGCTTGAGGACCGTGGAGGCGAGCACGGGAGAGAGGGTCAGGGCGACCACGCCGGAGATCAGCACCGCGCCGGTGAGGGTGAAGGCGAATTCGGTGAACAGCGTCCCCACCAAGCCGCCCATGAAGCCGATGGGGGCGTAAACGAACAACAGGGTGGTGGTCATGGTGATGATCGGCACCGCCATCTCCCGTGCGCCGATGATCGCCGCGTCAAACTTGCTCTCGCCCCGCTCGATATGGCGATGGACGTTCTCCACCACGATGATGGCGTCATCCACCACCAATCCGATGGCGAGCACCATGGAGAGCAGGGTGAGTAGATTGAGGGAGTAGCCCAGGGTCAGCATGACGAAGGCCGCGCCGATCAGGGAAAGCGGAACGGTGACCGCCGGTACCAGCGCGGCGCGGAAGGAGCCGAGGGTCAGGTAGACCACCAACAACACGATCAGTACCGCCTCGATGAGGGTGCGAAAGACCTCGTTGATGGAGTCCTCGATGAAGCGGCTGGCGTCATAGGGCACCCTCACGTTCATGCCGTCCGGCAGCTGCGCGCGAATCTTGGGGATCTCGTCATTGACCGCCCGCGCCACGGTGAGCGGATTGGCCCCCGGGGCCTGCTCCATCGCCAGAAAGACGGTGGGAATGCCGCGATACCAGGCGCTGGAGTCGTAATCCTCGGCCCCCAGCTCGACCCGCGCCACGTCTCGCAGACGGATCAGCACCCCGTCCTCGTCCCGCACCACCAGCTCCTCGAAGGCCTCCGGGTCGCTGACATCGGTGGCGGCGGTGAGGTTGACGGTGACATACTGATCCTTGGTGGCGCCCACCGCGGCCAGGTAGTTGTTGTTGCGCAGCGCGGTACTGATCTCCTGGGCGGTCACGCCGAGCGCCGCCATGCGTTGCGGATCGAGCCACACCCGCAGCGCGAACTGCTGCCCATAGAGGCGCGCCTTGGCCACCCCGGGCAGGGCCTGCAACTGGGGCTGGGCCACCCGCAACACGTAATCCGCCACCTGGGCGCGCGGGATGGTCTCGGAGTAGATGGCGATGTACATCAGCGCGGTGGAGTCGCCGGTGGTGGACTCGATCACCGGGTCCTGGGCCTCCGCCGGCAGCTCGTTACGCTTGGAGGCGACCTTGGCCTGGATCTCCGCCACCGCCGCGTTGGCGTCGTAGTTGAGCTCCATGGTCACCTCGATCCTGGAGACCCCCTGGGAGCTGGTGGCGAAGATGTAGTCGATGCCGTTGGCCTCGGCGATCGCCTGTTGCAGCGGCGTGGTGACGAAGCCCTTGATCAGCTCTGAACTCGCCCCCGGCCAGGCGGTGGTGATGGTCACCGTGGTGTTGTTCATCTCCGGGTACTGGCGCACCTCCAGCAGATCCAGGGCGCGCAGTCCCACCACCAGAATCAGCAGGCTGACCACCGTCGCCAGCACCGGCCGGCGAATGAACAGATCGGTAAACTTCATCCTAAATTCCTCAGTTAAGCCACAGAGGCACAGAGATCACAGAGAGGAAACACAGAGTTGCGTTCTCCCCTGGACCCTGGAATCACCATCTAGGTGCTCGCAGGCGGTAAGGTGAACACTGTTGGCAAATACTCTGTGTACTCTGTGCCTCTGTGGCGAACTGCTGTTTTTCTGGATTCATGGCCCGCCTTCTCTGTTCTTGCGGATAGCCTACTCACCCGCGCTCGAATCCTTGTTGGCCGCCGCGCCGTCATCCAACACGATGGTGTTGTCGATCCGCACCGCCGCGCCGTCCCGTAGCTTGACCAGCCCGGTGCGCACGATGCGATCGCCGGCCTGAAGCCCCTTGCTCACCGCCACCCGGCCATTGCGGGTCTTGCCGCTCTCGATCTGCGCCCGCTTGACGGTCAGGCCGCCGTCCTCCCCCTCCTCCAGACGGTAGACGAAGTCGCCGTAGCTGTTGAAGCTGACCGCGGTGCGGGGAATCGTCAGCACCCGCTCTTGCTCCGGCCGCACCACCCTTACCTCGGCGAACATGCCGGGACGCAGGCGCTTATCGTCGTTCCGCAACACCCCGCGCACCCGCAGGGTACGGGTCGCCGCGTCCACATCCGTGTCGATGGTGCCGATCTCACCCTCGAAGACCTCGTCGGGATAGGCGTCGACCTTCACCCGCAACGGCAAACCCTCTTCGAGACGCCCGATGTGGCGCTCGGCCAGGGCGAAGTCGACGTAGATCGGATCAAGCATGTTGAGGGAGACGATCGCCTCCCCCGCGTTCAGAAACTGGCCCGGATCGACCCTGCGAATCCCCAGCACCCCGGTGAAGGGGGCGTGGATCCGCTTCTGTTCCAGCACCGCCTGTTGCTGGGCCATCTGGGCGTCCTTTGCCTGCAGGTTGGCCTGGGCCTTGTCGAAATCCGCCTTGGAGACCGCCTTCTTCGGCAGCAGCTCGCGGGCGCGCTGAAAATCGATCTGGGCCAACTGGCGGTCGGCGCGCAGGGCATCCAGGGCCGCCTGGTCCACCTCGTCATCCAGGCGCAACAGCAGTTGCCCCTCCTCCACCGACTCGCCCGACCCGAAGGCCACCTCGTTCACCATGCCGCTAACCTCGGCGCTCACCTCAATGCCCTGCACCGCGACCATGGAACCCACCGCGTTGAGGGTCGGCCGCCAGGACTCCTCCTTGACCTCGGTCGCGGAAACCGTGGAAGGCGGCGGCTGCATCTGCTGCCCCATCGCCTCTTCCATCTGCCGCCATTTCAGGTAGGCGACGCCGCCTAGCGCCACACCAAAAATCGACAATAACACCAGTACACGAGCAAACATGGAGATCCCTCAGTTGCGGATAGGGGAAAATCACTCATCCCCTCTTTCAACCTATCGAATATAGCCGCTATAATCATGAATAAAAACAGGCAACACCTCATAGTATCCATGAAAGATTTCGATCATTTAGATATCGACGGGCGCGCGCTGCGGGTTTTTCTCAAGGTCATGGAGCACGGCTCCGTCTCCCGCGCCGCCCGCCAGCTCGGGGTAACCCAATCGGCGGTCAGCCATACCCTGGAGAAACTGCGCGGCGTGCTCGGCGACCCCCTGTTCGTCCGCTCCGGGCGGGGCATCGTCCCCACCGGCCACGCCCGCGAGCTGGAACCGGAGGTTCGCAAGACCCTGGAACAGATGCGCGGCCTGGCCAGTCGCCGGGAGTTCGACCCCGGCCAGAGCACCCTGACGTTTTCCATCGCCGCCAACGACTTTCAGCGCGACCTGCTGCTGCCCCCCCTCGCCCACCGCCTCTCCCGCGAGGCACCGGGCATGCGCCTGCGCATCGTCTATTCCGGCATGCCGTCGGTGGACCTGCTGCGGGACAAGAGCTGCGACCTCATCATCACCCCGCGCCCGCCGGATGGCCCGGACATCATGCAGAAACTGCTGCTGAAGGACCACCTCCTCTGTTACTACGACGCCAGCCAGCGCGACGCCCCCAAGGAGCTGGAGGATTATCTTGAGGCCCCCCACATCTCCGTCGCCTTCTCCCCGGACGAGGCCAATGTCCACGAGATGTACCTGCCACCTCAATACCAGCCCTCCCGTATCCCGGTGATCCTGCCCAACTTCTCCGGCATCGCCCCGTTTCTGCGCCACTCCCGGGCCATTGCCACCCTGCCCGCCCTGATGCAGCAATCCTCCATGGCCGGCTTCTCCCAGATCGCCCCGCCCTTCCCCAACAGCCCCATCCCCCTGTTCATGGTCTGGCATCGGCGCGACCAGCTGGCCACCGCCCACCGCTGGATACGCGGTCTGCTCGAATCGATCGCAGGCGAGGTCGTCGCGGACGCACCCTCCGCCAAATCCAGGCTCAATCTCTCCAGCGAACCGCGACAAGCCACAACCGCCGAAACACCCAGGCGCTGATCACACCGATTGAGGGGCCGACCCAGCCAGCGAAACTCTGAGCGCAAGTAGGCCAGGTAGGTATTGGGCAGGCAGGCGCCGACAATCACCAGCGCCACGCACAGCAATAGCAATATGCGCGGCAGCCATAGCGAGGGTTTTTCTGTTCGTTCGTTAGCCACCCAGGCCCCTGTGCGATCATTAGGACTGGCTATTCGCGCCTTGCGGCTACCGCCACCAATCTCCAGATTTACCTTCCCTGGACCGGTCGGGAGTTGAACCCCCGACCGGAGCGTTTGGCGGCGGATTACTCGTTGGGGGTACGATGATTGCCGTGAGACCCAAACGTTCCGGTCGCGGGAGCAACCCGCGACCGGCATGGGACCGGCGTAAGGTTAGCGGCACGCCAGGTTCCCGCCCTTGATGCGCCTGACTCCGGAGCAGGCCGGAAATCGTCGGACCGGCATGGGATGTGCCGAATAAAAAGCCTTGTCGCTCGGTCGTCGGCATATCCCATGCGGAAACAAAAACGGTCGGCGTAGCCACGAAAGAAGGCGCATCATTCCCGGAAAACGCCACGATGGCTTATCTTTACCGGCGAGTCGAGCACCCCATCCACATAGCGATCCCTCGCCGCCTTGGCGCGCTCGAAGGTCGCCAGCAGTCTGTCGCCATCGCCCCGTTCGATGGCATCGGCCAGCGCACTCAGATTCTCGCTGAACTGGCGAAAAACCTCCCCCAGGGCGCCCCGATTGGCGATGCAGATATCCCGCCACATCACCGGATTGCTGGAGGCGATGCGGGTGAAGTCGCGGAAGCCGCCGGCGGCGTAGCGAAAGATCTCCTCGTTCTCCTTCATGCCGGCGAGGGTGTCGACCAGGCTGAAGGCAAGCATGTGGGGCAAATGAGAGGTAGCCGCGAGCACCTCGTCGTGGTGTTCGACGCTCATCGCGGTGATCCGTGCCCCGCACAGCCGCCACATCTTCTTGACCTTGGCGAGGGCCGCGTCGCTGGTCGCCTCGGTGGGGGTGAGGATGATGCGACGATTGCTGTAGAGCTCGGGGAAGGATGCCTCGACGCCGCTGTTCTCGGTACCGGCGATGGGGTGGCCAGGGACGAAGTTGGCGGGCAGTTCGCCGAAGGCTTCAATGGCGTCGGCGATCACGCTCGCCTTGGCGCTGCCGCCGTCGGTGATCACCGCATCCTCGGCGAGGTGGCCGCGCATCGCCGCGAAGGTGCTCGCCATCGCCCCCAGGGGCACGGCGACGAAGATCATGTCCGCCCCCTCCACCGCCTCGCCCACATCGTGGCGGTAACGGTTGATCACCCCCAGCTCCAGCGCCTTCTCCAGGTTGGCCTTGCCGCGGCCGCAGCCGACCACCTCCCCCACCTCGCCGGCCCGGTGCAGGGCGCGTGCCAGAGAGCCGCCGATCAACCCGACGCCGATGACCGCCAGTCTGCGAATCAGCATCAGACGAGCACCTTTTTCAAGGCAGCCAACAAGCGGGCGTTCTCCGCCTCCAGACCGATGGAGACCCGCAGGTGGTTGGGCATGCCGTAGTTGGCCACCGGCCGGGTGATGCATCCCTCCCGCAACAGCGCCTGGTCCACCTCCGTCGCCGAGCGGCCCAGATCGACGGTGACGAAGTTGCCGGCGGAGGGGATGTGCGCCAGCCCCATCGCGGCAAAACCCTCGGTCAGCTGCCGCATGCCGGCGCTATTGAGCTCAATGGAACGCTCGATAAAGGCCTGGTCCCCCAGCGCCGCCAACGCCGCCGCCTGGGCCATGGCGTTGACGTTAAAGGGATGGCGCACGCGATTGAGCAGGTCCGCAACATCGGGATGGGAGAGGCTGTAGCCCACCCGCAACGAGGCCAGACCGTAGGCCTTGGAGAAGGTGCGGGTGACGATCAGATTGGGAAACGCCTCCAACCATTGGGAGGCGTCCGGATGGCCCGCCGCGGCATACTCGATGTAGGCCTCATCCACCACCACGATCACACTCTTGGGCAGCGCCGCGATGAAGTCGTGCAGGCCGTTGCCGGTGAGGTGGGTACCGGTGGGGTTGTTGGGGTTGGCGATCCACACCACGCCGGTATTGTCGTTGACCATCCCCGCCATCGCATCCAGGTCATGGCCGTAATCCCTGGCCGGCGCGACCATCAGCGTCGCCCCCACCGCCTGACTGCTGATGGGATAGACCGCGAAGGCATATTGAGAAAACAGCGACTCGCGCCCGGCGAAGAGAAACACCCGCGCGATGATGTCCAGGATATCATTGGAACCGTTGCCCAGGGTGATCTGACTCGCCTTGACCCCATGCTTGGCCGCCAACGCCGCGCGCAGCGCAAAGCCGCCGCCATCGGGATAGCGGGACGCCTCCCCGATCTCTCCCCGCATCGCCTCCTTCGCCGCCTCGCTGCACCCCAGCGGGTTTTCGTTGGAGGCGAGCTTGATGGAGTTGGTGACGCCCAGCTCCCGTTCTAATTCGGAAAGGGGCTTACCGGGCACATAGGGTTTGAGATCAGCGACGCCAGGGGCGGCCAGGGAGACGAAGGGATTACTCTGAGACATGGGGATATCCTGATACGGGAGTTCAAGAGGGAGCATTATGCGTTTGTCCCACGCGCCATGCCCGGCGGAAAGTCGCCCTGTTCCACCAAAGCTATAGATTATAAATCAGTTAGTTACAACGTAGCTCTCGTGGCGCG
>JAABSM010000127.1 GCA_011390365.1 Gammaproteobacteria bacterium
AGCCAGTCGCGGCGATAGACCCGGATCAGCCGTGCGCCGAGGCCGGCGTCCACCTGCATCGCGTCGCCGAGCTTGCCCTGGGTGAGGTTGCCGGAGGGGAGGGACCACAGCAGCTCGTAGATGCGCATGTAGAGGTTCCAGGTCTCGCCCGGCTCGTCTTCAGGTTTGAGCGCCCGGTAGAGGCCGGCCAGGTCGAGCCCCTCGCTGCGCGCCAGGCGGTCGTTGATCAGCAGATCGGTGTAGAGGTTGCCGACGAAGGGGGCCAGGGGTTCCAGACCGGGCAGGGCGGCGCGGAGGCGGGCCAGTAGTCGCGCATTGTCCACCAGATCGCCAGGGGCCAGCACATGGTGGCCGATCTCGTGGGCCAACACCTCGCGGGCGAAGTGGCCCAGGCGGTGGTCGGCGATCTGTTTCAGGCTGATGAGGATGTCGTGATCCGTGAGGCGGATCATGGCGAAGCTGCCGCTTAGGCCCGCCTCTTTCTCCTGCTCGGCGTCCATCAGCCAGCGGGGCGGGGCGAGCTTGGTGAAGGGGCTCCAGGCCGCCAGCGCCGGTTCCCAGGCCTTTTGCCACTGGGGCAGCAGCTGCTCCGGGGTTTGAGGTGGTTTCGGGATAGTCATCCTGTACTCGCCATTTCAACCGCGAATGGACGCGAATAAACACGAATATTTGCCACCTTACCATGAAAGATCATCAAACCCGCTGGTTCCCACGCGTCGCGTGAGAACCCCTCTTTGGCGCGCCGCGCCGTCCACGTAGGTCATTGGATTTACGTTCTTTCATCTGCCTGGGTGCCAGAACCTTGCATGGAAGTTACTGTAAAATAACGCCGTCATTCCGGCCAAGGAAGGCCGGAATCCAGCGCCATGGAAGGCATCCCTGCCACTGGCTACCGCACTTCCGTGTGCGGTATGACAGCGGGTTATGAAGATTCTTTCATTTTTTGGGGTGACGATGCCATCTAAGGCGATTTTCATGATAAAGCCTACCACAGAGAACACAGAGCACACAGAGAATGTTGCTTATGGGGTAGCGGGTAAATGGGTATTTCCATATTACATATCAATAGGTTAAATTTGCGATAACTTATTTCCTGCCCTTGTCTCTCTGTGCCCTCTGTGTTCTCTGTGGTATATGATTTGTTGGAAATCGCCTAAATGGCCGTTAGTTGCGCATAAGTCTTCCGAAAACGTTGCCGCGGCTGGACCTGGTTCATGCCAGCGCCACCAGAAACAGGTGATGGCTGTGGGGCAGGGCCACTACTAATGTGTGTTCGCTGGCGGCCTGGGAGCTGTAGTCCGCCAGTTGCGGGAAGGCGGCAGTGTGCTCGCCGTGGCGTACCTCGCCCTTGCGATTGATGCGAAAGCCGGGGTTCTCTTCGGGATTCCCCTCGGGCAGGTCGGTGCCATAGCGGCGCAGTAGCACGCCGAAGCGGTCGGCGAAGAGCCGCCAGGCCCCCTGACGGTCGAAGGCGTAGAGTTGACCGTCGAAACAGGCCACCTCCGGCGGCTCGACGAAGGGGCCGTCGAAGCCGATGAAGCCGCCGCAGCGTCCCACCAGGCGCAGGGCGGGCTGGCCATCCCGGATCGGCCAGGGATCGGTCAGGGTTGCGAGCGGGTCGTCCAGGTCAGCCGCGCCAAGGATCCGAGCCAGATGCTCTCGCGGCAGGCGGGCGGCGATGGCCAGCGCCCCGTCCCGATAGTGGGCCATGCCGCAGACCCATGCCGCCACCTTGCCGGCGTCGAGATAGACGCCGCCGTTGCTCTCCTGCTCCGCCAGATCCCCCATGATCGCCAGCCAGCGTTCGGCGTCGGCGTCGGGCTCCATGGTGAGGTTGTAGAGGGCGTTGAGCAGCGCCGGGATGCTCTCGCCGGGAGAAGGGGCGAGCAGATGGGCGGCCCGGGGCAGCAGCTCCACAAAGGCGCGGTCCAGTAACGGCTGATGGGTGCCGGGACCGAGCAGGTCGAGGGCGGTGAGGCGCAGCGCGCTGTCGTACAAAGCATCAAACGCGGTTTCGAGCCGTTCCGGCGCGGCGCGCAAGATCGCCTCGGCCACCGGTAGTACCCGTTCCCGCAACACCTGGGAGAAGTCGGCGGCGGAGAGTTGACGATGTTGGTGGCGGGCGGCGAGAAAGCGCTGGTTGAGGGCATCCCGCCGCGCCTCCAGCAGTTCCGCCAGCCGGGCGTCCATCAGCCCTGCCATTTCAGCCAGCTCAGGTAGTTGCTGTAGCGCTGGTGCAGGTACTTGAGCTTGAGCAGGTCGTCATACATGTGGCCGTAGAGCTTGCGCCCGCTGGCCCACTTGCGCAGCACCCCCTCAATGGCGGCGAGGCGCTTGCGGGTCTCCTTTTCCGAGAGGCCGTCCAGCCCCTGCTCGAACTGGGCCTCCAGCTCGCCCACCGGGTCCTCCTGGTCCAGCCCCAGACGGTCGTACTCCCTGCAACTGTCGTCGAACAGGCCGCGAATCCAGCTCACCCGATCCACCCGCAGGGTCAGTCCGCCCTCCTGCTCGAAGGCCTGGGCGTCCGGGTTCTGGCTCAGCTTGTCGTGGAGCACGAAGGGCAGGATCTGACGCAGATCCTCGAAGCGCACCACAGGGTCGCCGCGAAAATAGGCCATCGCCTTGATGAAGACGATGCTGGTCATCAGCGCCCGCACCGACAGGCCGTTAAGGGTCTGGCGGCCCAGGTCGGCGAGGGCGTGCTTGCCCGTCTCCTCGCCGCTGAAGGCGGAGAACTCCAGCCCCGACAGCTTGACCGTATCCTTGGTCATGTACTCGAACTGATCCGCGCCCGGCTCGAAGAACTCGAACTGGCCGGCGAAGAACTCCAGCCTTCTGCGCAGGGGGGGCGGGAACTCGACCTTCAGAATCTCCTTCTCCATGCGGTCGAGCTGCTCCGGGGTGAAGATGATCTGCTCCGGCACCACCTCCTCGGGCTGGATGCGATCCTCGATCCGTTGCAGCAGCTCGCTCAAAAAACGGGTGTTGAAGTGCAGCGCCTTGACCACCACGTCGATGCGGTCGCGCAGCGCCTCGATCACCTGATAGGTGCCGCCGCCGGCGTCGTCGTTGGCGGTCAGGTACCAGGCCGCCGGCGGGCATTCGTAGATCTGATCGTAGAGTTCGGCGTAGTTGTCCGCCATGGTGGTCAACAGCGCCGACTGGGTGCGGGTGGGGATGCGGTTGTACTCGTCGATGATCTTCACCCGCATGCCCAGCCACTTTCGCCAGGCGATCTTCACCTCGTCCATGCTCTGGGCGGTGACCAGGGTCGCGGGCAGCGGGTTGCCGAGCAGGTCGGCGATGGTCATCTGCGGCTGGCCGTGCTGGATCGCCCGCTTGATCTCCCGCAGCGGATAGCCTGAAAGGATCCCCATGAGGATCGCGATGGCGGTCTTGCCCCGCCCCGGTCCTCCCACCAAAAGGCAACGCCGCCGCACCGCCAGATTCAGCAGCGGCACCAGGGCGTAGCTGGAGTAGCTCTGATCGCTGGGCAGGGTAAGCCCCACCTTGCGATCGCCGAACTCAAAGCGGGTCGGCGGCGCGTCGTTGTATTCGATGTCGTAGAAGGGGGAGATGATGGCGTGGTTGATCAGCCAGAAGTAGGCCTGACGCAGTTTTTCATCCAACCGCGCCTCGTCGTCCTCGTTTTCCGACGCCGGCGACTCCCCCGCCGGGCCGCGGTAGAGATCGGCGATATCGAACTCGTTGCGCCGGCTCTCATCGACGGGGCGGGTAGGGGATTCCGAGATCTTCAGATAGCGGTCGAGAAAGCCCATGGCGACGGCTCCTTGGTGGTACTGGAGTCAAACTGGCGCTCAATATGGCATAGCACGGGGGATTGGGCAACGGCGGCGGAGAGATGTCGCCTGGATCGCCGCGCCGCGCTCAATGTCATTAACTTAAGCCACCATGGCATTCTCCGGGAGCGATGCGCCTCATTTCGTGGGTGCGCCGATCGTTTTTGGTTCTGCATAGGATGTGCCGTAGACCGAGCGACAAGGCTCTTTATTCGGCACATCCTATGCCGGCCCGGCGATTTCCGGGCTGCCCCGGAGTAAGGCGCATCAAGGGCGGGAACCTGGCATGGCGCTTACGTTAATGACATTGGCGCCGTGCTCGGCCAACCCGCTTGAGGTGCGCATGAAGATAGTGCCGCCGCGCCTGAATCTTTAAGCACTCAGCACTCAGCAGTTTTAAGTCGCAGCGCCTTGTCACTGAATCTTCACCCAATCGTTAAGCGGCGGTAATCCAACGCCGCTATCGTTCGCGGTCATCTTTCGTTCGAGGAGGGGCCGAGATGATCGACATTGAACAGACCTTAAGCGACCGTTTTCCCGATTTTTTTCAGCGCCAGCCGCGGTTGATCAGCAAGTCGCTGATCGGGCTGTTGCGCCGCTTGTTCAAGGAAGGGGAGATCAACGCGTTTCTTGCCGACCGGCGGGGCGTGGAGGGGGTGGATTTCATCGAGCATGTGCTTGATTATTTCGATTTCAGCTATCGGGTGTCGAGCAAGGAGCGAGAGAACATCCCCGCCAGCGGGCGGGTGGTGATTATCGCCAACCATCCGCTGGGGGCGCTGGATGCACTGGCGCTGATTCGGCTGATCAATGAGGTGCGGCCGGATGTGAAGGTGGTGGCCAACGGCATCCTCTCGCAACTGGCCCCCCTCAAGCCGCTGCTGCTGCCGGTGGATAACCTTACCGGCGCGACCACCAAGTCGGACATCAAGCGGATCAACGACGCCTTGATGGCGGAGCAGGCGGTGATCGTCTTTCCCGCCGGCGAGGTCTCGCGAGTGCGTCCCTCCGGCATTCGCGATGGCAACTGGCGGGACGGCTTCCTGCGCATGGCGGCGCGCGCCGAAGCGCCTTTGCTGCCGGTCTATATCGAGGCGCGCAACTCCTCCCTGTTCTACGGCGTCTCCATGGTCTACAAGCCGCTGGCGGCGCTGCTGCTGGTGCAGGAGATGTTTCGCCAACGCTCCAATACCATCGGTTTTCGGGTCGGCGAGCTGATCCCCTACGTCGGCATCAACCTCCCCGGGCTCAAGCGCAAGGCCCGCGTGCGCCTCATCAAGCGCCACTTCTACAAGGTCGCCAAGGGGCGCAAGGGGCTGTTCGAGACGGAGACGGCCATCGCCCATCCCGAGTCCCGCCAGGCCCTCAAAAGTGAACTGAAACAGGCGCAAAGGCTGGGCGCGACCCGCGACGGCAAGGCGATCTTTCTGGTCGATTATCGACCCGACTCGGCGCTGATGGATGAGGTCGGCCGGCTGCGCGAGGTCACCTTCCGCAAGGTGGGGGAGGGGACCGGCAGACGCCGCGATGTCGACTACTACGATCAGTATTACCGCCATCTGGTGCTGTGGGACGAGGAGACCCTGGAGCTGGTGGGGGCCTACCGCATCGGCGAGGCGGAGAATATCGTCGCCGCCCATGGCGTGCAGGGGCTCTACACCCATAGTCTGTTCCACTTCAAGCCGGATTTCGAGGGCGCCACCCGCGGCGCGCTGGAGCTTGGGCGCAGTTTCGTGCAGCCCGGCTACTGGGGCTCGCGGGCGCTGGACTACCTGTGGCAGGGGCTGGGGGCCTATCTACGCCACAACCCTCAGATCCGGCGCATGTTCGGGCCGGTGAGCATCAGCCGCCAGTATCCCCCCGCCGCCAGAGACCTGATCGTCGCCTATTACGACAAGCACTATGGGGCCAAGACGTCGTTAATGGAGGCGAAGAATCCGGTGATCTTCGCCGATGGCGCCAGGGACGAGTGTCGTCAGCTGCTCAGCGGCAACAGCGCGGAGGAGGATTTCGTGCGGATGCGGGAGTATCTGGATCAGTTCGGCCTCGCCGTGCCAACGCTCTACAAGCAGTACACCGATGTCTGCGAGCCCGGCGGCGTGGAGTTTCACGCCTTCAGTATCGATGCCGATTTCGGCAACTGCGTCGATGGCTTCATCATGGTCGATCTCGAACGCCTCAAGCCGCGCAAGCGCCAGCGCTATATCGGCGAGTGAGGTCGCCGTCGCTTCAATTGACAAAATAACAGCGACTTACGCCAATTAGGCGGGCCAGTAGCCGGAGTGAAAGGCGGATTGCCCGGGTTGACGCGCCAATGCCGGCACGGGCGCGTCAAGCCGCGCACTCCGCGCTCCGCGCTAAATTTCCCCGTGAACCCCGCCATCCCCGCGTGTAAAATCCCACCCCATGGAGTCAACCCAGCAACCCCCCATCCCCGAACCCCAACTCGAAGCCTTCCTCACCCGCTGGCGGGACGGCGGCGGTAGCGAGCGGGCCAACTACCAGCTCTTCCTCACCGAACTCTGCGCCCTGCTCGATCTGCCCAGCCCCGATCCCGCCGCTGACGCCACCGAGCACAACGCCTACGTCTTCGAGCGGCGGGTCGACATCCAGCGCCCCGACGGCGGGGTCAATCGGGGTTACATCGACCTCTACAAGCGCGGCTGCTTCGTCCTCGAAGCCAAGCAATCCGGCAAGCAGCTCGACAGCGACGGCTGGGACAAGGCGATGCTCGCCGCCCACAACCAGGCCGATCAATACGTGCGCGCCCTGCCAGCGGAGGAGGGCCGACCGCCCTTCATCGTCGTCACCGACGTCGGCCGCTCGCTGGAGCTGTACGCCGAATTCACCCGCTCCGGCGGCAGCTACGTCCCCTTTCCCGACCCCGGCCACCACCGCATACGCCTCCATGACCTGCGTCGGCCCGAGATCCAGCAACGCCTGCGCTTGCTGTGGAGCGACCCGGACCAGCTCGACCCCAGCCGCCACGCCGCCCGCGTCACCCGCCAGATCAGCCGCACCCTCGCCCGCCTCGCCCGCTCCCTGGAACAGTCCGGCTTCGAGGTGGAACGGGTCGCCCACTTCCTCAAGCGCTGCATCTTCACCATGTTCGCCGAAGACGTGGGCCTGCTCCCGGAAGACCAATTCCTGGAACTGCTCCAACGCCTGCGCGACACCCCGCAGAACTTTGCCGACGCCATTCGCGGACTCTGGCAAAGCATGCACGACGGCGGCTACTGCGGCGTTCTCAACGCCCGCGTATTGCGCTTCAACGGCGGCCTCTTCCAGGGCGTCAACCCCATTCCGCTGGACCGCGAGCAGATCGACCTGCTCATCGACGCCGCCCGCCACGACTGGAGCCAGGTCGAGCCAGCCATCTTCGGCACCTTGCTCGAACGCGCCCTCGACCCCCGCGAACGCCACAAACTCGGCGCCCACTACACCCCCCGCGCCTACGTCGAACGGCTGATCCTGCCCACCCTCATCGAACCCCTGCGGGAACAGTGGCAGACCATCCAGGCCGCCGCCCAGACCTGGCTGCAACAGGGCAAGCGAGACAAGGCCATCGCCGAACTCCGGGCCTATCACCACCAGCTCTGCCAACTGCGCATCCTCGACCCCGCCTGCGGCAGCGGCAACTTCCTCTATGTTGCATTGGAACACCTCAAGCGCCTGGAAGGGGAGGTGCAGAACCTCATCGCCGACCTCAGCGGCGGCCAGCTCGGCCTGGAGACCAGCGGACTCACCGTCGACCCCCACCAGTTCCTCGGCCTCGAACTCAACCCCCGCGCCGCCGCCATCGCCGAACTGGTGCTATGGATCGGCTACCTCCAGTGGCACTACCGCATCCACGGCCGCCTCGACCTGCCCGAACCCATCCTGCGCGACTTCAAGAACATCGAAAACCGCGACGCGCTCATCGATTATGACCGCCGCGAACCCATCCTCGACCACCAGGGCCAAGCCGTCACCCTCTGGGACGGCCTCAGCTACAAACTCAGCCCCGTCACCGGCGAACTCATCCCCGACGAGGCCCAGCGCATCCCCCTCTACCGCTACATCAACCCGCGCAAGGCCCAATGGCCCGAGGCCGACTACAGCGTCGGCAACCCCCCCTTCATCGGCGCATCCACCATGCGCCGCGCCCTCGGCGACGGCTATGTGGACGCGGTGCGCAGCGTCTACGGCACAACCAATCCCCCCTCTCCCCGCGGGAGAGCAATGGCATTCGCTTAAGAGCTGCCCCCATTCGGTTAAGAAGGCGCACGAGTTCCTATTCGAATTCCGCAGTAATCTTTGCATCACGAACTGTTCGCCCACCCCGAACTCCACTTGCTCGATGGCTTGCGCGATTTGTGTTCATAATGCCGCCCAGGGCGGATTTTCTGGTAATAGCGGGAAATGGAATAAACGACATCCGAAATCATTTCCTGAATATGATGAGCCGGTGCAAAGAGCACCTCTTCCAAATGTCGAGATACGGTTGAGAGCGTATTCTTGAAATTCACCTGAATCGCCTTTTCCGCATTCTCACCGTTATGGGTATCCACGTTGAGCAGCGTGTAGAGGAGATTCTCCGAGGCATCTGAACAGAGGCGACTCATGGTGATCAGAACGAAGTGGGCAAACAGCTCCTGCTTGACTCCGCGCTCGCTACGAGCGTGGAAATCATCTACCTCGATCAGTTGTTTGCTCACCTTGTAGAGTTCTTCGACTCCCCAACGATCATGATAGACCGCTTGGAGCGCATCGCGGGTATAGGGAGCCCCCATGAGTGTTGT
>JAABSM010000128.1 GCA_011390365.1 Gammaproteobacteria bacterium
CCTCGGGCCTGGGTTCAAATTCCGCCGCCAAGGAGTCGGTGCGCATCGCCTTCGATTACCTCAAGGCCAACGCCAGCCGCGTCAGCGCCGGTGTGAAGGTGGCAGAGCACGACGTGCATCTGCATATCGTCGAGTTGCACAACACGGGACCGACGACCTCACTGACCCTGCCAGGCTTCATCGCCTTCTGTTCCGGTCTGCTCGGTAAGCCTGTAATGAGCCAACTGGTGGTGCTGGGCGACATGAGCCTGGGCGGAAACATTGTTCCCGTGCAGAGCCTCGCCGAATGTCTTCAAGTGGCCTTCGATGCCGGGGCCAAGCGGATTCTGCTACCCATGGCGAGCGTGGGCGACATCGCCACCGTTCCCGGCGAACTCTTCGCCAAGTTCCAGACTTCTTTTTACAGCGATCCGGTGGATGCGGTGTTCAAGGCGGTGGGGGTGGAGTAGTCGATTAACCGGTGCGTTTATTCATTGCCGTCGGTGTTGTTTGTGACGAGGGACTTGGTCACGGCATTGCCGTGTTAGAAGAGGTCGAGAGTCACGATTTGGTCACGCAAAAGAAAAAGGCCACCTGAGTAGGTGGCCTAAGTTCTTGCTTTATATGGCTCCCCGGGACAGGCTCGAACTGCCGACCCAGCGGTTAACAGCCGCTTGCTCTACCGACTGAGCTACCGGGGAATTGTGGAAGCGCGTATTCTAGGTAATTCGCATTTTGAGGTCAACCCCTTTCGACGATTTTTTACCAATTCGCTTTAAGCGGCCTGGGTGGCGATGGTGTCGCCGGTGTGGGTGACCTGGTTGTGCTCGTTCATGTAGACAAGGGCGGGTTTGAAGCCGCTGATCTCGTCCGCGTCGAGGGCCGCGTAGGAACAGATGATGATGCGATCGCCGGGGCTGGCCTTGTGGGCGGCGGCGCCGTTGATGGAGATGATGCGTGACCCGGCCTCCGCCTCGATGGCGTAGGTGGTGAAGCGCTCACCATTGGCGATGTTGTAGATCTGGATCTGCTCGTAGGGCAGGATGCCGGCGAGGTCCATCAATGCGCGATCGATGGCGCAGGAACCCTCGTAGTCCAGTTCCGAGTGGGTTACACAAGCGCGGTGCAACTTGCATTTCAGCATGGTTAATTGCATCGACGGCAATCTCCTGAGCGAGTAAGGCGAAACATTTTAGTGGTGTGGCTGAATAATTTCAACGCTGTCTCGGTATGGAAAGGTCAGTTTTTTGCCAGCGGGTTGCCGAGCGGTTCGTCGATCGCCTGCTGGTAGAGCTCAAGGTAGGCGCGGGCGCTGTTTTGCCAGCTGAAATCCTCTCCCATGCCGGCGCGGGCGAGCTTTTCCCACCACACCGGGGGGCGGCGGAAGATGGCGTGGGCGTGTTCGATCGCCTCCCACATCGCATCGGCGGTGGGCTGTTCGAAGACGAAGCCGTTGGCGGTTTCCGCCATCACGTTTTCCGCGGATGCGTCGGTGACTGTGTCGGCCAGTCCGCCGGTGCGGTGGACGATGGGCGGGGTGCCGTAACGCAGACTGTACATCTGATTGAGGCCGCAGGGTTCATAGCGGGACGGCATAAGGAAGGCGTCGGCGCCGGCCTCGATGCGATGGGCCAGCTCTTCGTCATAGCCGATGTGTACCGCGATCCGTTGCGGATGCCGGGCCGCGACCTCCTGCAACGCGTTTTCCAGTTGCGGATCTCCGCTGCCCAGCAGCGCCAGTTGCATATCGCCCTTTTCGATGAGGCGTGGCAGGACGTCGAGGATCAGATCGCAGCCCTTTTGCGGTACGGTACGGCCGATGTGGCCCAGCAGCATGGCATCCCTGTCCTGGGTCAGCCCCAGTGTCTGTTGCAGGGCCTGTTTGTTGGTGGCCTTGGCGGCGAGGTCGGCGGCGCTGTAGTTGGCCTCCAGGTAGGGGTCGCTGGCGGGGTTCCAGAACTGGTCGTCGATGCCGTTGAGGATGCCCCGCAAGTGGGGTCGCCGATGGTTCAGAAGCCCCTCCAGGCCGTAGCCGAACTCGGGGGTGAGGATCTCCCGGCTGTAGGTCGGGCTGACGGTGGTGATGCGGTCGGCGAAGGCGAGGCCGCCCTTGATGAAGGAGAAGTTTTCGTAGAACTCCAGGCCGTGATGGCTCCAGAACTCCGGCGGCAGGCGCAGGCGGCGAAAGGTGTCGTGGTTGTAGACGCCCTGATAGGATAGGTTGTGAATGGTGAAAACACTGGCGGGGCGGTTTGAGTGTTGCGAGAGCAGCGCGGGAACCAGTCCGGTCTGCCAGTCGTTGCAGTGGACCAGGTCGGGGCGCCAGTCGATGCTGGTCTGCTTGAGGGCGATGGCGACGATGACCCGGGCGAAGGCGGCGAAGCGGTCGGCGTTGTCCTTCCAGTCCTTGCCCTGGGCGTTGACGTAGGGGTTGCCGGCGCGGTCGAAAAGCCCGGGAATGTCGACAAGGTAGATCGGCAGGTCCTCCTTGAAACTGCCCTGGAGGATTCTCACCTGTCCGCCCCAGCCGGGGATCCTCAGGCTCGCCAGGGCCTGAAGCGGCACCAGTTTCTCGATCACCGCGGGGTAGGCGGGAAGGATCAGGCGCACATCCACGCCGAGCTGATGCAGGGCGATGGGCAGGCTGCCCGCCACGTCGGCCAGCCCGCCGGTTTTGATCAGGGGCTGGATTTCGCTGGCGGCGAAGAGAATCCTGGGCAAGGCGTCCCCGTTTTCGAGAAACTGGTTGTCGCTGCGCATGGTGAACTCCGGTTATTCTTATTGGCGTGGGTTGGGTCGTTATAAATACTCTACTCCGAGACGGCATCCCGTTAAACCCCCTTTTTGTCCAAGCGTTGCCCGTGTTGTGTGATAAATCGCTGTTTGAGACTGGGAATTGGGCGATAATGCGGGGTCTGAGGGGCGCGCCGCCGCCCTCAAGGCGCTCGCGACCAGGCGCGCCGGCGGATATCGGCAGGGGCTTCCCTGCGGCATGTGAATAAACAGGAAGAGAGGCTATGACAGAGGAACTGGATACCAGGATCGGCCAGATCGTGGATGTGCGGGAGAGTCGCATGATCGCGCTGGTTACCCGGGGTGAGGACGGGGTCTTCCCCATCGTGGAGGTGGACGGCAAGGCGATGCCCATCGGCCAGCTGGGCGCGTATGTGGTGATTCGCCAGCTGGAGATTCAGATCGTGGCGATGGTGATCCGCGCCTATACCGAGGAGCGCGGCCTGCACATGTCGCCGGACGGTTCGGTGCAGGGCAGTTCGTTTCGTACCGTCAATCGCGGCCTGCTGAATCTGATCCCGCTGGGGCAGCTGGATGGCAAGGAGAACTTCCAGCGCGGCGTGATCGACTTTCCGGTGCCCGGGGCGGAGGTCCACTACATTCGCCCGCAAGAGGTGGATATCCTCTTCAAGCGCTACCGCCATCTCGGCTATGCCCCCGGTTATCTGCCCTCCATGATCGACAAGGAGATCTGTCTGGATCCTTCCAATCTGTTCGGTCGCCACCTGGCGATCCTCGGGCAGTCGGGCTCGGGCAAATCCTGGGGGGTGACCAATATCATCCAAAAGGCGGTGCAGACCATGCCCAATGCCCATATCATCATCCTCGACCTGCATGGCGAGTATGTGTGGAGGGATGAACAAGGGAATACCCACGCCGCCTTCGATGAAAGCCACATGGCCTACTTCGATGCCCGTGACCTGGAGATCCCCTACTGGTTGCTTACCTATTCGGAGATGATCGACCTGTTGATCGACGCCAACGATCCCAAGGCCCCGACCCAGAAGGCCTTCCTGCGCGAGGTGCTGCTGGCCCTGCGCAAGAAGTCCAACCAGGATCTGGGCGACATCCAGCTCTCCATCGATTCGCCGGTCTACTTCTCGATGGTCGAGCTTTACGCCCAGTTCAAGCGCGCCAACGAGCAGACCTCCGACTTCGGCAAGACCAAGGGGCCGCTCTACGGCCAGTTCGACGAGTTCATGGTCAAGTTGCAGAGTCGTTTCAACGATACCCGCTACGACTTCCTGTTCAAGCCCAAGAAGCGCAAGAGCTCGGATTCGCTGGTCGATCTGCTGCGGGATTTCGTTGGTCTGGGGGACGAGAAACGCCAGATCACGGTAATCGACTTCAGTTCGGTGCCGTTCGACGTGCGCCCCATGGTCTCGGCCCAGATCGGCCGCCTCGCCTTCGAGTTCAACTACTGGAATCCCCGTTCCGACGAGTTCCCCATCCTGCTGGTGTGCGAAGAGGCCCACAACTACATTCCCCGCGAGGCGGGCACCCAGTACGACGGCGCGCGCCGCTCCATGGAGCGTATCGCCAAGGAGGGGCGCAAGTACGGCGTCGGTCTGGCGGTGGTCAGTCAGCGTCCGGCGGAGGTCTCGGAGACGGTGCTGGCCCAGTGCGGCAACTACATCTGCTTTCGCGTCACCAATCCGGACGATCAGGAGTACATCCGCGGCCTGGTACCGGACGCGGAGGGGGATCTGGTCAACATCCTCTCCGCCCTCGGTCGCGGCGAGGTGCTGGCGCTGGGCGAGGCGATCCCCATTCCCACCCGCCTGCGCATGTTCAAGCCCGATCCTGAGCCCAACAGCCACAACGTGGACTACTATCAGCACTGGCGCGAGGGCGCCCATGACCTGGATGTGGGGCGGATCGTCGATCGCTGGCGGCGGCAGGGGCGGTGAGATTCGAAGCCGGCGAGGAATTGGGTTAGAATGGGCGGCTATTGGCTTGCCGAGTCAGGCGAGCAAGGTTTAAGGTTTGAATTTCATCATCAAGCGGACCGTCGATGGGCGGTTTACAGGGAGAAATACATCGATGTCGGGCGTCAAGAAAGTAGTGTTGGCTTATTCCGGTGGTCTGGATACCTCGATCATCCTCAAGTGGCTGCGCGACCAGTACGATTGCGAGGTGGTGACCTTCACCGCCGACATCGGCCAGGGCGAGGAGCTGGAGCCGGCCCGCGCCAAGGCCAAGGCGATGGGCGTCAAGGAGATCTACATCGAGGATCTGCGCGAAGAGTTCGTACGCGACTACGTCTTCCCCATGTTTCGCGCCAACACCGTCTATGAGGGTGAATACCTGCTCGGCACCTCCATCGCCCGTCCCCTGATCGCCAAACGTTTGGTGGAGATCGCCGCCAAGACCGGCGCCGATGCCGTCTCCCACGGCGCGACCGGCAAGGGCAATGACCAGGTGCGCTTCGAGCTGGGCGCCTATGCCCTCAACCCCAACATCCGCATCATCGCCCCCTGGCGGGAGTGGGACCTGCTCTCGCGCGAGAAGCTGATCGCCTACGCCGATGAGCACGGCATCCCGGTGGAACAGAAGAAGCGGGACGGCGGCTCGCCTTATTCCATGGACGCCAACTTGCTGCATATCTCCTACGAGGGCAATGAGCTGGAAGACCCCTGGGCCGAGCCCAACGAGGAGATGTGGCGCTGGACCGTCTCCCCGGAACAGGCCCCGGACGAACCGACCTACATCGAGATCAGTTTCGAAAAGGGCGACGCGGTGGCCATCGACGGCGATCCCATGAGCCCGGCAACCCTGTTGGAGACCCTTAACAAGCTGGGCGGGGCCAACGGCATCGGTCGCGATGACCTGGTGGAGAACCGCTATGTGGGCATGAAGTCCCGCGGCTGTTACGAAACCCCGGGCGGCGCCATCCTGCTCAAGGCCCACCGCGCCATGGAGTCCCTGACCCTGGATCGGGAGGCGGCCCATCTGAAGGACGAATTGATGCCGAAGTACGCCGCGGCGATCTACAACGGTTACTGGTGGAGCCCCGAGCGGGAGATGATGCAGGCCGCCATCGATTACACTCAGCAGGTGGTCAACGGCGTGGTGCGCCTCAAGCTCTACAAGGGCAGCGTCACGGTGGTCGGCCGCAAGTCCGAGAGCCACAGCCTGTTCGACGAATCCATCGCCACCTTCGAGGATGACGCCGGCGCCTACAATCAGAAGGACGCGGAGGGCTTCATTCGCCTCAACGCCCTGCGGTTGCGCGTCGGCGCGCGTCGCAAGGGGTGAGCGGGACGCGGGTGACGGAATCTAACGCTTCGAATTGACAGGGGAAGACCAATGGGCTGGCGCGGCATATCGCTGATATTCTTTTCCATCCTGCTACTGGCGGGCGCTCTTGGCGGGCTCTATTACTGGCTCGTCATGGATTCGACGGCGGGTAAAGAGAAGCCCAACGAGGAGAACGCCAAAGAGCTCGTGGTCCTCACCTGGGAGGAGTATTTCGACCCCGAGTTGATCGGTGAATTCGAAGAGAAGACCGGCATCAAGACGCGCTGGGTCCACTATGAGGACGACCATGACCGGGACGAGCGACTGGAGGCCAATGGCACCCGCGGCTTTGACCTGGTACTGGTCAATGAGCGCGCGCTGCTCATCTATCGCAAAAAGGGCTGGGTCTCATCCATCCGCGCCGAGGATGTCCCCAACCTCAAGAACATCGACCCCAAGTGGTTCGAGCGTTACTCCTCGGCGCGCAACTACGCCGTACCCTACTTCTGGGGCACCACCGGCATCATCTATGACAGCGCCGCCCTGCCCGAGGCGCCGACCAAGTGGATGGACATGTTCGACCCGATCCCGGAACTCCAGGGCAAGCTGCAAATGCCCCGCGACCCCAAGGAACTCGCCGGCCCGGCGTTGCAGGCGCTCGGTTACTCCATGTATTCCGACCGCCTCAACGACTATGACGAAGCCAAGGCGCTGATCGCCAAACAGGTGCCCTATGTGAGGGACTATGGCACCCCGGCCCTCAATGAGGACTCCTTGATCGTCAAGGGCGAGGTGTTGGCGGCGATGACCTACAACGGCGACGCCCTGATGCTCCAGGAGTTCAACGAAAACCTGGAGTACCTGATCCCCGAGGAGGGGGCGAGCCTGTGGATGGACTTCTTCATCGTCATGATGAGCTCCGAAAACAGGGAGGCCGCCTACCAGTTCCTCGACTTCATCAACGAGCCGGAGACCGCCGCCCGCAACGCCGAACACGTCTATTACGCCACCCCCAACCAGGCGGCCAAGAAGCATGTCTCCCAGGAGTATCTGGAAAACCCGGTGATCTTTCCCTCCGAGGCGGTATTGGCGCGCTGCGAGTCCTTCTCGCCGCTGCCCGGATGGGTCAGACGCCAGATCGACAAGATGTTTCTCGATGTTTTGCCCGCGGAGGAGACGGGGGCGAAATAAGACGGCTTCCGGAAAAGAACGTACCAAGCACGCCATTTTCAAGACGGTCCCAGGGCCGTCTAACACGTTTTGCAGGAGTATTGAACGATGAGTGAAACCAGACATTGCCGCCTGTTGATCCTTGGATCCGGCCCCGCCGGCTACACCGCCGCCGTCTACGCCGCCCGCGCCAACCTCAACCCGGTACTGATCACCGGCATGGAGCAGGGCGGCCAGCTCACCACCACCACCGAGGTGGACAACTGGCCCGGCGACCACGAAGGGGTGCAAGGGCCGGAACTGATGGACCGCATGCTCAAGCACGCCCAGCGTTTCGAGACCGAGGTGATCTTCGACCACATCCACACCACTGAACTTGGCGAACGCCCGTTCAAGCTCATCGGCGACCAGGCCACCTACACCTGCGACGCCCTGATCATCGCCACCGGCGCCTCCGCCATGTACCTCGGCCTGGAGTCGGAAGAGGCCTTCAAGGGGCGCGGCGTCTCCGCCTGCGCCACCTGCGATGGTTTCTTTTACCGCGGCCAGAAGGTAGCGGTAATCGGCGGCGGCAACACCGCCGTCGAAGAGGCCCTCTACCTCTCCAACATCGCCTCCGAGGTGGTGGTGGTGCATCGCCGCGACCAGTTCCGCTCCGAAAAGATCCTCTCCGACCAGTTGCGCCAGAAGGCCGCCGACGGCAACGTCACCCTGGAGCTCGACTCGGTGCTCGAAGAGGTGCTGGGCGACGGCTCCGGCGTCACCGGCATGCGCATTCGTAACGTAAAGGACGACTCCACCAAGGATATCGACCTGCAAGGCATCTTCGTCGCCATCGGCCACAAGCCCAACACCGCCATCTTCGCCGGCCAGCTGGAGATGGAAAATGGCTACCTCAAGGTCCAGAGCGGCACCCGCGGCAACGCCACCCAGACCAGCGTAGAAGGCATCTTCGCCGCCGGCGACGTCATGGACCACGTCTACCGCCAGGCCATCACCTCCGCCGGCACCGGCTGCATGGCCGCCCTCGACGCCGAAAAGTACCTCGACGCGCTGGCGGCCGAGGGTAAATGAATTTTTAGACAGGATTTACAGGATTTACAGGATTATTTGTGCGTTGAATAATCCATTTTCCTGGTTCCCAAGCTCCAGAGACTGTGAAAGTATTCTGTCTTTCTCCCTCTCCCTTTGGGAGAGGGCCGGGGTGAGGGCATGATTCGAGCGCAAGTGCTTGATTCTTGCCCTCACCCCAACCCCTCTCCCTCGGGGAGAGGGGCTTTTTCAGAATACTTTCACAGTCTC
>JAABSM010000129.1 GCA_011390365.1 Gammaproteobacteria bacterium
CGGTGGACATCTTCATCGGGGTGTCATGACGACCAACCAGGAGGGTACCCCAGTTGCCGGCCAGGCCGACGTACGCGTTGCGGGCGGAAATCGGGTCATTAGCGCCGAACTCGTGAGCTTGAGCCTCGGCGATGCGCACGCCGAACTCCATCTTATAAACAGCCTTCAGGCCATCACCCAGATCTTCGGAACCCTTCACGCCGAGGCGACTGGAGTGGCTACGGATCTCGGTGATGTCACCAGCACCCATGTCGTGATTTTCAACAGCCATGCGGACCTTGCCATACATCACGGCATCAGCGGAGGCGACCATAGGAGCAGTCATAGCGGCGGCGACTGCGAGAGCAAGAAACTTTTTATTCATGAATGAACTCCCTCTTTGCAAAGAGTTTACGGAAAAAACGTTAGGCACGTTGGATGATAGTCACCCGCGACCGATTTTGCAACAGTTTTTTTCAAAAATGACGCAATAACGCATCATGTTGTAAAAAAGAAACAGCGCTTGTCGTAGTTAGGCACCGTTCTTTTGTTATATCCTACTTTGTATTATATTGCCGTTCAACCACGATGTGACCTCACTTCACCATTTCAGCCGCGATCACGCAAGGGCGCACCCCTCCTTCGCCCGGCGGCTCGCCCTGTTTTTCGGTGTTTGCGCCGCACCGGGCAAGCGATCGCGGAAACGGTGCAACAGTCAGGATTTACAAGCCATCCAGGAGTCGCCATGCCCGCTGCTGACCAGTTGATTGTTTTTGATACCACGTTGCGCGACGGCGAACAAAGCCCCGGCGCGTCGATGACCGGGGATGAGAAGCTGCGCATCGCCAAGGCATTGGAAAAGATGCGCGTGGATGTCATCGAGGCAGGCTTTCCCATCGCCAGCACAGGGGATTTCGAGGCGGTACGCAGTATCGCGCAAAGCATCACCGACAGCACCGTCTGCGGTCTGGCCAGGGCGCTGGAGAGGGATATCGACCGTGCCGGCGAGGCGCTCAAGCACGCCAACTCGCCGCGTATTCACACCTTTATCGCGACCTCGCCGATCCACATGCGGCACAAGCTGCGGATGTCGCCGGACCAGGTCGTCGAGCAGGCGGTATGGGCGATCAAACGGGCCCGCGATCACACCGATAACGTCGAATTCTCGGCGGAAGACGCCGGTCGCTCGGAACTCGACTTTCTCTGTCGCATCTTCGAGGAGGCGATCAAGGCGGGGGCCACTACCCTGAATGTGCCCGATACGGTCGGCTACAACATGCCCCATCAGTTCGGCGAGACCATCCGCCTGCTGCGTGAACGCATCCCCAATTCCGACAAGGCGGTGTTCTCCGTCCATTGCCACAACGACCTCGGCCTGGCTACCGCCAACTCCCTGTCGGCGGTGCTCAACGGCGCACGCCAGGTGGAGTGCACCATCAATGGCCTCGGCGAGCGGGCCGGCAACGCGGCGCTGGAAGAGATCGTGATGACGGTGCGCACCCGCCGCGATCTGTTCGACTGCGACACACGCCTGGATACCACCCAGATCGTCCAGTGTTCCCGTCTGGTCTCGAATATCACCGGTTTCCCGGTGCAGCCCAACAAGTCCATCGTCGGCGCCAATGCCTTCGCCCACGAATCCGGTATCCACCAGGACGGCGTCCTGAAGAGCCGGGAAACCTACGAGATCATGCGTGCCGAGGACGTGGGCTGGACCGAAAACCGCATGGTGCTGGGTAAACATTCCGGACGCAACGCTTTTCGCGCCCGTCTCGGTGAGCTGGGTATAGCCCTGCGCTCGGAAGAGGAGTTGAATGATGCCTTTCGCCGCTTTAAGGATCTGGCCGACAAAAAGCATGAGATCTTCGATGATGACCTTCAGGCGATCATCACCGAGACCGGCCTCAACTCGGAGCATGAGCATGTCAAACTGGTCTCGCTGCGGGTCTGCTCGGAGACGGGCGAGACCCCTCGCGCCGACGTGGTGTTGAGCGTGGATGGCGAAGAGGAGCCGGGGACGGCCATGGGCGGCGGGCCCGTGGATGCGGCGTTCAAGGCGATCGAGTCGATCATTCCCACCGGAACCCGCCTGCAACTCTATTCGGTAAGCAGCATCACCAGCGGCACGGACGCCCAGGGCGAGGTGACGGTCCGCCTGGAGAAGGGGGGGCGCATCGTCAATGGGCAGGGGGCGGATACGGATATCGTCATCGCCTCGGCCAAGGCCTACATCCACGCCATCAACAAGATCCTGCTGCCCGGCGACAAGCCCCATCCGCAGGGCGCCGACGTATAGACCATGGACAACGCCTTGCATGCGCACTACCTGGGGGCGATGGGAATAGAGGTCTGGCGATCCCGCGACGCGCCAACGGCCCCAGCCGCCGAACCGCCGCCTGTCGAGGGCAGTCACGCCGGCGCGCCAGCTGGTGAGGCGACGCCGCCAGCCGCGGAAGATTCCACGCGCCAGGATTCGTCCAGCGGTTGCGCCTCCCCCTCGCCCCATCTCCCTCGTGGCGGGGGGCATGCAGGGTCTGGCTCGCCAGCGCAAGGCGCAGTTGAAGCGGCCGGGCTCGAGTGGGGCGCGTTGCAGGCGAAAGTAAAGGGGTGCCGGGCCTGCCCGCTACATGAGACCCGCAGCAATACGGTTTTCGGGGTCGGCGATCCCGGGGCGGAGCTGTTGATCGTGGGCGAGGCGCCCGGCGCCGATGAGGATCGCCGGGGGGAGCCCTTCGTGGGCCGCGCCGGGCAACTGCTCAACACCATGCTGGCCGCCATCGGCCTCGATCGCGGTCGGGTATTCATCGCCAATACCATCAAGTGCCGGCCGCCGGGCAATCGTGATCCGCACATCGAGGAGTCGATGCAGTGCCGGCCCTACCTGCTGCGCCAGATCGAGCTGATACAGCCTCGCTTGATCCTCGCTACCGGTCTGGTCGCGGCCCAGAATCTGCTGGAGCGTGACGATTCACTGGCGCGGATGCGCGGACGACGCCACCATTTCGGTCCCGAGCGCATCCCACTGATCATCAGCTATCATCCCGCCTACCTGCTGCGCCTCCCGGATCAGAAGGGCAAGGCGTGGCAGGATCTGCAACAGGTGGCGGCGGAATTGGGACATGCCCGGCGGTGAAGTGCTTGGCGACGGGGTGCGTCGGTTTTCGCGCCATGGGTGAGGGGGATCTGGATCAGGTCCTGCGTATCGAGCGCGCCGCCTACCCCTTTCCCTGGACCCGGCGCAATTTCCAGGACTGCATCAAGGCGGGCTATAAGTGCCTGATCCTGACCCTGGACGGGATGCCGGCGGGCCATGGGGTACTCTCCAGCGCGGTCGGCGAGGCGCATATCCTCAACCTCTGCGTCGCCCCAGCCCATCAGGGCAAGGGGCTGGGGCGCGGACTGCTGGAGCATCTGCTCAATCTGGCGGCCAGCCTGGGCGCGGATACCGCCTTTCTGGAGGTACGCGCCTCCAACCACGTCGCCCTGGGCCTCTATCAACGGGTCGGCTTCAACGAAATCGGCCTGCGCGCCAACTACTACCCCAGCGGCGGACGTCGGGAAGATGCGATCATTCTGGCTCTGACTCTGCTACAATAGCCCCGTGTTTTCCGGTAATAGCGATTTTCGACGCCATGCTTCGCTTCTTCTTCGTCTTTCTGATCCTTCAGTTGGCCCTGTTCACGGCGGAGCTGACCCCGCCGGCGCAACAGCATGTGGTCATTCCATTCACCGAGGGTATCGCCTCGTTCAGCGCCTGGCTGGTACAGCTGTTCGATGATCGCGTCCTCTCCCAGGGTATCGTGCTGCGCGACCTGGATAGCGGCTTCGCGGTCGCCATTCAGGCCGGCTGCAACGGCGTGGAGGCGATGATCGTCCTCCTCGCCGCCATCCTCGCCTTCCCCTCGCCCTGGAAAAACAAGGTCCTTGGCATCCTCGCGGGCTTTGTCGCCATTCAGGCCATGAATCTGGCGCGCATCATCAGTCTGTTCTATCTCGGCCAGTGGAACAAGACGGCGTTCGACTGGGCCCACCTCTATATCTGGCAGGCGCTGATCATGCTCGATGTGCTGATCGTCTTCCTGATCTGGCTGCGCATGCTGCCGGGCCGCGAGCCTCCCGTGGAGACCAGAGATGTTCAGCCAGCCTAGTGCAGCCGCGCCGAGATATCAGAAACAACCTCTCAGCCATGGCCCGCATAAAGGATCGACCTCCGATGTTTCCGTTACTTAGGCGCGGCGGCGCCAGCCCGGTGGGTCGTTTCTTCCTGCGCGTGCTGCTTTGGCTGCCGGTGCTGTTCATGCTGTGGTTCTACATGGCCATCGTCATGACCTGGCCGGTCGCCTGGCTGGCCAACCTGGCACTGCCGCAGCTCCTGCCCGGCTTCATCACCGCGGTCGAGCAGGATGGCTACATGCTGGATATCGTTACCCGCTTCAACAGCATCGCCAGCGGCGGTCAGAGCGGCGAGATCCTGGTTTCCGTCAATCCCCTGATGTACGGTTTCGGGATCCCCCTGTTCACCGCCTTGCTGCTGGCGACGCCGGAGGGTGACGAGGGGGAGAAGTGGTTCCGCTGGCTGGTGGCGATCGCGATCCTGCTGGTCGTTCAGACCTTCGGCGTCGCCATGGATGGCATGAAGACCATCGTCTTCGGCCTGGGGCCGGAATATGCGCGGCAGATCGCCCTGGCCGGCTGGCGACTGGAGGCCATCGCCCTGGGTTACCAGCTCGGCTACCTGGTCTTACCGGCAGTTACCCCGGTGGCCCTGTGGATCGGATTTCACCGCAACTATATCGATCAACTGGCGCCGGGACTGGCGGATCGGCTGGGCAAGCGGCATCGGGATTAGGCCTTCGGCCGGTTGCTTTCCGCTTGCCTGGGCTACTACCGCCTCGCGCAAGTTGTGCAAGTATTTCCAATCACAAAAACCCCTCACGGAGGCACGGAGCCGACAGAGAAATCTTTCTTGGTGACCTCCGTGCCGCGGTGAGAGATGTTAAGATCTTATCAAAACATCGGCGCGGCTGTACTAGGGGAGGTAGATGCCGCCCAGCACTACCGCCTGCTTCGCTCCCGTGACCGACGGCAGATTACCCGGCATTCCAGCAAGGGTTCGCCTCGCCAGCCATGCGAACGCCACCGCCTCGACCATATCCGGCGCCAGACCATAGGCGCCGGTATCGGAGATCCGCCGGGGAGCGATGCGCCGCCCCAGCCGCTGCATGAGCCAACGATTATGCACGCCGCCGCCGCAAACGATGACCTCTCGGCATTGCGGGGCGTGCGCCTCCAATGCCCGCGCGACACTCTCCACGGTCAGCTCCAGCAGGGTCGCCTGAACATCCTCTGGCGGTAACCCATCCACACCGGGCCATCGCGCTCGCAACCAGCCCAGGGAGAAATACTCCGGACCGCTGCTCTTGGGGGGAGCAAGGGAAAAATAGGGGTCCGCCAGCAGGGCATTCAACATCTCCGGAAACGGCGCGCCGCTCTCCGCCCAGACGCCGCTGGCATCCAAAGGTACGCCCCGTACCTGCTCCGACCAGCGGTCAAGCAACGTGTTGGCGGGACCGCTGTCGAAGCCCGGTATGGCCGCGCCCGGTTGCGCGGACAACAGGGTCAGATTTGCGATCCCGCCAAGGTTGAGCACCGCTCTCGATTCGTCTTGACGGGAGAAGACGGCTGCGTGAAAGGCGGGAGCCAAAGGGGCGCCCTGACCAGCGACGGCCATATCCCGACGTCGAAAATCGGCTACGGTGACGATGCCGGTTTTCTGGGCGATGCGATTGGGATCACCGATCTGTAGCGTAAAGGGAGATGCGCCAAGGGGCCTGTGGCGTACGGTTTGGCCATGGCTACCGATACCGCTAATGGCGTCCGCATCGGTGTTGGTCTGCTCCAGCAGGGCGAGGACGCAGTCAGCGAGAAAATCTCCCGCCTCGACATCCGCCTCCCCCAGCCGGTCGATCTCGTTCTCCCCTGGCGTGGCCAACGCCCGCAGCTTTCCTTCGAGGGAGATCGGCCATCGGCGCTGGATGGCGCCCTTCACAAGAAAACCGTCTCCCTCGAAGCGCACCAGCGCCGCGTCGACGCCATCCACGCTGGTACCCGACATGAGCCCGATGTAGAGACCATCGGGGGAGGTATCAAAGGAGATCAACCCTGCAATCAGTCCTTGCTTGCCAGACGGGTGGAAGAGATCTTGCCGAGCTCCGCCACCAGCGGTGCGCTCTGAGCAAGAAACTCCACGCGGTAGCGCTTTTCGATGGGCAGGGCCTTGGGCAGATCGACCGTCAAGGGATCACGGTGAACCCCATCCAGACGAAACTCGTAGTGCAGGTGGGGACCTGTTGCCAGCCCCGTGGCCCCGACATAACCGATAATGTCTCCTTGCTCAACACGAGCGCCATTGTTCACCGAAGCGCTAAACTTCGACAGATGCGCATACAGGGTGGTATAGCGCTCGCCATGTTTGATGATGATCGTATTGCCGTAGCCCCCTTTCACGCCCCGAAAGGCCACCCGACCATCGCCGGCGGCGCGAATCGGGGTACCCGTGGATGCGGCATAGTCGACCCCCCGATGGGGGCGTTTCTTGCCAAGCACCGGGTGGTAGCGCTCGGGGTTGAAACGAGATGAAATGCGGCGAAAATCGACCGGCGCACGCAGGAACGCCTTGCGCATGCTATGTCCATCCGGCGTGTAGTAGCTGGCGTAACCTTCCTCGCTTTCAAAGCGTACCGCCCGAAACACCTTGCCCCCGTTCACGAACTCAGCGGCCAGGATATGCCCATCCTTGTAGCGCTCGCCGTTGATGAACCGCTCCTCGTAAATGACCGCGAAGCTATCTCCTTGCTTGATGTCCAATGCAAAATCCACGTCCCAGCCAAAGATTCCAGCCAGCTCCATGATGAGCTTATCGGTCATCCCTACGCGCTTCGCGCTCATATAGAGGGAGTCGGTGATCACGCCGGCTACTCGGGCGTTGCGGACCTCTACCGGTTGACTGACCAGACTCGCTTCGAATTTACCGCTGACTTTCGCTACCTGGAGGCTATTGAGGGCATTGCGCTCGAGGACTAGCTGCTCGAAGTCGCCCCCCTCATCCAACTTGACCCGCAGCATCTCTCCAGGACGGACCGACGCGAGCTTCTTGGCCTCTTCACCACTATTGACGATATCGTGCAGCAATCCCGCGGATAGCCCCAGACGAGAGAACAGCAACGAAAGCGAATCCCCTTCACGAACCTTGGCGGAAACCCATCGGTATGTCTCGCTATTGTCTACAACGGCGTCATCATTGTTCCGATCCCCTGATTGGGCGAGGCCCTCCGATGGCGCGTGGCCTTCTTCACCTCCACCAACAGCCTGCGAACGGTCTTGCGAGGAGATCTCCGAGGCGGACGTTGCGGGACTGGATACGCCGGGGCCTGATTGGCTATTATCAACGCTTGAATCCACCGACCGCTCCCGCGCTCCGGTATCCGCGGTCGCCACCTCTACCTCATCGGACACCAGCGGGATCTCCTCGATCTCGACGACAGCCGCATGAACAGCAACGCCCCTTTGAACATCAGCCCCGTTGTGCCGCTGATATTTCTCCTCCCTGTCCCGGCGCTCGAACTCCTCTTGCAGACTGCTGATTCCGTCGAGTTGCGAAGATTCCCAGGGGCGAAGCAGGTCAGCCGACACCGGCCAGTTTCGCCACTCTTCGGATTCAACGGCGGAGATGGGATCGACCCAAGCCTCTCTCTCGGCACGCCTGAACGCGGGGTCCCTGTCGGGGGGGATCTCTGCCACAAACTCCCAGGAAACCCCGCCGGACTCCCGGCCCGCCCATTTTCCCGCGGTGTTATCCCAGACACCGAGGGAGGCGTAGATGGCGGTTGCGCAAAGGCCCAGAGACGAGAGTGTGGTGAGGCTTAGAACGGGGTGCTGCTTTCGGTACTTCATGCCTCGGATGCGCGTACGCGATTTTACGCGATAGGCCATGAATTTATGGTAAAGCATAGGCGATTGTCCGTGTGCGGGTGGTTTGTTCTTTCTGAGACTGCCAAGGGTATATTTTTGTTTTTAAAGCCCCAATACCATACCACGAAAGGCCCGCCTTGTGTCGAAAAATACGATACGCATTGAATGAGGAAAAGAGACCTTTGACCGTCACAAGAGTGGACTCATTGCTACCTGCCGCGGTAACGGTCCCTGCAAGGTAGTCAAGCAGTCCATCCGGGCATAAAAAAACCCCAAGCCATACGGCTTGGGGTTTTGGATAGGGACCTGGCGGTGACCTACTTTCACATGGGGAGGCCCCACACTATCATCGGCG
>JAABSM010000012.1 GCA_011390365.1 Gammaproteobacteria bacterium
GCCACCGACGGAGCCGGCACGGGCGATACAACCGGCAGTACCGCAGACGGAAGTTATGCCGACGGCACAACCATCACCCTGGTCGCCAACGCCGGCGCCGGATCGGTTTTCGACGGCTGGAACCCGGCGGGGTGCGTGGACGGCTTCAGCCTCACCGCGGATACTGTCTGTACCGCGACCTTTACCCTGGATACGCCGGCCCCGGTAGACGTCACCGCGTTGACGGTACCCAGCGACGGCAGTGGCGGCACGGTCGAGTGCCTGCCAAATCCCGTGAGCTATAACGGTGAGGTGACCTGCACCGCCACGCCGGCCAAAGGCTATGTTTTCGACGGTTTTACCGGGGACTGCACCGGCAATACCTGCGTCATCAACAATGTAACCGCTGCACTCTCGATTACTGCAAACTTCCGCAGGGAGCCCGCAACCACTGCGGCACAACCCATACCCGTGCTGGACCTCTGGGGGCTGGCTGGCCTCTCCGGCCTCATCGGTCTCCTAGCCTGGCGTCGGCGAACTCAACGCTGATCCAGCCCAAGAGCAAGGCGGCCAAGTCACCGCGATTCCAGCGAGGAGTCGCAGTCCTTGGAGGACTGCGACTCCTTTTTGCTGGTACCCATGCGCCGCATGGGAACCCGATCTTGAATGCGCCGCAACCCGAGGCGCTGAAGCCGACCACTTCTTCTGGGTGATCCGCGCCCGCGGCGAGATGGGCGTGGCCTTCGCCCTTGACGACTTCGGCGCCAGCTACTCCTCCCTGACCTGCCTGCGGCGCTTGCCCGCTGCCAGCGGCTGGCCAGCCTCGCCCTGGAGGACCAGCCCAGGAAACGCCCCCTCGGCCGTGCCGGTCCGCCAAAGACTGCCACGGCTCGGTTTATTCACGGCAAGACGGTTGAGGCGTGACGGCATCGCCCGCCCGTGACTTGACGACACGCCCCCCGGCCTTGCGCCCGCACCGAAATCCGATACCATTGAGCGTTCACCACAGACCGCCAACGGACCCCTCCCCTGCCAATGACCACGCCCACCATCTCAAGCGAGCACAACACCCTCCCTTTCCACGGGCTACTCCGGCTCCTGCTGGCGCTGCTGGTCCCCCTCGCCAACGCGACGGCCGCGGGCAATGGGGATAGCGGCGCGGCCATTCGCCCCATCGCCAACGAGATGGAGGTGGGGGTCGCGTTCCTGCCGGGGAGCTTGCGCCCGTTTACCCAGATCGGCCATACCGCCTTTCTGCTCAACGCCCAGATCTTCGCCAGCCCGCTGCGCTTCGACGCCGACAACCGCCCGGCCCCCTATCTGGCGGAGCGCTGGTCGGTCGCCGATGACGAGCGCAGCGTGACCCTGCATCTGGTCGCCGATGCCAGGTTCCATGACGGCGCCCCCGTCACCTCCGATGACGTGGCCTTCTCGCTGCTGGCGCTGCGCGATCGCCACCCCTGGCGGGATGTCTACGCCCCCATCGCGGGGGTCGAGACCCCCGACCCGCTGACCGCGGTGATCCGCCTGAAACACCCCCATCCGGCACTGGCGGAGATGCTCTCGCCCCGCTTCTGCCCGATCCTGCCGCGCAAGCACTACGGCGAGTCGGGGGACCGGGCCAAGGGCGACGGCGAACGCCTGCCGGTGGGTTCCGGCCCGTTTCGGGTCGTCAACATGGATCTGCCGCTACGGATCGAACTGGCCCGCTTCGACGGCTTCTTCCGCCCCGGCCTGCCGCGCCTGGATCGGATCGGCTTCAGGTCGCTGGATGCGGCGCAGGATCCCATCTTGCAGCTGACCCACGGGCGTGTTCATCTCCATTCCCTGTTGTATGAGGGACAGCCCGGCTTTCAGGAGTTACGACGGAACCCGACTATTACCCTGCGCAACAGGGAATCCAGTCTCATCAATCCCAGTGTCTCGCTGGCCTTGAACCTGAAGCGCAAACCGCTGGACGACCCACGGGTGCGCCAGGCGATGGCGATGGCGATTGATCGCGAGCGGGCGGTGAAGGTGATCTCGGCGGGGCGGGATGCGCCCAGACCCCTGCCGATCGCCCGCCAGAGCCCGCTATTCACCGACATCCCCAACCCCTATCCCTTCGATACGGAACGGGCCAACGCCCTGCTCGACGAGGCGGGCTATCCGCGCGACGAGAAGGGCACACGCTTCTCCGTGACCCTGGATGCCATTCCCGCCGACGAGAGCGTGCTCGCGGCGGCGGACTATTACGCCTACGAACTGCAACGGCTACTCGGCATCGAGGTGATTCCCCACCGCTCTCTCTCGGTATCGGAATGGCTGGGACGACTCATCAAGGGCGATTATCAACTAAATTACTGGGTGTTATTCGACTGGAACGATCCCCTGTTCAGCATCCACCGGGTCTTTCGCTCCGCGCCCGAGGGTGGCAGCCGATACCCCTTCACCAACAATATGGGCTACAGCAACCCGCAAATGGATGAATGGCTGGACCAGGCCGGCGCCGCAATCGATCCGCGACAACGGCGGGCGCTCTATGCGAATATTCAGCGTCAACTGCTGCAGGACCTGCCCGTGATCGGACTTACCGGCTTTGATCTCTTCTCGGCCCATCACCGGGACCTGCTCGGCTTTGACGGGAACGCCTGGGGCGTTTTGGCGCCCTACGACGAGATCCACTGGCGAGGCGACGGAGAGTAGGGCGTGGGCCATGGGATCGCCGCCAAGGTACTGGGTGGGCTGGCGCTCGCGATGGGGGTGCTGCTGTTTGCCATCTGGTTCAGTTTTGACCGCTTTGTGTTTTTCGATGCCCGCTTCGAGGAGATATCGCGCCACCGCCTGCCGACCCTGTTCAAGGTCTCGGAGCTTGAGTCGGCGGCCACGGAACTCGCCTCCCTCAGCGCCGATGTCCTCTATCCCAAGGGGCACTATCTCTTCTTCAACACGCGTACCCTGATCGAACAGACACAAGACCGGGCGCGCGCGACGGTGGCCGGAATCGAGGGGGGCGGGCAGGTGATCAACGCCTTCCAGGGGGTTGGCGACGCCTTTCTGGATCTGGTGGCGATGCGCGAGGAGCAACTGGCCATTCGCAGCCGGATTGACCGGATCTTCACCCGCCTCGGCGCGATCGAGATGGAGCTGGCCAAGGCGGTGGATGGGCATGGCGCGGCATCCTGGATTCCCCAGGCGCTGGAGGCATCCGCCCACTTCTTCGTGATTCGAAGCCTGGATTTTCCGGAAAAGATTCGCGCGCACCAACACGGTTTCGAGGAGGTATTCCTGGCCGCCGAAAGCACCCTGGCCAGCTTGCCTCAGGCCGAATCCCGCGCTGCCATGTTGACCCTGAGAGAGCTGCGGGACTATGGCCTTGGAGAGCGCAACCTGTTCCAGCTGCAGATGCGGGACGTGGAGCTTACCCGACTGATCCAGCGCAAGATATACGATGGCAAGCACCGCATGGCGCAGCTCAACGAGGAGATTCGCGCACTGCATAACGCCACGCGACAAACCATGGAGCAGGAGGAGCAGCAGATCCAAGCGGAGCTGGAGCGGCTACGCTGGCTGCTTGGTCTGGTCGCGGTGGTGGCGCTGCTCGCCCTCACCGCCATCTTCCTCTATGTACGCCGCTCGGTGGTCGCCCGCATCCTCCGCCTGCACCGGGCGATGCAGGCCAATATGGGTGATCAGCCGACGCCGGTGCCGGTGCAGGGCAATGACGAGCTGAGCCTGATGGCGCGGCAGGTGAACCACTTCATCGACGAGATCAATCGCCGCGAGGCGGAACTCAAGACCTCGGCCCACGAGGCCCAGGCCGCCAATCGGGCCAAGGACGAATTCCTGGCCAACATCAGCCACGAAATCCGTACCCCGATGAACGCCATCCTCAACCTCACCCGCATCTGCCTGCAAGATCCGCTTGCCGCCAGACAACGGGAACGGCTCTCCAAGGTCGAGCGCTCCTCCGGTTACCTGCTGGAGCTGATCAACGAGATCCTCGACTTCTCCCGCATTACCGCCGGTCGCATCGAATTCGAGCCGGTGGCGTTTCGCCTCCAGCAGCTGCTCGAATCCGTCGAGACCCAGGCCGGCGATGCCCACGACAAGGGGCTGTCGTTTCACGCGCATGTCGAAGTCGGCACGCCGCCGGTGGTCGAGGGCGACCCGCTGCGCATCCAGCAAGTGTTGCGCAACCTGCTCGGCAACGCCATCAAATTCACCGAAAGCGGCGGGGTGGAGGTGCGGATTCGGGCGCTTGCGTCGCCGGCGCGGGATGCCGAAGACGCCCCGGCGTGGATCGAATTCAGCGTCAGGGACAGCGGCATCGGCATTCCGGCGGAAATGCTGGAGCGGATCTTCGCCCCCTTCAGCCAGGCCGACACCTCCACCACCCGCCGCTATGGCGGCAGCGGCCTGGGGCTGACCATCTGCCAACGTCTGGCAGAGCAGATGGGCGGCAAGATCGAGGTGGAGAGCACCCCGCGCAAGGGCAGCCTGTTTCGCTTCTCGCTGCCGGTGCGCATCGCCGAGACGCCGGTGGACCTGGCCGACCATTTCGGTTCCGGCGACGGCTATCCCGCCGAGCGCCTCAACCAACTCCGGGGGCGGCGGATATTGCTGGTCGAGGACAACGAGTTCAACCAGGCCGTGGCGCTGGAGTTGCTGGAACAGGCCGGACTCCGCACCGACCTGGCCGACAGTGGACGCGCCGCAATAGAGCAGGTGGGCAAAGCATCCTATGAGTTGGTGCTGATGGATCTCCACATGCCGGAGATGGACGGTTTCGAGGCCAGCCAGCGGATCCGGCGACTCCCCGGCAAGGAGGAACTGCCCATCATCGCCCTCACCGCCAACGCCATGGAAGGCATCCAGCAACGCTGCGAAGCGGCGGGCATGAACGCCCTGGTCATCAAGCCGATCAACCCCGCTGAGCTGTATGAGACGCTGTTGCGGTGGATCCAACCCCGCTCCCACGCCCTCGAAGACGGGGAAATCGCGGCGAACCTCGAGGGCGATGGCGCCACCACCTCGCCCTCGCAACCCCAAGCCAGCGCAACAGGTCCCCGCGCGCTCGGCAAGGAGAAACTGGCGCAACTGTTCGTGGCGCACTACCACGACTTCCCCCAGCAGTTGCAAAAGGCGCTGGCCGAAGATCCGGGTCAGGCGGTGCTCCTTGCCCACAACATGAAATCCGCCTCCGGCTCGCTCAGCGCCACAACCCTCTATCAGCTCGCCAGCGAACTGGAGACATTGCTGCTTGGCGCCCGCAACGCCCAGGTTCCCGCGGCGCTGATCGAGGCCCTCGAACGCGAACACCGCGTGTGCATGAACAAGCTTCAGGGCAGTTGATGCCGCCCCTGGATGCCTTTTCGAACCCTCCTTGTCGGGGCCGCCCTATCTCGCACCATCGCACCAGGGTCCTCATGGAACCGACACGGAGTCGCGGAGACCACCGCGAGGAATGCCATCTTGGGATATCGATCCGGTTCGGGGTCGAGTACACACCTTGGCGTAGGTGAAGGAGGTCTCGGCGAACACCTCGCGATAATGGGGGGCGCGAGAGGCCCGTGACGCGTCGGAAAGGTCCGTCAGCGGCGAACCGGCGGGCAGGGAGCACCCTTTCCAGCCAGTCCGCACCCATGCCTTGATTACTTGCCCACCCCCCCCAAGATGACAGATAGGCGCAAGCTTTCAGCAGAGGAGAAGATGCTGCCGAAATCCGGACAATCCCGCTGTTTTGACAGCCTGGGGGGACCCATCCCCTGCCGCGGAAGCGGCCAGGATGGGGAGTTTTGTCGCGGCCACGCGATACCCTCTCCCCGCTTTCGGGCGGCGGGAGATACGCTCGTTGATCGGGGCACCGGCCTGATCTGGAGCCGCGATGCGGCCCCCTTCGAGTTCCCCCAGACCTGGCAAGAGGCGTTGAGCGCCATCGCCGAGCTGAACCGGCACGGCTATCTCGACCACGACGACTGGCGACTGCCCAACCGTCGCGAGTTGCGCAGCCTGGTGGATCATGACCAGCCGCGGGTGTTCGCCGCGGATCATCCGTTTGAGAACCTCTTTCGCGGCTGGTACTGGAGCTCCACCAGCGCCGCCATCGCCCCGCGGCACGCCTGGTACGTGGACATGGCGGGCGGGCGCATGTTCTACGGCGGCAAGGATCAGTCCTTCATGGCGTGGCCGGTGCGGGGAAGCGGCAGGCTGCTGGCCACCGGCCAGCGCCGCTGTTTCGATGCTCGCGGCGAATCCATGCCCTGCCGCGCCGCGCCGCTTCAGGATGGCGCGCAAGCGCTGGGGATCGCCTGGGACGAGGGCCGCTTCACCCCTGCCCAGGAGGGCTTCATCGACCGGCTCACGGGCCTGGAGTGGCATCTTGACCGCTCCGGCAACCGCCGCCCGCTCAACTGGCGCGACGCCCTGGCGCGAATCCCGAGGTTAAACGAGGGAGAGCAGGCCTCTTGGCGCCTGCCCAATATCGTCGAGTTGGAGTCGCTGGTAGACGCCGATCAGGCGAGGCCGGCCCTCTCCCCCGCCTTGCCGCGCAACGGCGTGCGCGAAAGCTACTGGTCATCCACAACCAGCGCCTATGAGACGGATTGGGCCTGGGCCTTGTATCTGGAGAAGGGGGCGATCGGGGTGGGACAGAAGAAGGACCCGCACTTTTACGTGATCGCGGTGCGGGATGCAGCGGAGGCCTGATCGACCACGCCAAAAGGCTGCAATCCGCAAAACTCACCCGCACAGGTACAGCCGCCAAGATCCATCAACCTGATTGATGACGCATCCCAAGCGGGGAGGGGCGGCTCCGTTCTCCCGCATTCCGCTCGGCCCCATCCGGGCGGGACGCGCCGAATCGGCGCGCCACTGGCGCTCCTTGAAGGAGCGCCAGTGGCGGACCATCGCCGATCAGTCGGCGTTGATATCCATGGAGCCCAGGGCGTGACCGCGGCGTTGCGCCAGATCCGCCAGGCTGATGCTCTCCAGGAAGCCGAACAGCTCACTGCTGAAATCTCCCCACAGCTCATGGGTCGGGTTATCGGGGGTACCGCTCTCTTCGCCGGAGCAGTGCGTCATCTCGACGTAGTCATCCACGGCGCAGATGATTTCGCCGACATTGATCTCGGGGGCGGGGCGGCCCAGGTAGTAACCACCGCCGGGACCGCGCATGCCGCGTACCAGCTTCTTGGCGCGCAGGCGGGCGAAGAGCTGCTCCAGATAGGAGAGGGAGATGCCCTGGTTCTTGGAGATGTCCTGCAGGGTTACCGGACGATCGCCGCCATAGAGGGCGAGATCGAGCATCGCGGTAATCGCATAACGGGTTTTGGTTGAAATTCTCATGACTGCTTGGCTCCTGTCATTGTGGTGCGATGTTGGAGGATTAAATTATATTTTTTGTCAGTGTTAAAGATAGGTGCGATTTTAACCTTTTACAGGGAAGCTTGCAGCAAAAAGGTGAAAGAGATCGAAAAAAAAGAAAATATTCCCCTTGAGCGCCGCTTCCCCACCCTGCGCGCGCGCCGCGACCATCACGCGGTGTGGCGCACCCGCCCCGCTCGCTGGCACTCGACCTGGTAGAGTTTCGTGGTACCGTCCTTGCGCACCTTGAGGGCGCTCAACCTTCCCCCCCACACGCAACCGGAATCCAGCGCATGGGTGGAGCCCGCCTCGCGATAGCCGAGGGTGGACCAGTGGCCGAACAGGACGGTCTGGCCGGCGCTGCGGCGTCCGGGAACCGCGTACCAGGGGTGAAAGCGTGGATCCTGGGATCCCGGGCGCCCCTTCTCATGCAGCGCCAGCCGCCCGTTGCAGTCGCAATAACGCAGACGGGTAAGGCAGTTTACAATGAACCGGAGACGATCCCAGCCCTCCAGGCTATCGTTCCAGCGTTCGGGCTCATCGCCGTACATATGCATCATGAACTCGCCGAAACGGGCGCCGCGCAATACCGCCTCTACCTCGCCGGCGCGCTTGAGGGCGGTGGCGATATCCCATTGCGGCGGCAATCCCGCATGCAACAGGGCGCACTCCCGCTTCTTGCTGTAATGCATCAGCGGGAGATGGCGCAGCCACTCCATCAGCTCCGGGAAATCCGGGGCATCGAGGACCGGCAGCAGGGTAGAGTCCCGGCCGTGATGGCGGTGGTTGCCCTGGCTGATGGCGAGCAGGTGGAGATCATGGTTGCCGAGCACGCAAACGGCACGCTTGCCGAGCCCCTTGACGAAGCGCAGCACCGCCAGCGAGTCATGTCCGCGATTGACGAGATCGCCCGCGAACCATAGCTTGTCATCGGCGGGGTCGAACTTGAACTCTTCCAACAACTTCATCAGGGCGTCGTAGCACCCCTGGACATCGCCGATCGCGTAAACCGCCATTTTTCCCCTCTTGATTCGTCTGGATAGCGAAGTTAACCGCCAGATCGGGTTTCAATGTATCATGCTTGGAACCGCCAGCGAAAACGGCGGTATCGGGGCGTTGAAGCGGCTGCCGTCATCATTGGCCATGCCGTAACTGCCGTGCATGCTCCCGACCGGCGTGCCGATGAAGGTGCCGCTGGAGTAACTGTAGCTCTCTCCCGGGGCCAGATGGGGCCTCTCGCCCACCACCCCCTCCCCCTTCACCTCCTGCTTTCGCCCGTCCGCGTCGGTAATGATCCAGTGTCGGGTCAGCAGACGCGCCCCCTGGCTACCGCGGTTACGCAAGGTAACGGTATAGGAAAAGACATAGTGATTGTTGTCCGGGTTGGACTGATCGGCGAGATAGGCGGTCTCGACCTCGATAACGATAGGAGAATGGTGTTGCTGCAACATGTTCCTGCGAATTTCTGCTGTATTGGGAGCAAGGCAAGGTACATCCAGGGGCCTGGCAATGCAAGCTTGCATCTCCGCCGAGCGGGCCTCAGCCCCAGACCTTCAGCGTTTGCCAAACCATCGACGACACCACCGTTCATCCCCCTGCGACGACTCCCGGCTTGGCTCGACGAGAGACTTGACCGTGCCCCCTGCTCCGTCAGCCAGGTCGATAGCCCCCTAAAAAGCCAACAATCACAGCAAGATAATTAGTGCTATAGATGCGATGTCAACCAAGCCATCCGCACCCGTCGCCGAATCGAGGATATAAGAAATGCCGGGCCAAATCATCCATTTTCTCTCCAACGACGGCATCGAAATCAGCGCATTTGCCGCTTTCGCCGCGACCCGCGTAAAGACTTTTCGCGAACACCTTCGGCGGCCCATGATGGTGGAAAAGGGCATCGCCGACCGGATGCATGTCCACCACGTCCATGACGGGTGCGGCGAACAGGCGAAGCGCTACCACATCGAACGCCCGCCCTTTGGCGACGGCTACACCGAGGCGCTGGTAGCGCGCGTGATCCAGGGTGTCGACAAGGAGCGCATTCCCAAGGGGCAATATGGCGCGCTGATGATCGACGAGGACCACGACTTCGCGGCGGAGTGGTTGTAACTGGTGGTGCAGAGGGTCGACTCCAACTCCCTGCCACTGAGCCGGCTGAGCCGGTCGGGAGTTGCACTCCCGACCGGAACGTTTGACGTGGCGAAGATCCGTGACCGGGAACGAAGGTAGCGTCGGCCCAAATGATTACTTGATTAGCAAGATATCTCAGTTGTCTTGGATGCGCCGCACCCCGACTCGGACCGCGACGCGGTCAAGACGGCATTCCCATGCGGCGCATGGGAACGAGAAAACGAGAAAGCCCGGTGGGCATCGTTCAACTGGAGCATCTTACTAATCAGGAATGATTATGCGGGTCCCCAAGCTCGCGCTTGGGGACCCGGTGTTGACGGCTCGGGCAGCCCGATGCCAGCTGGCAAGCTGGAGCTTGCAAGACGTGCGTCCCCAAGGAGGACCTTGGGGACGAGCTGAAAAACGCCGCTTCGGTGTTCTCCGCATCTATTCGCCAGAACAACACCGAACCAACACCGGCTGGGCGTTATGACTACTTGTCGTAGTACTCCCGGGTCAGCTTGAACACTACTGGGCTGAGCAACAGCAGGGCGATCAGGTTGGGAATTGCCATCAGCGCGTTGAGGGTGTCGGCGATCAACCAGGCCAGGTCCAACTGCACCAGGGCGCCTACCGGAATCGCCGCCACCCAAAGCAGACGGAACGGCAAGATGGCCTTGATGCCGAGCAGGTACTCGACACAGCGCTCGCCATACACGCTCCAACCGAGGATGGTGGTGAAGGCGAAGATCACCAGCCCGAAAGTAACCACAAATTGGCCAAGGCCGGGAATCCCGGCGGCAAAGGCGGCCGAGGACAACTCGGCCCCTTTGAGACCACTATCCCACTGCCCGGAAATCATGATAACCAGAGCCGTGATGGTGCAGATGATGATGGTGTCGATGAAGGTGCCGAGCATGGCAATGGTGCCTTGGCGCACTGGGTTATTGGTCTGCGCGGCGGCGTGGGCAATGGGCGCGGAGCCCAGCCCGGCCTCGTTGGAGAAGATGCCACGGGCCACGCCCATCTGGATCGCCAGCATCACCCCGGCGCCAACAAAACCGCCGGTGGCCGCGGTAGGCGTGAACGCGGCCTGAACTATGCCCACCAGCGCCGCCGGCACCTCGGCAATGTTTACCACGATAACCGCCAGGCCGCCAAAAACGTAGACCACCGCCATCAGCGGCACCAGCTTGCCGGCCACCTGGGCAATGCGCTTGATACCGCCGATCAGCACCAAAAACACGAAGGTTGCCATCACCACGGCGGTGAGCCATTCCGGCACGCCCAGGTTGGCTTGCATGGCATGGGACACCGAGTTGGCCTGCACCATGTTGCCGATGCCAAAGCCCGCCAGGGCGCCGAAGATGGCGAACAGCAGGCCCAACCAGGCCCAGTTCTTGCCCAGTCCGTTCGTGATGTAATACATGGGGCCGCCGACGTGGTTGCCATTCTCGTCCACCTCGCGGTACTTCACCGCCAGCAGCGCCTCGGAGTACTTGGTGGCCATGCCCACCAGCGCCGTACACCACATCCAGAAGATCGCACCGGGTCCACCAATGGCAATCGCCGTTCCCACCCCGGCTATGTTACCCGTACCTATAGTGGCCGACAGCGAGGTCATCAGGGCGTTGAAGGGACTGATATCGCCCTCCTCGTTGGAGCGCCGACCCTGCCACAGCATCTTGAAGGCGTAGCCAATGTGGCGCAGGGGCATGAAACGCAGGCCAATGGTGAGAAACAGACCGGTACCCAGGATCAGCAGCAGCATGGCCGGACCCCAGACAATCCCATTCAGACCATTGATCAAATCAATGATGGTTTCCATCGGCTATTCCCCCTTGTCATTATTAAATTTAGCCGCAAATTACGCCAAGTCGCCAAAAGGGGCAAGTTTTTTGGCCCCAACAGCGATCTCGATGGCCCCGTCGCGGTGTCGAGGAGGGGATTCAGCGGCCCTCACACAGGCAAAGCGGCTCTGCTCATCCTCACCCGGCCGGAATGATTTCTCATGCTGTCGTCCTGTTCTGGCGTCGGCATCCACCGGTGCTGACGCCACCACTGGCCTCTGCCGCGGCCTGGATGGGTTGGCAAATTCGCATTTGGTTCTGCTCATGCCGATGGGTGTAGTCCCCTAATTCCCAGCAACTCAGAGCGCCCGCACCTTGCCCAGCGGTGCTTGCGGATTGCTCAGGGCCCCCTGGGCCTCGCTCAGCTTGTCGCGCTCCTTCCGCACCGCGGCCTCCGGGGCCTTGTCGACGAACCTGGGATCCTCCAGCTTGGCGAAGGATAGGAAATCCAACCGCCTACGCCAAAGTATCTCCTTGATCGGAAGCGCCGTCAAGATTCGGCTTGACGCCGACAAGGTATTCGGCCTACTCCGGCGAGTAGGCCGAGCGCAGCTCGGCGACCCACGCGGGTGAAATCAACAAACTTCTGCCGCGGGACGGGGCTTGCAGCCCCGTCCCATCGTTATCACGCCACCTGATCCCGGATGCCGCCGTCAACCCGGGGCCAGCGTAACGGTGCGGGCGGGTTTGCAAAACCCGCCCGGCGGATGTGACGCGGTGCGCGAGGCTTGGCTCGCGAACGCGGCCTGCATTGGCGCGTCAAGCCGCGCCTCCTGCCGCGGGACGGGGCTTGCAGCCCCGTCCCATCGTTATCACGCCACCTGATCCCGGATGCCACCGTCAACCCCGGGGCCAGCGTAACGGTGCGGGCGGGTTTGCAAAACCCGCCCGGCGGATGTGACGCGGTGCGCGAGGCTTGGCTCGCGAACGCGGCCTGCATTGGCGCGTCAAGCCGCGCGATCCGCGCCTCCTGCCGCGGGAGCGGCGTGACGAGTCCGCGAGCCTGAGTTCCCGCTCGCCATCACTCTTCCAGCATCGCCTTGAGGCCCGCCAGATGGGCCTGGCCGCGCCTCTTCTGTTCCTCCGGCGGCGGCTTGGTCTTGCCCCCTTCGAACTGGACCTCCTCCCCTTGCAGTTCGTCGAGAAAGCGGCTGGGGTCGCAGGAGACAACTTCGCCGTAGCGTTTGCGCTTGGCGCAGTGGGTGATGGTGAGGGTGCGTTGGGCGCGGGTGATGCCGACGTAGGCGAGGCGGCGCTCCTCTTCGATGTTGTCTTCGTCGATGCTGGTGCGGTGGGGGATGATCTCCTCCTCCATACCCACCAGGAAGACGTGGGGGAATTCGAGGCCCTTGGCGGAGTGGAGGGTCATGAGGCGCACCTGTTCCGAGGTGTCCTCTTCGTTCTGCTGGTCGAGGATGTCTTGCAGGGCGAGGTGGTTGACCATGTCGGCGAGGGTGCGGTCCGGGTCTTTCTTGTGCAGGTTGTCGAGCCAGTCGACCAGTTCGAGCACGTTCTTCATGCGCCGTTCCGCCACCTTCTTGTCGGAGCTCTTGTCCCGCAGCCAGCCCTCGTAGTCGATGTCGCGGAGCATGGCGCGCACGGTATCCACGGTGTGGTCCTGCTCGGCGCGGCGGTGGAATTCGCCGACCCACTCGGCGAAGTCGCGCAGTCGCTTTAGGCCCTTGCCGGAGAGGCTTTGCTCCAGCCCCAGATCGCTACAGGCGGCGAGCAGGGTGACGCCGCGCTGGCTGGCGTGGCCGGCAAGCTTTTCAAGCGTCGTCGCGCCGATCTCCCGGCGCGGCACGTTGACCACCCGCAGGAAGGCGGCGTCGTCGTCGGGATTGGCGAGCAGGCGCAGGTAGGACATCACGTCCTTGACCTCGGCGCGGGCGAAGAATGATTGTCCGCCGGAGAGGAAATAGGGGATATTGTGGTTGCGCAGTTCCGCCTCGAACAGCCGCGCCTGGTGGTTGCCGCGATAGAGGATGGCGTAGTCGCCATAGCGCCCGCCGCGGATGAATTTGGAGTTCATGATCTCCGACACCACCCATTGGGCCTCGTGCTGGTCGTTGTTGCACTCCCGCACCCGAATCGGGTCGCCGGGGCCCAGCTCGCTCCACAGCCGCTTTTCGAAGACATGGGGGTTGTTGGCGATGAGGCGGTTGGCGGTCTTGAGGATGCGCGAGGAGGAGCGGTAGTTCTGCTCCAGCTTGATCAGCTCCAGGTCGGGGAAGTCCTCCTTGAGCTTGGCCAGGTTCTCCGGCCGCGCCCCGCGCCAGGCGTAGATCGATTGATCGTCATCCCCCACCACGGTAAAGGCGCGGCGCATCCCCGCCAGTTGCCGGACCAATTCGTATTGAGCGCCGTTGGTGTCCTGGTACTCATCGACGAGCAGATAACGAATGCGGTCCCGCCACTTGTCGAGGGTCTCCGGGTGATCAAGAAAGAGCCGCACCGGCAGCTGGATCAGGTCATCGAAATCGACCGCGTTGTAGGCCTTGAGGGAGCGCTGGTAGTCGGCGTAGAGCAGCGCGGTGCGCTGATCCAGCTCATCCTCCGCCTGGGCCAGCGCCTGCTCCGGCGAGAGCAGGGCGTTCTTCCAGTGGGAGATGCGCCACTGGTGGGTGGAGGCGACGCCGTCGTCCTGCTTGCCATGGCGCAGCAGGTCCTTGAGCAGCGCCTCCGCGTCCTGGGCGTCGAAGATGGAGAAACCGGGCTTGTAGCCCAGCGCCTTGAGCTCCCGGCGGATGATGTTGAGCCCCAGGGTATGAAAGGTGGAGATGGTCAACCCCCGCGCCGATTTGCCCTTCACCAGCTTGCCCACCCGCTCGGCCATCTCCCGCGCCGCCTTGTTGGTGAAGGTCACCGCCGCGATGTGGCGCGCCTCCATCCGCCGGTCGTCCACCAGATGGGCGATCTTCTGGGTGATCACCCGCGTCTTGCCCGAGCCGGCGCCGGCGAGGACCAGCAGCGGTGTGCCGAAGTGCCTGACCGCTTCGCGTTGACGGGGATTCATTCCAGACATGGGACTCCTTGTGTACGGCTGGGATCGGGTGAGGGGCGGGAATTATAGTCGCTGGCGGGGAAAGTTGCACTTGAGGAGGGGCCTCGAGCGACGAGCGTCCAGGGCGATCAAGACAAGCGGCATTTACATGCTGGGAATGAAATTTTTTGAGGAAGGTTTGGGGAAATGCATGCGGCGGGACGATCTGGCGGCCTCTTCCGGAGGGTTTATCGCAAAGCGCGATGACTTTGCCGCCGCGGCCCCGCCGCATGCTGCCCCTCTTTGGAGGAGGGGGAGGGTTTGCTCAACCCTCGATTCTGAGTATAGCGGGCTTTTGAAAACTTGCCGGATTTTTTTGCGATCCAGCGCAAAATATCAACGTCTCGGCTTTACCCGCCAGATCTTCCTGGCGTATTCGTCGATGGTACGGTCGCTGGAGAAGTAACCCATCATGGCGGTGTTGATCAATGCTCGACGGTGCCATTCGGCGGGTTCGGCGTAGAGCCGGTTGACCCGTTCGTCGGCCTCCATGTAGGCGCGATAGTCGGCGAGCACCATGAAGGGATCCTGGTTGAGGAGGTCTTCGCCGAGGTTGCGATAGCGATCCGGCTCCTCGGGTGAGAAGTAGCCGTCGCGGATCATCTCCACCACCGCCTTGAGCTCTTCGTCTCGTTCGGCCCACTCCCGGGGCCGGTAACCGGCGTGCTTGAGATTGGCCACTTCGTCGGCGCTGAGGCCGAAGGTGAAGATGTTGTCGGCGCCGACGCGGTCGTGGATCTCGATGTTGGCGCCGTCCATGGTGCCGATGGTGAGGGCGCCGTTGAGGGCGAGCTTCATGTTGCCGGTGCCAGAGGCCTCCATGCCGGCGGTGGAGATCTGCTGGGAGAGGTTGGCGGCGGGGATGATCTCGGCGGCGCTGGAGACGTCGTAGTTGGGCAGAAACAGCAGCTTGAGGCGGCCTTCGACCTGAGGGTCGTTGTCGATGACGTCGGCGACATCGTGGATCAGGCGGATGATCTGCTTGGCGCGCCAATAACCCGGCGCGGCCTTGCCGCCGATGAGCACGGTGCGCGGCATCAGCTCGCGGGCGTTGCCGCCGCGCATGCGCCGGTAGTGGGTGATGGTGCGCATCAGGTTGAGCAACTGGCGCTTGTATTCGTGGATGCGCTTGACCTGCACGTCGTACATGGTGTGGGGATCGAGCAGCTGTCCATAATGCCGTCTGGCGTAGGCGGCGAAGCGGATCTTGCGGTTCATCTTGACGTCGGCGAAGCGCTCGATGAAGGCGGGGTCGTCGGCGAACTCGCGCAGTTCCTGGAGCCGTTCCAGGTCCTTCACCCAGCCGTCGCCGATCGCCTCGTTGATCAGCAGGGCGAGGCCGGGGTTGGCCTGATTGAGCCATCGCCGCGGCGTGATGCCGTTGGTGACGTTCTTGATGCGCCCGGGGAAGTAGCGCTCGAAGTCGGCGAAGGTGGAGCTCTTGAGGAGGTGGGTGTGCAGCGCCGAGACGCCGTTGACGGCGTGGGAGCCGACGATCGCAAGATGGGCCATGCGGATGCGCTTGCCGCCCTCCTCGCCGATGATCGACATCCGCCGCAGGATGTCGCCGTCGCCCGGATAGGCGTGGCTCACCTGCAACATGAAGCGTCGGTTGATCTCGTAGATCAGTTGCATGTGGCGTGGCAGCATTTGCGAGAAGAGACCGACCGGCCAGGTCTCCAGCGCCTCGGGCAGCAACGTGTGGTTGGTATAGGAGAAGGTGCGTACGGTGATCTCCCAGGCCGCCTGCCACTCCAGTTCGCGCTCATCCAGCAACAGACGCATCAACTCGGGGATGGCGATCGCGGGGTGGGTGTCGTTGAGCTGAATCGTCACCTTGTCCGGCAGTTCGCGCAGGTCGTCGTGATTGGACTGGAAGCGGCGCAGGATGTCCTGTAGCGAGGCGGAGACGAAGAAGTATTGCTGGCGCAGGCGCAGCTTCTGGTTTTCGGAGCTGCTGTCCTCGGGGTAGAGCACCTTGGAGATGTTCTCGGACAGCGCCTTGCCTTCCACCGCCTTGATGTACTGGCCCTGGTTGAAGCACTGGAGGTCGAACTCTTCGGTGGCGCGGGCGGACCACAGCCGCAGGTTGTTGACCGTGTCGGTATGGTAGCCGGGGATGGGGGTGTCGTAGGCCATCGCCAGCACCTCTTCGTCGGGCATCCAGTGGAACACGTAGCGGGACCCGTCGTGACGCTTGCCGACCGCGACATGGCCGCCAAAACGGATCGGATAAACCACCTCCGGACGCGGAAACTCCCAGGGGTTGCCCCGGCTCAGCCAGTTGTCGGGCACCTCGATCTGGCGGCCGTCCTCGATCTTCTGACGAAACATGCCATATTCGTAACGAATGCCATAGCCGGTCCCGGGCAGGTCGAGGGTCGCCATGGAGTCGAGCAGGCAGGCCGCCAGTCGGCCCAGACCGCCGTTGCCCAGCGCCGCGTCAGGCTCCTCTTCGCGCAGCCGCTCCAGGTCCAGCCCCAGGCGCTGCAAGGCGGCGTCGCAGGAGTCCATGAACCCCATGTTGAGCATGCTGTTGGTGAGGGTACGACCGATCAGGAACTCCAGCGAGAGGTAGTAGACCCGTTTGATGTCCTTGCGATAGTAGCTGCGCTGGGTCTCCATCCAGCGTTCGATCAGTCGATCACGAACCGCGAAGGAGAGGGCCCGATACCAGTCCCAGTCGTTGGCGGTAAAGGGGTCCTTGCCGATACGGTAGATCAGGCGGCGTGAAACCGCTTCCTGAAGCGCCTCTACATCGATCGGGAGATAGTCTTGGTTATATCTGGAGGGATCCATGGGTTACTCTTTGTTGCTACGGCCTCGACAAACAGTTCAGGATACGAACCGGGAATGACAAGAGTATGACGCAAACCCTGCTCGATCAAGCATAAAGTCATTGAGACGGGATGATTTTCATGGCTGGGTTCACCCTTGCAAATGGCGCGAAGATCCCAAACTTGGCATTGATAAACCCCAGGACAATCCGTGATCGGAGAGACCGTTCGTGAAATACAAGGATTACTACAAGATACTCGGCGTGGCGCGCGAGGCGAGCCAGGATGAGGTCAAGCGCGCCTACCGCAAACTGGCGCGCAAATACCATCCCGACGTCAGCAAGGAGCCGGATGCGGAGGCCCGCTTCAAGGAGTTGGGAGAGGCCTATGAGGTGCTCAAGGACCCGGAGAAGCGGGCCGCCTACAACCAGCTCGGCGCCAACTGGAAGTCGGGCCAGGATTTTCGCCCGCCGCCGGACTGGAACGCCGGCTTCGAATTCCAGGGCGGCGGCTTCAACGAGGGGGAGGCGGCCGCCTTCAGCGACTTTTTCGAGTCCCTGTTCGGGCGGGAGTTTCGTCAGGGCCAGGGCGGCCGGCCCGCCAGTCGCGATCACCACGCCAGGGTATTGATCGAGCTGGAGGACAGTTTCAACGGCGCGACCCGCCAGATCACCCTGCATGCCCCCGCCACCGACGGTCGCGGCAGCGTGGAGCGATCTCTCAACCTGCGCATCCCCAAGGGGATCAAGCCGGGACAGCGCATCCGACTGGCGGGCCAGGGCGGCAACGGCGACGGCGTGCCGGCCGGCGATCTCTATCTGGAGGTGGAATTCAGGCCCCACCCGTACTATCGTGTAGACGGGGCGGATATCTACATCGACCTGCCCGTCGCCCCGTGGGAGGCGGCGCTGGGGGCGAATGTCAAGGTTCCCACCCCGGGCGGCAAGGTGGACCTGAAACTACCGCCGAATTCCGAAGGGGGCAAGAAGCTGCGCCTCAAGGGGCGCGGCATACCGGCCAGGCAACCCGGCGACCTGTACGTGGTGCTGCGCATCCGACTGCCGCGCGCCGACGATGAGACGAGTCGGGAGTTCTACCGCCGCATGGAGCGGGAGATGGCCTTCAACCCCCGTAGCGATCTTGGCGTGTGACGAAGAAGACCATGAGAGACGACACCATTACCGGGATAGTGCTGGACGAGCACTGCACCTTTACCCTGGAGCAACTGTGCCGCGTCTGCGCGGTCAGCGCCGACACCATCCTTGAGCTGGTGGATCAGGGCGTCATCGAGCCGAGCGAAACGGATACTCGGCAATGGCGCTTTCAAGCCGCCAGCCTCTACCGGGCGCGCACCTCGCTGCACCTGATGCGCGACCTGGGGGTTAACCCCGCCGGCGCGGCGCTGGCGATGGAGCTGCTCGACGAGATCGAGGCCCTGCGTCGCCAGCTGCGGCGGATGGCGGGGTGATCTTTTCCGCGGATTAACGCCGCTGAACGCAGCCATGGCGACACGCCGCGTTCTGGGCAGCCTTCGCTAGAGAGGTGAACCCGCCAACCGGCGCCACGACATTTCGTTAGCCTGATATCCATCTGGTTGGGGGTTGGAACACATGCCTTGGCGTGTGAGGGGCGATCGCACGGCCCCAGGGCTGTACTCCAGACCGAGGCCGGGTCAGTAATCCGCGAAGATCCGCGCTAATCGGCGGTTCTTGTCTTTCAAAAGGGGATATCATCCTCGGTGTGGGGCGGCGGCTCCTCCGGGAAACCCTGCGGCGGCTGTCCGCCTCCTCCCGCGCTCTGCTGGCCCAGCGGCTCGACCCGCCAGGCCTTGACGTCGGTATACCAGCGGCCATTGAATTCCCGGCTTTCGATATCCACCGAGACCTTCAGCTCCTGCCCCTCGCTGATCCCCAGTTCATCGATCTTGTCACCCCAGACCATGAAGCAGATCTGCTTTGGGTATTGGTCCTTGGTTTCCAGGATATACTCCTGCTTGCGCCAGGGACCGCGGGCGGATTGGCCCGATTTCTCGGGCAGCGTTTGGGTGATTTTTCCAATTATTTCCATCAGAACTCCAACTAGTCAAACATTTTTTACGAATCAGGTCGTTTACCGAAGAGGACTGAACCACAGAGAACACAGAGAGCACAGAGGCTTTCAGGGGAGACGATTTGAGCTTTGTGCTCTCTGTGGCAGCCTTTTCCGGACAACCCGCTTGAAGATTCAGACAACTATTCAACCGTCACCGACTTGGCGAGGTTGCGGGGCTGATCGACGTCCGTTCCCCGCAGCACCGCCACATGATAGGCGAGCAGTTGCAGCGGGATGGTGAAGAGCAGCGGCGCCAGCAAGGGATCCGCCTTGGGCAGCGGGATCACCGTCACGCCCTGCCGCTGCTCCATGTTCACCCCTTCGTCGGCGAAGACGATCAGCTCGCCGCCCCGCGCCCGCACCTCTTCCAGATTGGACTTGAGCTTCTCCAGCAGGCGATCGTCCGGGGCCACCGCCACCACCGGCATGGTGTCGTCGATCAGCGCCAGGGGACCGTGCTTCAACTCGCCGGCGGGATAGGCCTCGGCGTGGATGTAGGAGATCTCCTTGAGCTTGAGCGCCCCCTCCAGGGCGATGGGATAGTGCTCGCCACGGCCCAGGAAGAGGGTATGCTCCCGATCCACGAAGCGCTCCGCCAGGCGCACGATGTGCTGGTCGGACTCCAGCGCCCGCTCCATGCAGATGGGGAGCTTGCGCAGGGCCGCGACCAGGTCGTATTCCGCCTGCCCCTTGCCGTGCAGCTTTTCGAAGATCCCCACCAGCAGCAGCAGCGCCACCAACTGGGTGGTAAAGGCCTTGGTGGAGGCGACGCCGATCTCGGGTCCGGCATGGGTCAGCAGCACCAGGTCCGACTCCCGCACCAGCGAGCTTTCCGGGACGTTGCAGATCGCCAGACTGGCGGCGTAACCCAGCTGCTTGGCCTGGCGCAGGGCGGCGAGGGTGTCGGCGGTCTCGCCGGACTGGGAGATGGTGACGAAGAGGGTATCCTCGCCCACCACATGGCGGCGATAGCGGAACTCGCTGGCCACCTCCACCGCGCAGGAGACGCCGACGATCGACTCCAGCCAGTACATGCCGAGCAGGCCGGCGTGGTAGCTGGTGCCGCAGGCGACGATCTTGACGCGGCGGATACCGGCGAGCAGGTCCGGCGCGGTGTTGCCGAGGATCTCCGCCGGCACTTGGTCGCCGAGCAGCCGCCCCTCCAGGGTATCCGCCACCGCCCGCGGCTGCTCGTAGATCTCCTTGAGCATGTAGTGGCGGTATTCGCCCCGCTCGGCGGCGTCGGCGCTGAGACCGGAGAGCCGCACCTCCCGCTCCACCGGCTGGCCATCTCTATCATGGACCCGTACTTCATCCCGGGTCAGCTCGGCGATATCCCCCTCTTCCAGGAAAATGAAGCGCTGGGTCACCGGCAACAGGGCGAAGACGTCGGAGGCGATGAAGTTCTCGCCGATACCCACGCCGATCACCAGCGGGCTGCCCTGGCGCGCGGCGATCAGACGACGGGGTTCGGAACGGTCGATCACCCCCAGGGCATAGGCCCCTTGCAACGCCTCGGTCGCCTTGCGTACCGCGGTGAAGAGATTGCAGCCCGTCTTGAGGTGGGCATGGATGGCATGCACCACCACCTCGGTGTCCGTATCGGAACGAAATTCGTAGCCGGCGGCGCGCTGCTGGTCGCGCAGGGTCTCATGGTTCTCGATGATGCCGTTGTGTACCAGCGCCAGCGAGTCGTCCATGCAGACGTGGGGGTGGGCGTTGCGCTCCGACGGCTCGCCATGGGTCGCCCAGCGGGTGTGGGCGACGCCGACGGATCCGGGCTGGGGATCCGCCTCCAGCAGATCCGCCAGTTGCTGGACCTTGCCCAGCCCACGCAGGCGCTTCAGCTCCCCTTGCGGGTTCAATACCGCGATGCCGGCGGAGTCGTAGCCCCGGTACTCCAGGCGCCGCAGCCCCTCCAGCAGAATCGGCGCCACATCCCGTTGCGCCACTCCTCCGACGATTCCGCACATGATCGATCTCCCAAAGATAAATAGTTGAATCTGGTTCGTCCGGAGGTCGAGGCTTCAGCCGGGCCGAATCCGCGCTCGGTCCGCCTGAAGGCCCAACCTCCCATGCGATCGCGACGACTACTTCTTCTTCACCGGTCGCTTCCAGCCCTTGACGGTCCGTTGCTCCGTGGCGCGGCACAGGGTCAGGGCATCCGCCGGCGTATCTCTGGTAATCGTCGACCCCGCGCCGATGGTCGCGCCATTGCCCACCTTGACCGGCGCGACCAGCTGGGTGTCGGAGCCGACGAAGACGTCATCGCCAATCTCGGTGCGGTGCTTGTTGGCCCCATCGTAGTTGCAGGTGATGGTGCCCGCGCCAATATTCACCCGCGTGCCGATGGTGGTGTCGCCGATGTAACTGAGATGATTGATCTTGCTCGCCGAGGCGACGTCGGACTTCTTGATCTCCACGAAGTTGCCGACATGCACATGATCGGCCAGTCTGGCCTCCGGGCGCAAGCGGGCGAAGGGGCCGATGCGGCTCTCCGCGCCGATCTCCGCCCCCTCGATGATGCTGTTGGGCAGGATCTCCACCCCATCGCCGATGCGGCTGTCGCGAATCACGCAGTTGGCGCCGATCCTGACCCCATCGCCCAGCTCGACCCGCCCCTCGCAGAGCACATTGACGTCGATCTCCACATCCACGCCGCAGCTCAATTCGCCGCGAACGTCGAACCGCGCCGGGTCGCGCAGGGTCACGCCGGCGCGCATCAGCCGCTCCGCCTTGATGCGCTGGTGGTGGCGCTCCAGCTCCGCCAGTTGCACCCGGTCGTTGACCCCCATCACCTCCAGCGGATCTTCCGGCTGGGCGGCATGCACATGCACCCCCGTCCGCACCGCCAGCTCGACGATGTCGGTCAGGTAGTATTCACCCTGGGCGTTGTCGTTGCCGAGTTGCTCCAGCCAGCCCTTGAGCGGTCCGAAGGAGGCGATCAGGATTCCCGTGTTGATCTCGCGAATGGAGAGCTGGAGCGGGTTGGCGTCCTTCTGTTCGACGATCGCCATGACGTCGTCGTTGTCATCCCGCACGATGCGACCGTAGCCGTGGGGATCCTCCAGGTCGACGGTAAGCAGCGCCAGCGCGCTATCGTCCCGGGCCTCGATCAGACGCGCCAGGGTCTCTTCACTGACCAGCGGCACGTCGCCATAGAGCACCAGCACCCGATCCATCCCCGTCAGCGCCGGCATCGCCTGCCGCACCGCATGCCCGGTACCCAGTTGCTTGGCCTGCTCGACCCAGGTCAGGGTGGCATCGTCGGCGAAGGCCTGCCTGACCGTCTCGCCGCCGTGGCCGTGGACCACGACGATGCATGCGGGGTCGAGTCGCTTGGCGGTATCGATCACCCGCCCCAGCAACGAACGGCCCGCCAGTTTGTGCAGCACCTTGGGCAGCTTGGAGCGCATGCGCGTCCCCTGCCCGGCCGCCAGTATCACTACCCCCAACTTGTCGCTCATCGTCACCTTTCCCCTCGTGCTGATGGAGTGGCGTCACCCCGAAATCTCGAAACGAATAGCGGAGACCCGAAACGCTTCCCGGTCCCTGCCCTGCCGAAGACCGGCTGAAGCCTCAACCTCCCGCCCTTGTCGCGGTTACTCCGCCTGGCCCGCCGCCGCGCGCAGCGTCGCCAGGTTGATCGCCGCCAGGTACTCCGGCTTGAGATCGGCGCGACGGGTGAATTTCTTGAGCATGCTCTCCAGGTTGGCGCGCTTCTCCGCCGGGGTCTCGCCGGAACCGATACCGCCGCCGAACTCGAAGATATGGGTCACGCCCCGATCCAGGGCGCTCTGCATGCAGCCGACCCAGTTTACCGGATGAAAGAGCTGCAGGAAGAGGCGGGCGCGGATCGAATCGACATCCGCTTCATGGAAACCGCCGGTATAATTGGAGAGGACGCCGATCTTCGGCTCGCCGAAGTCGACCTGGGCCAACTCCTCGCGAAACCGACGCGCCGCCTCGACCATGTAGTAGGTATGGAACGCCCCCTCGGTCTTGAGGCGAATCGCCTTCTTCTTGGGCATGGTCTCGGCCATCTCCGCGGCCATGGCGTCGAGATCCGCCGCCGCGCCGCCGACCACGGTCTGGTCCGGCAGGTTGATGCCCGCCACCGCGCAATAGTACTTGTCCGCCAGTTGCCGGGCGGTCTCCAGATCGACGGTAAGGGCCTGCATCTCGCCCTCGCCGAACTCGCCCATCAACTCGCCGCGACGGGAGACCAGCCGCAGCGCGTCGGCGAAACTCAGGGCGCCCGCCTCGACCAGCGCCGAGTATTCGCCCAGGCTGTGGCCGCCGGCCACCGTCGGCTGGGCCGCCGCGTCGCCGGCCAGTTCGCGATAGACCCGCAGGCAGGCCATGTGATGGGTAACCAGTACCGGCTGGGTAAAGCGGGTCAGATTGACCTGGTCCTCGGGATCCTCGAACGAAAGACGGGCCATGTCATACCCCAGGATGTCCGACGCCTCCTCGTAGGTGCGGCGGGCAACCTCGAACTCGCCGGCCAGATCACTGCCGATTCCGCGGTACTGGGCGCCCTGGCCGGGAAAGACGAAGAAGACGGATGGGGAATTTTCTGACATGATTGAACTCCTCAGGAGGAATGGAACGGGGAGGATAGCGGTTTGGCAAAACCACAGCAAGGCCCGGCTCTTTAATGATTGATGAACGGTTTATTGTGCGCACGCGAAAAAAGGAAAACGGGAGGACCCTCGCCCCATGCCCATCGACTCCGAAGCCATCGACCGCTGGCTCGCCCGCGAGGGGATCGCCCCCCTCAACGAGGAAGAGCGGTCCACCAGCGAGCAGCTTGGCCAGCGCATTCGCGGCGAGATCGAAGCCGCCGGCGGGCGCATCCCCTTTCGGCGCTTCATGGAGATGGCGCTCTACGCGCCCCGACTGGGCTATTATACCGGTGGTCGCCGCAAATTCGGAACCGCCGGCGACTTCGTCACCGCACCGGAGGTCTCTCCCCTGTTCGGTCGCTGCCTGGCCCGCCAGTGCGCCCAGATCCTGCAAAAGAACGGCGGCGACATCCTCGAGTTCGGCGCCGGCTCGGGACGTCTCGCGGTAGACCTGTTTCGCGAGCTGGAGCGCCTCGGCTCGCCGCCGCGGCACTACGCCATCCTGGATGTCAGCCCGGACCTCCAGGCGGTGCAAAGGGAGACCATCAAACGGGAACTGCCGGAGCACCTGGATCGCTTTCAATGGCTGGAGCGTCTCCCCGGCCGGTTTCACGGCGTGATGATCGCCAACGAGGTGGTGGACGCCATGCCGGTGCACCGCTTTCGCATCGGCAAGGATCGGATTCAGGAGGAGTTCGTCGTCTGGAACGGCGACGCCTTTATCCCCTACTGGAATGGCGAAACCAGTCGCGAACTGACCGACGAGGTCGCCGAGCTTATGGGCGAACTGGGGCAGGAACTTGCCGCGGGTTATACCAGTGAGATCAATCTCAGCGCCGGACCCTGGCTTCGTCAGCTGGGGGAGGGCCTCGCCAGCGGCGCGATACTGCTCATCGACTATGGATATGCCCGCCGGGAATACTACCACCCGGAGAGGGACGGCGGCACCCTGCTATGCCATTTTCGTCACCGCGCCCATGGCGAGCCCCTGATCCTGCCCGGCCTTCAGGATATCACCGCCCACGTCGACTTCACTGCCCTCGCCCGCGCCGCCCTGGCCGCCGATCTGCGGGTGGCGGGATTCGCCACCCAGGGTAACTTCTTGATCAACACAGGGCTCGACGAACTGCTGCATCGCCACTCCAGCGCAGACAGCCACGCCTTCCTGAAGGAGATTCAGCAGATCAAGACCCTTACCCTGCCGAGCATGATGGGCGAGCGCTTCAAGGTGCTCGCCCTTACCCGCGGGATAACCGAAGAGCTGTCGGGATTCAGTCGCCAGGATCTGCGCCACAGACTATAACCACTAAAGATCGTAGTATTCGTCTTCCCAGAACTGGCCGGTGATCATCTTGCGGGCATTGATCAGGTTGGCGACCAGATCTTCAAGGCTGAAGCGAAAGATCAGGGCCTCGATATCCCGCTCCGTCATGCGTGTCTTTTCGTCGAGGTCGAACTTCTTCTCTTCCAGATCCTCATCCATCTGCATCAGGAAGGGGTTGTCCAGGGTCGCCTCGACACCGCCCGAGTTCTTGGTCTCGTAGTAGCGCTTGCGTATCACGTTGACCAGGCGATGCATGAAAACCTCGAACTCCAGCCAGGGTTCGGCGGCGCACAGGTCCACCAGGTGGATGAACTCATTCACCTTCTCCTCCACCGACTCGAACAGCTGCTGGCGCGCTTGATGAAGTTTTTCAATATGATCCATATGTTCCGCCACATGCTCCTCGTCCTCCATGTCGTGGTGGACATGTTCGGAGAGGGCGATCAGGCGAAACAGGAAGATCTTGATGCGCTGTCGCTCGTTTTCCGTGAAATGGGCCAACTCCTCGGGATCGATGGTACGAATACGGCGCTTCATCTGCTCCCGCTCTTCCGGCGACAGCAGCTTTTCCCCTTCTCTCGGGACCAGTTCAAGTTCCATAACTCAGCCTCTTTCTTCATTCCGTCCGGTACGAGAAAACGATCCCGTCCGGACCTCGCTTCTCTTGCGTACCCGCCAGGGTCAGAGTATAGGCGTCAGCGCGGGATTCTCAAAAGCCGATCAGCGCGAATTCTGGAACCAATGCGCAAGTGACATCAGATCCCGAGATATATTACATGATCCAAGGGGTTAAAAGATGGACATTACCCATCACTGGAAGTATCCTACGCGGTAAGCCCAGTTGGCAGGGCGAAACGTTGGTGGAAATTCTGCTCCTCGTATCGTTGCATGCGGATCTCTTGTCCGATATTCCGAACGCAAACAACCCGAAGGCATCAATCCAACGACAGAGCGTAACCCCAGTTCCGGCAGTGGCATGATCCCACCGGCCGGGCTGGCAAAGTCACCCGAATCGACGATAGAGCAAGAATAATGGGTTTACATCACTGGCATCAGTCGATGGAGACGGGTTTCCCGACGATCGACGAGTATCACCGCAAGCTGGCGGAGTATCTCGGTGACCTTGAGACCGCTATCGCCGAGAGCAATCGCCCCTTCATCGGCGCCATGATCGATCAGATCATCGATCATCTGGAGGCTACCTTCCCGTACGAGGAGGAGTTGATGCGGCATCACCAGTACCCCATGTGCGAGGATCATCTGCGCGTCCACGAGAGCTTCCTCAACCGCCTGCGCAACTATGCCGAGCGACACGGCAATGGCGAAGACATCTCGCGCAAGCTCACCTACGATCTCAAGATCTGGCTCACCAACCACATTCAGTTGCAGGACGGCGATTACGCCTCCTACATCACCAACAAGAAGCGATCCAGGGGACCGTTCGGCTGGCTGCGCATCTTCCGCGGCTGAGCGCGACCCTTTCCGCCCAGACATCTCTCAACGCTATTCGGGACGACATCACCACCATGAAGGAAAACAGGAAGCGCAGGATCGCGGCCGTGCAGATGGCCTCCAGTCCCAACGTCAGCGCCAACCTGCTGGAGGCGGAAAAGCTGGTCGGCGAAGCGGCGGAACAGGGCGCGCAACTGGTCGTGCTGCCGGAGAATTTCGCCCTCATCGGCGAGAAGGATCGCGACCAGCTGAAGATTCGCGAAGCGCCGGGCGACGGACCCTTGCAGAACTTTCTTGCGCAACTGGCGGAACGCCACGGCATCTGGCTGGCCGGGGGCGCCATCCCGCTGCGCACCAATGATGACAACAAGCTGCGCGCCGCCTGCCTGGTCTACAATGATCGCGGCGAGCAGGTCGCCCGCTACGACAAGATCCACCTGTTTGACGTCCACATCAGCGAGAGCGGCGAAAACTACAAGGAATCCGAGGTCATCGAACCGGGCGACGAGGTGGTGGTGGTCGACTCCCCCTTCGGCAAGCTCGGGCTGGCGGTCTGCTATGATCTGCGTTTTCCGGAGCTGTTTCGCAAGCTGATGCGGCAAGGCGCGGAGATCGTGCTGCTGCCCGCGGCGTTCACCGCGATCACCGGCCTGGCCCACTGGGAACCCCTGCTACGCGCCCGCGCCATCGAAAATCAGTGTTATCTGGTCGCCGCCGCCCAGGGCGGGTATCACAAGAGCGGTCGCGAAACCCATGGCCATGCCATGATCATCAGCCCCTGGGGCCAATGCCTGGCCGAGCTGCAAAAGGGGGCTGGAACCATCGCCAGCGAGGTGGACCTGGAGTACCTTCACACCCTGAGGCGCAACTTTCCCGCGCTGGAGCATTGCCGGATCAGCTGCGTTTAGACAACCGCATGTTGAAAGAACTGCGCAGCCTTTCGCCGACCCCCAACAAGCGCCGCTGGTTCAGTGATCGGCGCATGGATCTCATCCTCTGGTACGACGCGGAGGAGACCCTGGAGGGCTTTCAGTTGTGCTATGACAAGCAGGCCGGGGAGCGCGCCCTGACCTGGACCCGCCAGGAGGGTTTTCTCCACCACCGGGTGGATGACGGCGAATCCTCCCCCTTCTCCTTCAAGGAGACCCCCATCCTGCTCGAAGACGGCGCCTTCGACGCCTCCCGCGTCCGGGATGAGTTTCAACGGCGCGCCCGAGAAGTGCCGGACGGGCTGCGCCAATGGGTACTCCAGCGAATCGACGCCTATCCGGCGTCGGACGACGTCCCGCGCTCGCCGCCGAGGAGCGCCGACCGCCCATGACCCACGGCCCGCTGATGTTCGATCTCGCCGGCCCCGAGTTGCGGCCCGAGGAGCGGGAGATGCTGCGCCATCCCGCCGCCGGCGGGATCATCCTGTTCAGCCGCAACTACGAGAGCCCCAGGCAGTTGCGGGAACTGATCGAAGCGATCCACGCCGCCCGCCGCCCATCGCTACTGGTGGCGGTAGATCAGGAAGGGGGGCGGGTGCAACGCTTCAAGGAGGGCTTTACCCGACTCCCCCCCGCCGCCTGGTACGGCGAGCTCTACGACAAGCAGGGCAAGCGGTGCCTGCCGCTGGTCAAGGAGGCCGGCTGGCTGATGGCCGCCGAACTGCGCGCCCTTGGCGTCGACTTCAGTTTCGCGCCGGTGCTCGACCTGGGGCGCGGACTGGGCAGCGTGATCGGCGACCGCGCCTTCCACCGCCAGCCCATGATCGCCGCCGAACTGGCCCGCGCCTGGCTCAGCGGCGTACACGACGCCGGCATGGCGGGGGTGGGCAAGCATTTTCCCGGTCATGGCGGGGTGACCGAAGACTCCCATCACCAACTGCCCGTCGACGAACGGCGCTTCGAGGACCTGCTGATGGAGGATCTGGCGCCTTTTCAACGCATGATCGACCTTGGTTTGGAGGCGATCATGCCGGCCCATGTCATCTATTCCCGCTGCGACGCCTCACCGGCGGGATTCTCCCATTTCTGGTTGAATCAGGTGCTGCGCGAGAGACTCGGCTTTCAGGGGGTGATCTTCAGCGACGATCTCAACATGGCCGCCGCCGACGCCGGCGGCAACTACCCCGAACGGGCGAATGCCGCCCTCGCCGCCGGCTGCGACATGATCCTGGTGTGCAACAACACGCCGCGGGCGACCGAGGTACTGCATGCCCTGAAGGATTATCAGAACCCGGTATCCCAGACCCGGCTGGTAAGGATGCACGGTCGCAAGCGCTTCGGTCCCAACGCCCTGCATCAGGAGCGGCGCTGGAAGGAGGCGGTGGCGCTGATCGGCCGTTACGGGGAAGGGACGCCGCTGGAACTCGACCTGGATTAACCGGTCCTACCCGCACAAGCCCATACCGACAAGACCACACCGCCGCCGATCCCCAAGCCCATGAATCCATTCGCCATCATACTCCTGCTATTCGTCATCGCCCCCCTCGCCGAGCTCTACCTGCTGATCAGTGTCGGGGCGCGCATTGGCGCCCTCAACACCATCGGTTTCACCCTGCTGACGGCCGTCATTGGCGGCTACCTGGTGCGGCTGCAAGGATTCTCCACCGCCGTGCGCATCCATGAAACCACCTCCCGCGGCGAGATCCCCGCGGTGGAGATGATCGAAGGGGCGATCCTGCTGATCTGCGGCATCATGCTGCTACTGCCCGGCTTCGTCACCGACGCCATCGGCTTTCTGTTTCTGATCCCGCCGCTGCGCCGCGCCCTGATCATCAACCAACTGCGTCGCAAAGGGGTAATACGACCACCCCACGGCAACCCCTCGCGACCCGGGCAGGGTGATGTCATCGACGGGGAGTACGACCGCATAGAGGGTGGTGAACCGCCGAAGCGGGGACCGGATGAGTAGGACGCGGGGCGACAAGCTGCGTGCCAGTCTGGCCTTCGAGGCGGCCCGCATTCTCGCCGAAAGGGGGGATGAGGACTTCGAGAAGGCACGGCGCAAGGCCGCCGAGCGTCTCAACTGTCGCGACCGCAAGCAGTTGCCGGACAACAGCGAGATCGCAAGCGCCCTGGACGACTACCTCGCCCTGTACGGCGGCGAGCGCCGCCGCCGCTCCCTGCGGCAACAGCGGCTCGCGGCGCTGGGGGCGATGAAGGCGTTGGGCAAGTTCAACCCGCGCCTGGTCGGCCCGGTGGCGGACGGCACCGCCAACGACCACAGCCCGATTCGCCTCTATCTGTTCGCCGATACCCCGGAGCAACTCAGTCTCGAATTGCTGGAGATGGGCATACCCTGGGATGAAGAGGAGCATACCCTGCTCTTTCCCAACGGCTCCCGCCGCAACCACCCGGCACTCTGCTTCCTCGCCGGCGAACACGCGGTAGAGCTCTTCTGCCTGCCCCAAGCGGAGGCCCATTGCCCGCCGATCAGCCCGGTGAACAACCGACCGGAACGGGGTTTGACCCGGCGGCAACTGGAGGAGATGCTCGACCAGCCTTGCTGATCTTGCGGCGTGACTCTTTTTGCCCCCGCGCTTCGCGTCGTCCGCCCCGTTTTACAGAAAATACATAACAAAACTCTTGCAAGCAGATGTTATCAATGCAATTATCGCACACATAACTCATCTTCGGACAAAGGAGCCGACGTCATGTCAAGGAAATCAACTTACCTCACCACCAGCGCCTCGCTGATTCTGGCCATGTTCGCCACCGTCACCAACGCGGCCCTGGACACCGATATCAAGGTTGCGATAGAAGAGCCCTTCGCGGAATTTCCGGCTACCGGGATCTCCTCGATCAGGGGCTGGGCCGTAGGACCGGACGGTATCGCCAAGGTAGAGCTTTATATCAATGGCGTCTACAAGAAAGACCTTCCCTTCCCAGGCACGCGAGGCGATGTCTACAGCAACCTCCATGGGCAGTATCCCACCTACCCTGACCTAGGCATGTCCGGCTTTGCCACGGCCCAGAATTTCAATCTGCTGGATGACGGGCAAAACACGATCACTGTTCGTGCGATCTCACGCAACAACGTCGACTATAACGAAGCCTCCGTGACCTTTACCGTAGACTCCTTCCATTTCAACTGGAGCGGGAACGAAAACGCCCTCGCCCTGGGCGCCGCCAGCTTTTCCGCCGTGGGTAATGATCTGCGGGTGCAAAACGCCTACGTGGACAACCAACCCTACGACCTCACCTTTCGCTGGAGCAGGGGCTCGCAGGCCCCGGAACTCTACGCCATCGACACCGCATCCAGCAGTAGCGCCCTGCGGGTGGCCGGGACCTGGGACATGTTCTCCGAGATGGATGCCAGCGACTGCGGTTCCGGCAAGGAGGCCGCCCGCCAGGAGATGATCTTCACCCAGTCCGGCAACACGGTCAATTTCGACGGCGAGGTCACCGGCGCCCTGGTCGGTTCGCGCCTTACCCTTACGGAAAACTACAGCGACGGCGGCGACGCGCTGGTGATGAACTGGGTTTTCGATTTCAATAACGACGCCACCTTCTTGCAGGGCGCCGGCAGCTGGATATGGACCAGCAACGGCGCGACCTGCGAAGGGAGCACCTCGCTGCTGGGTCGTCGCATTCAGTAACCCGGGAGTTCTCAATGCACGACCCCCATGACCCCTCCGGGGAGCTGGCGAAGGAGCGCGAATTGCGCAAGGCGGCGGAGGCGAGAAACGCGGAGTACCGTTTCTTTCTCCAATCCCTGATCGATTGCCTCCCCGACATCCTCTTCGTCAAGGATACGCGGGGGGTCTACGTCGCCTGCAATCAGGCCTGCGCACGCATCTGGGGCCTCAAGACCAGCCAGGTGGTCGGCTGCACCGACAAGGAGCTGTCGACCCATAACGACGCGGAATTCCTCACCGAGAAGGATAGCGAGGCGCTGCAACGCAACAAGCCGATCCACATCCAGGAGATGGTGCGCTTCCCGGATGGTCGCGTCGTCCACCTCGAGACCATGAAGTCCGCCTATCGGGACAGCAACGGCTCGGTCGCCGGCATCATCGGCATCGCCCGTGACGTGGGCGAGCGTCGCCTGCTCCATGAAGAGCTGAAGGCGATCCGTCGCCAGCTGATCCACATCGGTCGCTCTCGCAGTGCGCTGATGACCCGCATCGGCAGCGAGATTCGCGGCCCGCTCAACGCCATCAACGGCCTCACCCACCTGATGCTGCGCACCCCCCTGGACGCCGACCAGCAACACTATCTGAAGAAGATCCGCGGCGCTACCCGCACCCTGCTCGCCACCACCGGGGATATCCTCGACTACTCCCGCCTCGAGAATCAGAAACTCAACCTGGAGTCGATCCCCTTCTCCCTCGAACAGGTACTCGACAACCTGCGCGACCTGCTCCATGGCGAGGCCGACCAGAAAGGCATCTACCTCGACCTGGAACTGGCCCCCGATACCCCGCGCCATCTGCGCGGCGATCCGGGGCGTCTCGGCCAGATCCTGTACAACCTCGCCAATAACGGCATCAAGTTCACCAGCCGCGGCGGCGTGCGCATCACCGTCGCCCCGGACGAACTGGGCGAGAACCGGGTGCGCCTGAGATTCACGATCAAGGACAGCGGCGCCGGCATGCCCCCCGAACAGAGTCAATCCCTGTTCGACAACCCCGGCGAGGAGCGCCACTCCGCCGGCGAGCGCATGCAGGGCGGCGGCTTCGGGCTGGCCATCTGCCAACGCCTGACGGAGCTGATGGGGGGGCGCATTCAGGTCGCCAGCGAACCCGGCATCGGCAGCACCTTCACCTTTACCACGGTCTTCAACCGCGCGCGACCGGAAGAGCTGGAAGAGGGGGTGGTGGCGATCGACCTCACCGGCAAGCGGGTGCTGCTGGTGGATGGCGACCAGAACACCCGCAAGCATCTGTGGAACCAGCTCACCGGCCTGGGCATGGAGGTATCGCTGGCCGCCTCCGTGCGGCGCGGTCTGGCGCGTTGCGACGAGCTGCGCGAGGCGGGCCAGAAGGCGGACCTGCTACTGATCGACTGGCGGCTGCCCGACGGCAACGGCCTGGATGCGGTCCAGCAGTTACGCCGCGGCGATCAGGCCGACACCCCCTGTCTGCTGATGACCACCGCCTATGGCCGCAAGGAGCTGGCGACGCCGGCGCGGGAGGCGGGAATCGACGGCTTTCTGGTCAAGCCGGTGGATGAACGGCAGTTGCGACGGCTGCTGAGCCAGGCCCTGCAACGCCGCCTGAAGGATGATCCGGGCGCAACCCTGATCGGCGAACAGGCCCCCGCCGCCAATCACCTGTCGGGACGAAAGATACTGCTGGCGGAGGATGACTTGATCAATCGCGAAGTGGCCCGCGAACTGCTCCACGCCGCCGGTTTGCAAGTGACCACGGCCCAGAGCGGGCGCGAGGCGATCGACCAGCTGGAGCACGAAAGCTTCGACCTGGTGCTGATGGATATCCAGATGCCGGAACTCGATGGCCTCGCGGCGACCCGCATGATCCGTCTGGATGAGCGATTTCGGCAACTACCCATTATCGCCATGACGGTGCATGCCCGGGACGAAGACCGGGAGGAGTGTCTCGGCGCCGGCATGAACGACCATGTCATCAAACCCTTCGATCCTGAGGAGCTTTATGCGGTGCTGGATCACTGGCTCGATCCCGAGCGGGACGAGCAGCAGGCCGCGCCCCACCCCGCGACCACCCATGACTCGCCGACGGACGCTCGCCTGCCCCAGCTTCCCGGCGTTGATCTGGACCTCGCCCTCAAACTCACGGGGGGGAATATCGAGGTGCTGCTGCGCATGCTGCGCCTGTTTCGGCGCAACTATACCCAGGTTCCCGCCAAGATGCGCGACGACCTCAAGGCCGGTCGGCTGCTTGGCGTGTTTCGCTCCGCCCACTCCCTGAAGTCGGCGGCACGCTACATCGGCGCCACCCATCTTGCGCGCCTATCGGAGAGCGTGGAGCAGGCGGCCCGCGACGGCGCTACCCGCGAAGCGGAACATGCGATGAGGGCCTTCGAACAGGACTTTCTCTCCCTGCTTGATGCCATCGACGTCCTGGACAACACCACCGATGAGACCGAAAAAGCCAATAATTCACTTTAAGTTTCAATCTCAACTAATTGATTTTTTAAGCGCCCTATCCTACAATCGATCCCAACGCAGGAATTCGGGTGAGCGCTGAATGGGCACACCCGACCTGCATCACCTCACGCACAAACCACGGGAGGAAGCACCATGGGTGAAAACACTTGGAACGAACCCCAATCCGCCGGCCTGGTCCAGGAGATCGAGCGCTTTCGGCAAAAATTCGGGGACATGATGGCGTCGATGGCGGACGCCGAAGATGGCAGCCTGCGCACCCAGTTCATGCGCTTCGTGGCCCAGCTGGAGCGCTATTTCGAACTGGAAAACCGCCTCATGGAACACAGCGGCTATCCGGAGACCCATGCCCATCAGCAGGAGCATCACGAGATGCTCAACGAGCTCTACTACTTCAAGGAACGTATCGATAACGGCCTGTTCAGCCTGGGGCGCACCTATGTCACGGTGCGCCTGCCGGAATGGTTCTCGGAACACGCCGAATCCCATGACCAGGAGCTGAGCGAGCACCTCGCCAGCAACGGCCTGGCGCTGCGCACCGCCGCCTGAATCCAGCTCGTTCCACCCCGCAAGCACACCAAAAACCATAAACTCTCACGGAGATCACGGAGGGATGGCGCCGTGTACTCCGTACCTCCGTGAGAGAGACGGCGCTGGTAACCTTGTTACTTCAGATTGACGAAGGGATCGGGGCGGGCGAATTTCTCCTTGAGGAAGTCGCCGTGGGCGATCAACTCCTCGGTCTTGCGCTCGTAGGCCGCATTGCGCAAGGCCCGGAGCTCGTTGTCGAGGATGTCCAGTTGATCGACCAGGATCTCCCGCGGCGTCTTGCCGTTGCGCAGTTTCTGATTGCGGGCGAAATCGACGGGGAGCTGGACATAGCGATCAAGCATGTCCGGGATATAGCTCTCGACCGTCTTTACCACCGTATGGTGCTGCTCTGAGCCCCGCTCCAGGGCATCCAGCACCCCTTCCAGGTCCTCCACCAGCGCGAGGATCCCTTCGAGTCGTTCCACCACCGCCGGCGACAAACGACCGCGATGGGTATCGATCAGCATCCACAGACGTCCGGAGATGGAGAGGGTGAACTCCTCGGGCGGCGGCGGCGGGGCGCTCTGCTCGCGCCATTGCGCGTCCACCGCCTCCGCCTTGCCCTCGATGGTCCGCCCCACCCGCGGTTTGGCCTTCTTTTCCTGGCCGAACACCCCCAGCGCCCGCCCCAGCCCATAAAGGATCAGGCCCGGGATCGCCGCCGCCCCCAGCGCGAACAACAGCACCAGCACCAGCACCGCCGCGATCAAGATGAACGCTAGCATCGGCAGAAAGCTGATCTGCATCAACAGCCAGAGGGCGCCGATCACCAGCAGGATCTTGACGACCCAATTGGATTTGACGAGTTTGTCGCTTTTCATGGATGGCAACTTGTTGAAAACTTTCCGTGCGCCCTATGGCTAACGGCTCTCTTCAGGATCGAATGATTCAACCGACCCCACCCTTGTCGCGACCCTCCCACATCTCCCGCGCCAGGGACAAGGCCTGGTCGTGGCTGTCGGCTCGCCCGAGGGTGTGCAGGGTGATGGCGGCGGTGCCGACCACCGCACCGATACCGTACTCATCCTCGCTTTCGCCCCGCCACAGCCGCCGCAACTGACCAAGATCCAGCTCGCCCTTGACGTGCTTACGGGAGTAGATCGCCTGCCACTCCTCTTGTCTGGCCTCGCCGTCGATGACGCTCTTGACCAGATTGGGCATGTCCGGGTTCCACTCGGTCTCGCCGCCGTCGCCCTTGATCACCGCCATGCGCGGCTGATCCAGCAGCAGGGTCGCCTCCTGATGGTAATCCCGATACCCCGGGTGATGGATCCCCTGCATGGTGCAGGCGGCCCGCGCCGGGTTGATCAGACGGGTAAAGGTATTGACCGGGGAGCGCAATCCCAGCAGCGGCTTGAGATCGAGGATCTCCCGCAACCTGGGCAGAAAGACACCGAGGGGCAGGTAGCAGAAGTGGCGGGCTTCGAGCTGCTCCGCCGCCTGCGCCACGCTCTCCGCCTGGGGCAGGCCCAGGGCGTCGAGGGCGGCCTCGGTATAGATACGTCCCGGGGTGTGGCCGCCGGCGCCGTGCATCAGCACGCGAACGCCGTTTTGCGCCAACAGCCAGGTGCTCAGCACGAACCATGGCAGGCGACGGGATTTGCCGGCATAGGAGGACCAGTCGAGATCGACCCTGGGGAAATCGTCGGGCAGGGTGAAGGACTCGCGAGCGGCATCCACGAAGCCAGCCAGCTCCGCGCCGCTCTCCTCCTGGTGGCGCATCAGCATCAGAAACGCTCCGAGCTGGATCGGCTCGACCTCGCCGGCGAGGATCATTCTCATCGCCTGATGGGACTCCTCCCGGGTCAGGTTGCGAGACCCGCTCTTGCCCTTGCCAAGGATGCGAACATACTGGGCGAATGGATGCTCGCCGTCGAACATGGTGGTGTCTGGCATCGATTAATCTCCAAGGAAAACCTTTACGCCCCCTTATCAATGGGCGCGCCCGGGACAAGTTTCAATCGCCTGCCCGCGCGATGAGGCTTGGCATCCGTTTCTCGTGCTTTGTCAGAATCACAAAAACCGCTCACGGAGGCACGGAGCACGGGGAGAACGCCTGCTCCGTGATCTCCGTGTCTCCGTGAGAGGTCTGATGGAGACTTTGGCGCGCCTCACTGCATGCGTACCACCTGCACCAGCACCCAGGGCGCGGCCACCACCGCCCAGAATTCGGGCTGGCTCTGGTTCCAGCTTCGGGCATCCTCATCCGAGGCCCGCACCACCTCGCCGCGGGTCAGCCAGGCGGCGACCCGCTCCTTGTCGTCCGCCGCGAATCGGGCCGCCACCTCTACCAGATCCAGCTCGCCCGCCACCCGGATCACCACGCCGCGGGCGAAGTGGGGCAGCAGCTCCCGCCAGCTGATGCGACCGGTCTCGGTATTGAGCTTGACCTTGAGCTCCTCTTCATTGAACTCTATCCTGTGCGTCACGGTTCACTCCTGTTATCCGGCCCATTCGCGCCATCCGGCGACACCAGACGCCGGCCGAATGGCAACAGGGCATGGGGGATCAATTTGATATGCTGAATGGCGAAGGGGATGCCGATGATGGTCACGGCGAAGAGGACCGCGCCGGCGACATGGGCCAGGGCGATCTCCCAACCGAACAGCAACAACCAGATCACATTGAAGATGATGCGTAGTATGCTATTGGCATTGGGGTCTTCCACCGCGATCTTGCCGAACGGGGCGAAGGTGGCCCAGCCCAGCTTCATCGCCTGTATACCGAAGGGGATGCCGATAATGGTGAGACACAGCAACAGGCCGCCGATAATATGCCCCAGCCCGGCGATGAAACCGCCCAGGATCAGCCACAGGATGTTTCCGATCAGACTCATCAATCCTCCGCTAGAGTATTTAGCCCATGCCCGTATTGTTGCAACTCAGTGATCTGCATATCGCCGCCGACCCAGCCTATCGGGCGGGATCCGTCGACCCTCGCGCCAGCTTGCGGGCGATCCTGAAAGAGATGGTCCGTCCCATCAAGCCTGATCTGTTATTGCTCAGCGGCGATCTCTCCCACGACGGCTCTGGCGAATCCTACGCCTGGCTGGCGGGGCAACTGGCCGACCTCCCGTGCGAGATCCTCTGCCTGCCCGGTAACCACGACCGCCCCCAAGGCCTGGGAACCCTCGCCAAACTCCCCCGGGTGAGCGTGATGGCGTCGAAGTGGATCGGCGATCGCCGGTTGCTGCCGGTGGACTCCTGCGTCCCGAACCAGACCTCGGGGAATATCGACGAGCGGGAGTTGGCGCGCATCGAGTCGATTCTGGACGATCACGGGGACCAGCCGGTCATCCTCGCCCTCCACCACCACCCGATCGCCATCGGCAGCCCCTGGATGGACCGCCTGGGACTCGACAACGGCGAAGAGTTACAGGCGCTGATCCAGCGCCATCCGAACATCGAGGCGGTGATCTTCGGGCACATCCACCAGACCTTCGAAAAGACCCAGGCGGGCGCGGCCTATCTGGGCTGCCCCTCTACTTGCAGTCAGTTTCCGCCCGGCGCCGAGACCTTCACCCTCGACCACCAGCCCCCCGGCGGCCGCCTCTTCACCCTGCATGCCGACTCGCCGCTGCAAAGTCGCATCCTTCGGCTCGACCGCACACCATCCGCGAAAGAACCACCACGGAGAACACAGCGTGCACCGAGAACTCCCTCTCCGTGATCTCAGCACCTCCATGAAAATTCACATTAAAAGCTTTTGGTAACCATTCAGATCGCTACGCGAAAAGGCGGTTTTACGGAGCCCATCCATGGGCTCCGCCCCCGCGGGGTTTCCATTCAAATCGCGTTGGCGGAGTCCTTCCCCGAAAGTCCTCTGTGCCCTCTGTAAACTCCGCGGCTATATTCCCTACCGAGCCAGCGCCTTCTCCACTTCGTCCCGCTTGGCGTCGCCCATCAGCACTCGAATCAGCTCCAGGGCGAAATCCATGGCGGTACCCGGCCCGCGGGAGGTGATCACCTGGCCATCCCGAATCACCGGACGCAGATCCACGTCCACCTGGGGCAGATCCATCTTGTCGAACAACCCCGGATAACCGGTGGCCTGGCGCCCATCAAGAAGGCCGGCGGATGCCAACACCTTGGGTCCGGCGCAAATGGCGGCGGCGTAGTTCCCCTCATCCACCACCTTGCGCAATAACGGAGCGATCCGCTCATCCGCGTCGAGGGCGTTCGCCCCAGGCAGTCCGCCAGGCAACACCACCAGGTCAAAGCTGTCATCCTTGACCTGATCCAGGGTGACGTCGGGGATCAATACGACGCCGCGGCTCGCCTTGACCGGCTGGTCATCCAGTCCCGCCGTAACGACCTCGACGCCAGCCCTGCGCAACAGGTCGATAATGGTAACCGCCTCCAACTCCTCGCACCCCTGCGCCAGGGGAATCAGTGCCTTGGGCATGCTAAACTCCTCGTTTTTGCGATTTTGTTGCCGCGCGCTACTCGCCTCGACGCGCCTGCATGATGTGCAGCCCCTTGAGCAGATTGAGGGCTTCGCCAAGGGCGTAATCCCGCTCCGCCAGGGAGCCGTCCTTGTCGCCGTCCGCCGGCTCCTCCTCGTCCCGGGCCTGCGCCTCCTCCTCGTCGCCATTGGTCAGGTGGCCCTCCAGATCCCTCTCCTTGAGGGCGCCAATGTCGCTTTCGTCCAGCGCGGTGAGCTTGACGCGACTGAGGGCGATATCCGGCTCGATCCCCTCGGCCTGGATCGAACGACCGGACGGGGTATAGTAGCGGGCGGTGGTGAGTTTGATCGCCGCCCCGTCATCGGATATCGGGATCACGCTCTGCACCGAGCCCTTGCCGAAGGTGGCAAAGCCCATGATCAGCGCCCGTTTGCGGTCTTGCAGCGCGCCGGCGACGATCTCCGAGGCGGAGGCCGAGCCCTCGTTGACCAGTACCACCAACGGCGCACCGTCGATGATGTCATCGGGACCGGCATGATAATCCTGGCGGCTGGCCTCTTCGCGCCCCTGGGTATAGACCACCAGGCCATCGGTGAGAAAGGCGTCGCTGATCGCCACCGCGGCGTCGAGCACACCGCCGGGATTGTTGCGCAGATCAAGCACCATCCCCTTCAGCGACCCCTCCATCTCGTCGCGCAAGGCCTGGACCCGCTCCAGCAGATCGGCGGTGGTACGTACCTGGAACTGGGCGATGCGAAGATAGAGATAGCCCTCTTCCAGTACCCGCCCCCTGACGCTGACGACCTTGATCACGTCGCGTACGATGGTGATCTTGAGGGGCTTGTCGGTACCGTCGCGCATCACCGTAAGGGTGATCTCCGAGCCCGGCTCGCCGCGCATGATCTGCACCGCATCATTCAGGGTCATGCCCTTGACCGGCTTGTCGTCGAGACGCACGATCAAGTCTCCGGCCTCGATGCCGGCGCGCTTGGCTGGGGTGTCGTCGATCGGTGAGATCACCTTGACGAAGCCGTTCTCCATGCCGACCTCGATACCGAGGCCGCCGAACTCGCCGGTGGTCCCCTCGCGCAACTCCTTGTAGTCCTCTTCAACCAGATAGGCGGAGTGGGGATCGAGCCCCGAGAGCATGCCGCGAATGGCATTATCCAGCAAATCGACATCATCCACCGGCTCCACATACTGGCCCTTGATGACGCCGAAGATCGACGAAAAGACCCGCAAGTGGTCCAGCGGCAGGGCGTCTGGCGCTTCATTCCCGGGGGCCGCCAGGGCCGACACCCCAAGCGTGACGACCGCACCGAAAATCGCCCCAACCAACAAATTTCGCATGGATTGCATGTTACACCTCATCGTCTCTCCCCCACGGCGAAAATCGATGCATCGCCGTCAAACAAGATTGCCCAACCGACTCCCAGCCCCCAGGACCGCGAAAAGAATAAAACGTCGCAACTATCCGGCGCATCCCGCGATAGCGGGATGCGCCGGATAGTGACACAACGGATAGGGTCTCAAGGGGGAGAAGCTGGCACTCTCCCCCTTTGTCGCAAGCGGGGGCGGAGCCCATGGATGGGCTCCGTAAAACCGCGTTTTCGCGCAGCGGTCCAAATAGCTATAAAACGCTTTGTTTTCCCGCGGCCCTTGTTACCCCACCTGTTTGCCGGCCGGTCGCCGGCACCACTGCAACGGATTGATCGGCGTGCTTTTACGGCGAATCGCGAAATAGAGGGCGGCGGAGCGACGACCGCCGCTATCGCCGACCAGCGCGATCGGCTCACCGGCCTCGACCCGATCCCCCACCTCCCGCAGAAACCCCTGGTTGTGCCCATACAGCGACATGTAACCGTCGCCGTGGTCAACGATCATCAACAGCCCCAGCCCCCGCATCCACTCGGCGAACACCACCTGACCGGCGTGAATGGCGCGCACCTCGGCCCCGGGCTCGGCCTCGATCAATACCCCTTCCCGGGCCAGCCCGGCGGCGTTGCGACTGCCAAACTCCGCCTGCAGGCGTCCGCGCAACGGCCAGGCCAGCCGTCCCCTGCCGCTGGCGAAGCCGGTGGACCCGATCTTGCGTTGAATCGCCGCCGGTTTCTGCTCCGGCCGCGGCCGCGACGCCTGGGCCGGGACGGCGCGGCGCTGAATGGTACCCTTGTCGGGGCGCTGCTCGCGACGTTCCGGCTTCGGCGTATCCATACCCGTAGCTACCTTGGGCGCGGGCGGCGGCTCTTCGCCAAGGCGATCCACCAGCGCGGTCAGGCGTTCCTGTTGCGAACGCAACTGGGCCAGTCGCTCCTCCGTGCCCTGAATATCGCCGTCGAGCTGATCCACCAGCTCGTGGCGGGACCCCCGCGCCTGTTCGAGACGGGCGCGCTCCCGTTCGGCGTGTTTCTGCAGCTCCAGCAACTGGTCCTCGCCCCGGGCGATCTCCCGCTCGGTCCTCTCCAGCTCCGCCATCTTGGTACGCAGCGAGGCGATGCGTTCGATACGCGCCTTGCTGATGTAGCCATAGTAGCCCATCATGCGATTGACCAATAGGGGGTCCTGCTGATTGAGCAGGATCTTGAGGCGATGCTGACGCCCCATCACGAACGCCGAGCGTAACTGACGGGCCAGCGCCTCCCGCTCCCGCGCCACCGCTCGCAGTTGCTGTTCGAAGCGGGGCCGCAGCAACCTCAGCTTGTCCCGTTTTCGTTCCAGTTGGTCGTTGAGGGCGTGCAACTGAGCGGTTACGTCGCCGATCTTCTTCTCCGCCAGCCGCAACTCTCCCATCAACTGGCCGCGCCGATCCGTCGCCGCCGCCCGCTGCCCTTCGAGACGCCGAATCTCCTGCTGTACCCGCCCCAGGTCCTGGGCCGCGTGGGCGAGCGGCGCGAAACCGCCGATCAGCCCGCAAATCAGCATCCACCCCGCGGCACGCGGGGCCATGGCGCTTCGCAACCGACCGTCCCTGGACAGGAGGCGCATCACCCGGGGCCCACTCAGGCCGCGCTTTCGTCGACCGTCGCCATCTCCAGCAAGGGACGCCCGATCATCTCGGGCGGCTGCTTGAGGCCCATGATATAGAGCAGGGTCGGCGCGATATCGCACAACGCCCCGCTGTCGTTGAATTCGCCGGGGCGGCCGATATAGATCAGCGGTACCGGGTTGTTGGTGTGGGCAGTATGGGGCTGCCCGGTCTCCGGGTCGGCCATCATCTCGGCATTGCCATGGTCGGCGGTGATCAGCATCTCGCCGCCCGCCTCCAGCAGCGCCTCCAGGATAGGCTCCAGGGCGTGATCGATGGTCTCGATCGCCTTCACCGCGGCATCGAAATCCCCGCTGTGGCCAACCATGTCGGCGTTGGCGTAGTTGCAGACGATGGCGTCGTACCGGTCACCGCGAATCGCCTCCACCAGATGCGCGGTCACCTGAGCCGCGCTCATCTCCGGTTGCAGGTCATAGGTGGCCACCTTGGGCGAGGGCACCAGGATGCGCTCCTCGCCCTCGTTGGCCTCCTCCTTGCCGCCGTTGAAGAAGAAGGTGACATGGGCGTACTTCTCGGTCTCCGCCAGGCGCAGCTGCTTCAAACCCAGCTTGGAGATGTATTCACCAAAGCCGTTATTGAGGCGCTCCGGTGGGAAGGCGACCGGGATCTCGAAATCCTTGTTGTACTCCGTCAGCGACACGAAGCTGGCCAGATTCGGCGTGGCGCGGCGTTCGAAGTCGTGGAAATCATGCTCGATGAAGGTGCGGGTGAGCTGGCGGGCGCGATCGGCGCGGAAGTTCATGAACACCACCACGTCGCCATCCCGAATCGGCACGGCCTTGCCGACCAGTGTTGGCTTGACGAATTCGTCGGTTTCGCCCCGCCCGTAGGCCTCTTCCAGGGCCTGCATGGCGGTGGCGGTCTGGAACTCCGCCTCGCCCAGGGTCATCAGGTCGTAGACCCGCTGCACCCGCTCCCAGCGGTTATCCCGGTCCATGGCATAGTAGCGCCCGCTGACACTGGCGATACGCCCAGCGCCCAACTCGCCGACCAGATCCTCCATCGCGGCGATCGAGGGCGAGGCGCTCTTGGGCGGGGTGTCGCGGCCGTCGAGGAAGGCGTGGAGCTGGACCTTGTGGCAGCCCCGCTCCACCGCCAGCCGCATCATCGCCTGAATATGCTCCTCCTGGCTGTGGACGCCGCCCGGCGAGAGCAACCCGAAGATGTGTACCGCGGCGTCGCCTTCGATGGCCCCGTCCACCGCCTCGGTGAGGGTGCGATTGGTGAAGAACGAGCCGGTGCGCACCGAGCGGCTGACCCGGGTCAGTTCCTGATAGACCACCCGCCCCGCGCCGAGATTGAGATGCCCCACCTCGGAATTGCCCATCTGACCTCCGGGCAGCCCTACTTCGGCGCCGGAGGTATGGATGAAGGTGTGGGGATACTCCGCCCAGATGCGGTCCCACACCGGTGTTCTGGCGGCGAGGATGGCGTTATCTTCCCGCTCTTCGCGGTAGCCCCAGCCATCAAGAATCAGTAGCACGACGGGTTTTACTGAAGTCAACATACTCGATCAAGTCCTGTCGGTTGCGCTCGTTTTCAACCACCGCGCGAGGCGCGCTTGCGCTCGTGCTCCTTGAGGTGGCGCTTGCGAATGCGAATCGCGGTGGGGGTGATCTCCACCAGCTCATCCTCCTCGATGAACTCCAGCGCCTGTTCCAGCGAAAATCTCACCGGTGGCGTCAGCAGGATGTTCTCGTCGCTGCCGGCGGCGCGAATGTTGGTCAACTGCTTGGCCTTCAACGGGTTGACGGTGAGATCGTTGTTGCGCGAATGAATGCCGATCACCTGCCCCTCGTAGACCTCCTGACCATGGCCGATGAACAGCCTGCCCCGCTCCTGCAGATTGAAGAGGGCATAGCCCAGCGCCTTGCCGGTGGAATTCGCAATTAGCGCGCCATTGTTGCGCGGCGCGATGCCGCCGCTCTGGGCCGGACCATAGTGGTCGAAGACGTGGTACTTGAGGCCGGTCCCTGAGGTGAGGGTCATGAATGCCGTCTGAAAGCCGATCAGCCCGCGGGAGGGGATCATGTAGTCGAGCCGCACCCGTCCGTTGCCGTCCGGCACCATGTTCTTGAGTTCGCCCTTGCGCTCGCCCAACGCCTGCATCGCCGCGCCCTGGGACTCCTCCTCCACATCGACCGTCAACTGTTCGTAAGGTTCGCAGATCTCGCCCTCGATCTCCCGGAAGATCACCTCGGGGCGCGACACCGCCAGTTCATAGCCCTCGCGACGCATGTTCTCCAGCAAAATCGAGAGATGCAGCTCGCCGCGGCCGGAGACCCGGAACTTCTCCGGATCGTTGCCCTCTTCCACCCGCAATGCCACGTTGTGGATCAACTCCCGTTCCAGACGATCCTTGAGCTGACGGGAGGTAAGGTACTTGCCCTCCTTGCCGGCGAAGGGGGAGGTATTGACCTGAAAGGTCATGGTCACCGTGGGCTCATCCACCGTCAGCGCCGGCAGCGCCTCCACGTTGTCCGGATGGCACAGGGTATCCGAGACGTTGGGGGCCTCGATGCCGGTGAGGGCGACGATATCGCCGGCGCTGGCGGAGGGCGCCTCGTGACGTTCCAGCCCCAGGTAGCCGTAGACCAGGCCGATCTTGGCCTTGTAGTTGTCGCCATCCGCCTTGGCCACCACCACCTGCTGACCCGGCTTGATGGTGCCGCGGTCAATGCGCCCCACCGCGATGGCGCCGACGAAGCTGTTGTAGTCCAGGGTCGAGACCTGCATCCGAAAGGAGGCATCCGGGTCCACATCCGGCGCCGGGCAGTGCTTGACGATCGCCTTGAACAGGGGCGTCATATCCCCCTCCCGCACCGAATCCTCATCACTGGCGTAGCCATTGATGGCGGAGGCGTAGATGATGGGGAAGTCGAGCTGCTCATCGGTCGCCCCGAGCTGATCGAACAGATCGAAGACCTGATCGATCACCCAGTCCGGCCGCGCCCCCGGCTTGTCGATCTTGTTCACCACCACGATCGGTCGCAGACCGTGGATGAACGCCTTCTGGGTCACGAAACGGGTCTGGGGCATGGGCCCCTCCTGGGCGTCCACCAACAGTAGCACCGAATCGACCATGGAGAGCACCCGCTCCACCTCGCCGCCGAAGTCGGCATGCCCCGGGGTATCGACGATGTTGATACGGTAGTCGTTCCAGCGGATGGCGGTATTCTTGGAGAGGATGGTGATGCCCCGCTCCTTCTCCAGATCGTTGGAGTCCATCACCCGCTCGACCGGGCCAAAGCGGTCGCCGAGGGTTCCGGATTGCTGGAGCAACTTGTCCACCAGGGTGGTTTTCCCATGGTCGACGTGAGCAATGATGGCGATATTACGAAGGTTTTGAATCACAGGTAGACGCTTCCCGCGGCATGCGCAAAAGGGGTTGGCAAAAAGGATGGGGATTATATCAGCTTTTACGCCGCCCCATGGAGTACCGCTCGCAAAAGATTCGCCGCTTCGAATCGACTGACCGCGGATCGTGCCGACGCATCGTTCGCCGGTTATCCACCGATGCTGTTAGCAAAGCCGTGGATAACTATCTGGATAAGTTGCGAAGCACCCCAGCCAACAGTGACTTGGAGCCATTGCGCAATATTTGAACAATAAAAATTATGCAACAATAACAGATAGATAAAAGAGATCGACCAAGATCGGAAACGCCTATTGACAACTCTCGCCGATCTGGCGCCAGATGTGGAGAAGTCGACTCGCCAAGCAGCGGAACAAGGCGTCAGGGATGGGAAGGGGGGTGGCGGGCAAAGCCCGCGGCTTCAGGGCTTGTCGTGGGGCGGCAGGCGGTTGGCTGGATTGGGCTCCCGACAATCGGCGCCGTTCATCAGCGCCCGCGCCTCCCGCAGCAGCTGCTCGGTCCGCCACTCCAGCCAGGAAAGACACTCGTCACTGCGCTCTCTGAGACGCTGGCAATCCCGATAGATACCTCTGCCAGGATTATGCTTGCAAAAGTGACAGTTCATTTTCGTCATGGTAGCCCGCCATAGGATCGCCCGGTACGAATCGTTTATTCTTCTTTGCCAGGGAGGTATTATATCCGAACCATCGCCAAGTTTGAAGAAGGGAAAAATTCATCCAACCAGGCAAAATCCCTCCTGCCTGGCCCCCGTTTCGTACAGGCTTTATCCCGGACAGCGCCATCGGATGCACCAGAGATGCACCAGAATGGCGCGCACTATCCCCTCAAGGGAGTCGCCCTTCCCGCCCGGTGCGTACCCCATGCAAGCCCGAGGGAACGCCGCGATCTCCCACTGAAATCGGCCCGCTCGGGTCAGGGCGTATGGGCCAGATACCCCAGGTGCTCCTCGTCAAACGGAACAGGGTTAATCTGGTAACGCTCGAACACCTCACTCGCATCACAGGTGTTACCCTCCATCAGCATGGTGATCTGATCCCGGGTAACGGGAAAATCCTCCAGATGATCAAACCACCCCGCTACCAGTTTCACCGCCCAGGCAGGTACCGGCACACCGAAGCCCCGACGTCCGGTCGCCTTCGAGATGGTGCGCAGGATCTCCTTCCAGGTAACGACTCGCGGACCGCCCAGGCACCAGGTCCGGCCAATGCTTCCCGCATCCTCCAGACTGGCCGCGAAGATCGCCGCCACATCCTTGACGTGAATCGGGCTCATCTCCATCGCGCCGCCGCCAAATGGCAGCACGCCCGCATGAAAGAGGGGCAGCGGCGCCGGCGGGGCGACGATATCCTTGTACAACTGGGTCGCGAACTCCATGCGTCCGCGCGGATCGCCGAACAACACGGATGGCCGAAACACCGTCCAGTCCAGCTGGGTATCCCGCAACGCCTGTTCGGCGCGGTACTTGGTGCGCTGATAAGCGACGCCATCCCCGCGCACGCCGTTGGCGCTCATCAGCAAGAATCGTTTGATCCCCGCCTCTTGCGCGAGCCTCATCAGACGCACCGGGGATTCGTACTGCGAACCCTCGAAGGTGACCCCCTTGGCCGGAAACTCCCGCAAGATGCCGATCAGGTGAATCGCCGCATCGCACCCCTCCAGCAAGCGGCGCAACGCCCCCTCGTCCTCCGCGTCTCCCGTCACGGCTTCACACCGCTCGGCCTGCACGACCTTGCCCGCGCTACCCTCGCGAACCAGCAAGCGGGGCATATGACCCCGCTCCAGCAAGGCATCCACCAGATAACTGCCGACGAAACCGGTACCCCCGACCAACGCAACTTTCATTGTCCTCTCCCGTAAAAATAGGATTTTCTCTCCATCAGATTGGGGTCAATCGCCCCTCTCCCAATAGAACCCCGATCATCGAAGCCGACAACTCCATTCCAAACGGCTTGCATCGCGCCCCTCCGCGTGCTCATGAGTATCGCCAATCAGCGGGGGTGTTACAATGACCGGAATCGCCGCCAAATGTGGTAGCGTGCCGATTTTCCAGGTAGCGACCAGAACCGAACCGCCAATATGCCCCCAAAAGACCCTTCGCACCCACTCGACCGCTACGACCTGCACATCCTGGACCTGCTGCAAAGGGATGGGGAGATCAGCAATCAGCAACTCGCCGACCGAGTCGGGCTCTCCCCCTCGCCCTGTTCACGCCGAGTCAAGCGCCTGGAAGAAGAAGGGGTTATTCGCAAACGGGTGGTGCTGCTGGATCCCTCCCTGCTCGGCCTTGAGCTCACCGCCTACATCCAGATCAGCATGGACCGCCATACCCCGGACCGCTTCGAAAACTTCGAAAGAAACATCGCCGAATGGCCAGAGGTCCTGGAATGCAGCCTGATCACCGGCCAGGATGCCGACTATCTGATCAAGGTCACCGTTACCGACATGGAACACTTTCGCACCTTTCTGCTGGACAAGCTGACCCCCGTCGCGGGCGTCAGCGGGGTACACTCCAGCTTCGTGCTCAAGCGCCCCGTGGAGAGAACCGCCCTGCCCCTGAACCACCTTGAGGGATAATGCAGCCTCCATCAGGATGGCACATCAAACGGGGACCACCGCAAGCCATCTCGCGCATGGACGCCATGCGGCAACAGGCGCCGCCCAACAGCGCCCAGCTGGAGCTGAAACGGATCGAGGCCGCCCTGCGGTGTTGCGGTGAAGGGGATTAAGGCTATTGCTTGCGCCGCGCCGGCGGCATTTTATCGCGGGCAATAAAAAAGGAGCTGGAACGCATTCCAACTCCTTTCTTGCTGTATGGGGTGGATGATGGGACTCGAACCCACGACGACTGGAATCACAATCCAGGGCTCTACCAACTGAGCTACACCCACCACTGTGCTTTTCTCACCTCGGGGCCTACCCCGAGGCATCTTGCCCGAAAACGTGGCGACTTCGGGCCGGTATGGCACGCCCGGCAGGATTCGAACCTGCTACCCTCGGCTTAGAAGGCCGATGCTCTATCCGAATGAGCTACGGGCGCGTTGTTCGGTTTGCCTGCCATAAGCCTGCGAGTTGGTCGGGGTAGAGAGATTCGAACTCCCGACATCCTGCTCCCAAAGCAGGCGCGCTACCAGACTGCGCTATACCCCGATCTGAGGTAATCTTCTCGCCCTGCGGCGAAGACGCGGTATATTACTGATGCCGCGACCTTGCGTCAATCAAAATTTGCAACTATTCAGATCGCTGCGCGAAAACGCGGTTTTCACTTGCGACAAAGGGGGGAGAGTGCCAGCTTCTCCCCCTTTGAAACCCCCAATCGGTTGTGTAACGATTCAGCACATCCCGCTACCGCGGGATGTGCTGAATCGTGACCAAAATTTTACCCCATTCACGCCGGTCTCGCTTGCCGAGTGCGGCGGGCGACGGTGAAGCGGTAACGGGATTCTAGTATCATGGGCGTTTATTCATGGCGAGGATGACGTGATCCGCGATCAGCCTCGCCCCTGGGGTATTCCGATCGGTACGGGGAGCGGCAAGTATATGAGCGCGAAGATTCTGGATGGCAAGCAGATCGCGGCGGATCTGCGGGTTGAGATCAAGGAGCGAGTAGCGGCGATGACCGCCCAGGGCGCCCGCCCGCCGGGGCTGGCGGTGGTGCTGGTGGGCGAGAACCCCGCCTCCCAGGTCTATGTGCGCAACAAGGAGCGCTCCTGCGGCGAGGTGGGCTTCCTTTCCGAGCGCCACGACCTGCCCGCCGCTACCGACGAGGCGACCCTGCTCGCCCTGATCGACGATCTGAACCAGCGCGAGGAGATCGACGGCATCCTGGTGCAACTGCCCCTGCCCGATCAGATCAACGAGGAGAAGGTGATCGAGCGCATCCTGCCGACCAAGGACGTGGACGGCTTTCACCCCTACAACATCGGTCGCCTGACCATCAAGATGCCGATCCTGCGTCCCTGTACTCCGAAGGGGGTGATCACCATGCTCGAGCGCACCGGCGAGAAGCTGGAGGGGCTCGACGCGGTCATCATCGGCCAGTCCAACATCGTCGGCCGCCCGGTCGCGCTGGAGCTATTGGCGAAACGCTGCACCATCACCATCTGTCACAGTCGCACCAAGGATCTGGCGGAGAAGTGTCGCAACGCGGACATCCTGGTGGCGGCGGTGGGCCGTCCTCGCTTCGTACAGGGCGACTGGGTCAAGGAGGGGGCGATGGTGGTCGACGTCGGCATCAATCGCCTCGACGACGGCAAGCTGTGCGGCGACGTGGATTTCGATGCCTGCAAGGAGCGGGCCTCCTGGATCACCCCGGTGCCCGGCGGCGTCGGCCCCATGACCATCGCCACCCTGCTGGAGAACACCCTGCAAGCGCGGGAGTTGCATGGGGGATAGCCGGTGCGGGGTAATGTGTCCGCGATGGAACATGAACATCGGTGGCACATTCGGCAAATCCCCCCTAGCCCCCCTTTGCGAAAGGGGGGGACTGGTTTGGCGGCAAGAATCCGTCACGGTGATTTGACCAACCACTTCGCACTTCGCACTACCCACCCAACACTAAGGCGATTTCCAACGAAGAATACACCACGGAGAACACAGAGGGCACAGAGTGACAACGGCAGGAAAAGCGTTATCAAAAATCCTAACCATTGATATTTATTCTAAAAACACCCATTCACTCGATTCGCCATACGAGAGTTTCTCTGTGTGCTCTGTGTTCTCTGTGGTAGTTTTATCCTGAAAATGCCCCAAGCACTCATCACTCAGCACTAACCAAAGGAGTTTTTCGTGGAAGAGATTTCAGTTGATGTAGCGGTTATCGGTTCCGGCAGCGCCGGTCTTTACTCTCTGGGCCAGGTTCGCGGCTCGGGCAAGAGCTTCGTGCTGATCAACGGCGGCGAGACGGGCACCACCTGCGCCAGGGTCGGCTGCATGCCCTCCAAGGCCCTGATCCAGGTGGCGGATGACTACCATCGGCGCAAGATCCTCGGGCGCTATGGGGTCGAGGGCTTCGACGAGATGGAGATGGATATCGAAGAGGCGATGGATCACGTCCGCGACCTGCGCGACACCTTCGTCGACCGGGTACGCTCCAACAGCACCGACAAGATGCCCCCCGAGAAATTCGTCGAAGGCTACGCCCGCTTCGTCGACCCCCACACCCTGGAGGTGAACGACAAACGCATCCGCGCCGAGAAGATCATCATCGCCACCGGCTCGCGTCCGGTGATCCCCGAGGCCTGGCAGGCGTTCCGGGATCGCATCGTCACCACCGACGAGGTGTTCGAGCTGGAGGAGCTGCCCGAGTCGATGGCGGTCATCGGCCTCGGCGTGATCGGCCTGGAGATCGGTCAGTCCCTGGCGCGTCTGGGGGTGGAGGTGACCGGTTTCGACATGGTCGAGACGGTAGGCGGGATCAGCGACCCGGCGGTGGCCAAGAGCGCCATCGAGACCATCGGTCGCGAGTTCCCCATCCATCTCGGTGAGGGGGCGGAGATCAGCGAAGAGGCGGACGGTCGCCTGAAGGTGACCGCCGGCGAGCACTCGGTAGTGGTGGACAAGATCTTCGCCAGCCTCGGACGACGCCCCAACCTCGACAAGCTGGGCATTGAAAACGCCGGCATCGAGCTCGACGAGCGGGGCATCCCCGCCTTCAACCCCAACACCATGCAGATCGGCGACAGCCACCTCTTCATCGCCGGCGACGCCACCCACGAGCGGCCGCTGCTGCACGAGGCGGGAGACGAGGGACGCATCGCCGGCTACAACGCCAGCCATGACGAGATCCTCGCCTTCCAACGCAAGTCGCCGCTGGCGATCACCTTTTGCGACCCCAACATCTGTAGCGTCGGCAAGCGCTTTGCGGAATTGAACGAGGATGAGATCGCGGTGGGCGAGGTCCAGTTCGGCCCCGTCGGGCGCGCCATGATCATGGGCAAGAACCGCGGCATGCTGCGGGTCTACGCCGACAAGAAGAGCGGCAAGCTGCTGGGCTCGGAGATGTTCTGTACCAAAGCGGAAAACCTGGGACATCTATTGGTGTGGAGCCTGCAACAGGGCCTGACCATCGGCCAGATGCTGCAAATGCCCTTCTACCACCCGGTGATCGAAGAGGCGATGCAGGCGGCCCTGTATGACTGCTACAGCAAGGTCGAAGAGAAGAACGCGGGGCCGATCACCGAGCTGAACGTGATTTGAAACCGTTAACCGCGGATTAACGCAGATGTGCGCAGATTTCTCATATCACCGGCCAAGCAGCACCCCAAATAACCCTCGTGGCAATTCGACGGTAAAAAGCCGCTTGTAAAGAATCTGCGTTAATCGGCGTTCATCCGCGGTTCAACAACCCTCAATCCCCCTTCGGATTTACCGGAAAGAGCTTGGGGTCCACCACTTCGAGAAAACGCTTGGCCTGGGGCGAGAGGAACTTGCCGCGGCGCAGCACGATGCCGTAGGTGCGGTCGGGGAAGTAGGCATCGATGGGGATACGCGTCACCTCTTCGTTGCCGGTGAGGCAGACATCGATGACAATCGAGACGCCCATTCCCAGCTCCACGTAGGTCTTGATCACCTCCCAGCCGCCCGCCTCCAGGGTGACGTTGTAGCTGGCGTTGTGCTGCTTGAAGACCAGATCCACCATGCGCCAGGTGCTGAGGTGACGGGGCGGCAGGATCAGGCCGTAGGGGCTGATATCGGCCAGGGTGACCTTCTCCAGCTTGGTCAACGGATGGTCGAGCGGCGTGATGAGCACGGTCTTGTGGTCCACCACCGGGTGATAAATGATGTCATCCGGCACCTCCATCATCGAGCCCACCGCGAAATCCACCTCATCGGCGCGCAGCATCGCCATGCCATCGCGCCCGGTGACGTTGTGCAGCTTGACCCGAATCTTCGGAAAGCGTCGGGTGAACTCCTGCACGTACTGGGGCATAATGTAGAGGATGGTGGACTCCCCCGCCGCCAGGTTCAGCTCCCCCGACTCCAGGTTGCCGCACTGGGCGATGAAGGCCTCGCGCAACCCGTCGATCCCCTCCACCAGCGGCTGGGCCAGCTTGTAGAGGATATCCCCCTCCGGCGTCAGGCGGATCTTGGGGCCGCGCCGCTCGAACAGGGTAGTGCCGAACTCCCGCTCCAGAGCCTGAATCTGTAGCGACACGGTGGGCTGACTGAGAAACAGGCGCTCGGCGGCCTCGCTGACGCTCTGGGTCTGGGCGGCATTGCAAAATGCGCGCAACTGTTTCAGTCGATTCTGTTTATAATAGGGCGGCGAGGGAGTTTTCATTGTATCCCCTGAGATCATTAAATGGCGCAATAATTATAATTCCCAATGATAGCTATAATTTTCATGAAATCAACCGTTTCATGAATTTTTTCTTGCGCCCGTCCCCTGAACGCTCACGGCCAACCCGACAGGATCATGAAACGACACGTATTTTTCGTCTCCGAAAGCACCGGCATCACCGCCGAAACCCTGGGCCAGAGCCTGCTCTGCCAGTTCGGCGGCAAGGTCAACTTCACCACCCACTACATGCCGTATATCAACAGCGAGCGCCGCGCCAAACGTCTGGTCAAGCGCTTCGAGAAGATCATCGAGGAGGAAGGGGCGCGCCCCATCGTCTTCGCCACCCTGGTACAGGATACGGTTAGCGGGGTACTCAAGACCGCCCCCTGTCTCTACCTGGAGCTGTTCGACACCTTTCTCGCCACCATCAGCAATGAACTGGGCATGACCCCGTCACGCCAGGCCGGCCTCTTTCACGGCATGCGCGACGGCGCCAACTACGACGATCGCATCAGCATCATCAACTACGCCATGGCCAACGACGACGGCATGCGCCTGGACAAGTTCGAGGACGCGGACGTGATCCTGGTGGGGGTCTCCCGCTCCGGCAAGACCCCGACCTGCCTCTACCTGGCGATGCACTTCGGCCTGCGCGCCGCCAACTACCCGATCACCGACGAGGACTTCCAGCGCGGACGCCTGCCCGAGGAGTTGATCCGCTACCGCCACAAGATCGTCGGCCTGCTGATCGACGCCAAGCGCCTGCACGAGGTACGGGAAGAGCGGCGGGGAGGGAGTGATTACGCCTCGCTGGAGCGCTGCGAAAGGGAGTTACAACAGGCGAAACGGATGTTTCAGTCGCTGGGGATCAAGGCGGTGGACACCACCACCCACTCCATCGAGGAGGTCTCCTCCCAGATCATGCGCGCCCGTTGACGGGTCAATGCGCCCGATCGAAGCCCGCTCATCGCGGATGCAATCCGCTCCCACAACAGGGTGGCCCGGATGAGGCTCAGTGAAGCCCGAAAGACCGGATCCCAGGATTCCGCGCAGCTCCATTCGGGCCACGCGCCCCTGAAAATCTCCGTGCCCTCCGTGATCTCTGTGGTGGATTACCTATCCTCCAACCACGCCAGCGCGCCGCCGACGGTGTAGAAGGAGCCGAAGACCAGGATCTCTTCAGCGGCGGCGGCATCGGCGGCGGCCTTTGCCAGGGCCTGGTCCAGGTCAGCGAAGACCTGAATCCGCGCGACGCCGGCATCCCTTAGTGCCGACAGGAGTCGCTCGGCAGGGCAGGCGCGGGGGCAGTCGAGGGGGGCGACGTACCAACTCTCCACCAACCCGCCGAGCCGGCGCGCCACCGCCTCCACCGGCTTGTCGTCGAGCATGCTGAAGACCGCCCGCCGCACACGCCGCGGGTTGTCCTCTCTCAGGGTCCGCGCCAGCGCGGCGGCGGCCTCGTCGTTGTGGGCCACGTCCAGCAGCCAGCCGGGGCTTGCGGCGATGCGCTGCATGCGCCCCGCCAGTCGCGTCGCCCGCAACCCCTGTTCCATGGCTTCCACGCTCACCGCCAGGCGCTCGCCGAGCAGCCTCAGTGCGGTCACCGCGGCGGCGGCGTTGGCCAACTGGAAAGCCCCCGTCAGGGCTGGCCGGGGCAGAGTGATCCGGGACCCATCCGATCCCTGCCAGACCCAGCCCCGCCGATCCCTCCAATAGCGGTAATCCCGCCCCGCCAGAGAGAGTCTTGCGCCGATATCCCGGGCGTGTTCCAGGAGCGTGGCAGGCGGATCTTCAGAGGCGAAGATGGCGGGGCGTGCGCCACGATAGATCCCCGCCTTCTCCCGGCCGATGCTCTCCCGATCATTGCCCAACCATTCGGCGTGATCCAGATCGACGGTGGTGACGATCGCCACGTCGGCGTCGAGAAGATTGACCGCGTCCAGCCTGCCGCCCAGCCCCACTTCGAGGATCATGACCTCCACCTCGCTGGCGAGAAACAGCTGGAAGGCGGCCAGGGTGGTGAATTCGAAATAGCTCAGGGAGACCTCGCCCCGCGCCGCCTCGACCCGCTCGAACGCCCGCACGATCGCCGCGTCGTCGGCCATCTCGCCGGCGATGCGGATGCGTTCGTTGAAACGCAGCAGATGGGGCGAGGTATAGAGCCCAGTACGATACCCGGCGTGGCGCAGGATGCTCTCCAGCATGGTCACGCTGGAGCCCTTGCCATTGGTACCGGCGACGCTGATCACCGGACAGGGGATGGGCGCATCGCCATTGAGCGCACGCCACACCGTCCCCACCCGTTCGAGACCCAGCTCGATCTCCCTGGGGTGGGCCTGTTGCAGGCGTTCGAGCCAAGTCTCAAGGGAATCCGGCGTCATGGCCACTCCAGCCCGGTCCGGTCGCCAATGCGTCATCCTCATCCTCATCCTCCCGCGGATTGCGGTGCAGCGCGTAAAAACGCACCGGCAGGCCCTTGCCCTTGACCCGCATCTCGCCCAGGTCGCGCAGGCCATAGCGCTCCACGACATGCTCCCGGCCGATCTCGTCGACGGTGTTCAGGGTAATCAGCAAACGGGTGCCATACTCCTTGTTGAGGCTTTCGGTGCGCGAGGCGAGATTGACGCCATCGCCGATAACCGTATAGTCCATCTTCTTGCCATAGGCCCCCACGTTGCCCACCAGCACCTCGCCGGTGTTGATGCCGATGCCGATCTCGAAGCTGGGCAGTCCGCGGTCCCGCCATTTTTCATTGAGCCGATCCAGTCGATCGAGCATCTCCAGGGCGCACTCCACCGCGCGCCGGGCCTGATCCGGCTGCTCCAGCGGCGCCCCCCAGAAGGCCATCACCGCGTCGCCGATGTACTTGTCCAGGGTGCCCTCATAGTGGAATACCGCCTCGGTCATCTCGCCGAGATACTCGTTGAGGGCGGTCACCACCGCCTCCGGCGAATGGCTCTCGGAAAAGCTGGTGAAGTTGCGAATATCGGTAAACATGATGGTCACCCGCTTGCGCTGTCCTCCGAGGCGGGCGATCTCCGGATTGCGAATCAACTGCCCCACCACCCTTTCGGTGACGTAGTTGGCGAACAGCGCCCTCACCTCGCTCGCCCTGTGCTCCTCACCGAGGTACTTGAGGGCAAGGGCGAGTAGAAATCCGGTTCCGAGCATGACCTGGGCGTGCAGCGTCATGATCAGCACGCCGGAGAGAAAGGCCGCGTAGCCGAGCAGGAACAGGCTGACCGTCAGGGTGAGGGCGCTGACCAGCAGCCATTTCGCGCGCAACCGCCAGGCGCTGGCCACGAAAAACAGACCGAACAGCGACAACACCCCAAGATGGACCCCATCCGGCGCCACACGCATGCCCCGCCCCTGCAGGATCGCGGTGATCAGATTGGCGTGCTTCTCCACCCCGGGCATCGCCGCGGAGTAGGGGGAGACGACGATATCGTAAAGGCCGACGGCGGTGGCCCCCACCAGCACGATCCTGCCGGCGACCTGGTCGCGGTCGAACTCGTCGAGAACCACATCGCTGGCGGAGAGATAGGGGTACCTCCCCTCCGCGCCGGAATAGGGGATCAGGGTGCGCCCCCAGCCGTCCACCGCCAGCGCCCGCTCGTCGCCGATGGCGATCTTCTCGCCGGCATGGTAGGTGATATCCTCGACGCCCAGCCCGAGGTAGCCGGCGGCGGTCATCAGCGCCGCCGAAGGGTAGAGATAGGCGTCATACTCCACCGCCAGCACCTCCCAGCGCAACACCCCGTCCTCGTCCGGAATCACCTGCACGCTGCCCAGGGCAAAGGCGGGGCGGGTCAGCTCGGGGACCGGCGGCAAAATCCCGGGGGCGACGATGGGCGGATAGACGGCGAAGTGGTCGCGATTCTCCAGGTTGTAGAAGGAGGACTCCGCGACAAAGGGGTCGAGGGAGTCCCAGGTCTCCCGATCGAAGGTGAAGGCGAGCGGGATCACCACCCGCCCGGAACGGGCGATCGCCTCGCCAAAGGCCGAATCCGACGGGGTCGACTCGGGAAAGATGATATCGAACATGATCATGGCGGCCCCGGCGCGATCCAGATTCTCCACCATCTCCGCCAGTCTCTTGCGATCCCATGGCCAGTGCCCGAGGCGACTCAGGCTCTCCTCATCGACGCTGACGATCACCACCTCGCCGTCGGTTTGATACGGTCCATGCAAGGCGTAGTAGCTATCGTAGAGGCGCCACTCCAGGCCCGCCAGGGGGGAGCCGCGGGTGTATAGCAACCAGGCGAACATCCCGACCACGGCAACGGCGACCAGCAACACCGTGCCGGGGCCGGCGGCCCTTTTGACCAGTTTTTCGATGATTGGCGTCATGACGGCGAATCCTTTCCCGTTTTCTCAAAGCATACACCAAAGCGCCTTGATTCACCCGCTCGAAGTTAGGTCCGCGGCGGCCATGGGGCTGCGTGCCTGCCCCTCGCCCGCCAAGGCGTCCACTCCATGCCCCGGCCAGTTTGGCGGCCCTTACCCCAACCCCTCGCCCCAATGTCATTAAGATAAGCCATCGTTGTATTTTCCGGGAATGATGCGGCATCCTTCATACCACAGTGAACACTCTATACTCCTGGGAACGAGGGCTTCCAGCCCTCACGAGGGCAGGATGCCCTCGCTCCCGGGGAAAAGTGTAAACTACTTTGGAAGCATATGAAGGATGCCGAATGATGCGCCTCATTTCGTGGGTACGCCGACCGTTTTTGGTTCTGCATAGGATGTGCCGACGATCGAGCGACAAGGCTTTTTATTCGGCACATCCTATGCCGGACCGACGATTTCCGGCCTGCTCCGGAGTAAGGCGCATCAAGGGCGGGGCTGGCGTGCCGCTAACTTAATGACATTGTCTCCGCTCCTCTTGGCTCAGTGTAGCTTGTCCCGCCGGATGGCGCCAAAACCTTTCACGGCGGAAACCAGCCCCTTTACCCCGTCCCTGGCTCGGATTCTCCGCTGAACTGGTAGCCCCTCTTCCTCAGCTTCTCCTGCAATTCATCCACCGACCGGGCAACCGCATCGAACGCCTCACGCTTGTGACGCTGGCCCCAGTGGCATCCGCCCAGGTCCTTCGCCTCGAACACGGCGACGGTGCCCTGTAACGAGAAATAGCGCCCCAGCGAAGGCACGCAGCGCACTGCGCCGAGAAGCTTGAGGTCATCCACCTCCATGAAATGATAGATCAAACTGAGCCGTTTGAGATATTCCGGCAGGCGCTCGAAGCGACGGCGGGCGCCTTCGCTGATGCGTACCGCCAACTTGGGGCGTATGCTCCCCCTGGCCTCGGGCCCTCTCTTGCCGCGCGAAAAGAGACGCCGCCACCAGCTCTCGCGGGTGGTGTGAACGCGAACCTGAGGGACGCCACCCTCCAGCACGGCACTGCTCGCCAGCGTCGAGGCGACCGCGTTGCGATCGAGCAACACCACCTTTTCGAGTACGCAGTTGAGGGCGCGCTCCAGATAGGCCCAGGGTACCTCGCGATCGATCAGGTGCTCCAGCATCATCAGGCGGATGCGCAGCTCCTCGTGATGATCGCTGACCACCCGCAGATGCCTGGCGTCATGGGTGCTGGCGAAGAGCCCTTGCTGCAAACGCTTTACCAGGCGACGGAAATGCTCCGCCATGCTCTCCGGCAGGCGACACCACTGGCTCGATTGGGCGTAACTGGCATCCAGCAGACGCCGGTAGCCGTCGAGCAGGGCCTTTTCTACCCGGGCCGCGGCGGTGTCGATCTTGCTCAAAAGGGGATCGGCGTTATCGGGGCCGTCCAGTGTGAATGCGTGACCTGTCATACTCCTACCCTCAGACAAAAGAGGAAACAATTCAGTGAATGCGGTCACATTTTATAGTAAACGCGGAAAGCATTGCGTAGGAATATTCTGATTCTTTCGTGCGCCAGGAAGGAATCCGTCGGTCCCGTTGCGCGCGCCAAAACCCGTTCAACAATAGAAAGTTGAAGTTCAATGAGAATCGTCAATGACAGGCGGATCAAATCTCGATCCGGGTGGGACCGAGTCCCGGATGATTGTCGGGCTAGTGCACCACTAGGCGCGTACCCAATGTCATTAACTTAAGCGCCACGCCAGGTTCCCGCCCTTGATGCGCCTGACTCCGGGGCAGCCCGGAAATCGCTGGATCGGCATAGGATGTGCCGAATAAAAAGCCTTGTCGCTCGGTCGACGGCACATCCTATGAAGAACCAAAAACGGTCGGCGCTCCCACGAAATGAGGCGCATCATTCCCGGAAAATGCCATGGTGGCTTAAGTTAATGACATTGGGCGCGTACCCATGGTCTCCTTGGGTACGCGCCATCGAAGCGTTCTCCAGCGATTTCCGGGTCGCCACGGAATGAGGCGCATCAGGGGCTGGAGCATGGCGTAGCGTTAACTTAATGACCCTGAATCCGCGCGGGACTGGCGGTCTTCCGTTAGCGCAACTGACGACCGTCAATCTCCGCTGGCGGGGCTTGCCAGATCGACCATCGGCTCATCCAAGTCAACCGCCGCCCCTCCATTGGCATCATCCCGTTGCGACGCCGCTGCCTCGCCCGTCGCTTCGGCCTCGGGACCCTCCACCAGCTTCGCCCGGTCCACCTGCTCGATGGGATCGATATTCCAGCTGGCCACCTTGAAGTGGTGATCAAAGCCGGAGACCTTGAGCACATAGTCGGCGCCGGTCTTGGGCTTGGCGACGAGATAGTCCCGCTTTTCGCCCCCCTCCAGGGTGACGGAGAAGCGCAGCAGCGGATCGTCGAGATTCCAATCGTCCGGCTCCCTGCCATGGACATCCTGTATATCGAGCTTGGCGATACGATCCGCCAGCTTGTCGATCTCCCCCTGTTCGGCGCTCTCGCCCTCGCCGAGCCCTTCCACCGCCAGCTGGTCGCCGTCGCGTACCAGGGTGACGTCGGGCATCTCGATACGGGTGATCTTGTCCGTCGCCAGTCGCAGGATGGCGCTATCGATCCAGTCCCGGCTCTCGCGGCTCGCCTCGAAGTTATTGAACTCCACCGCATAGATGGGGCTCTCGTCCGCGACCCGGGCGTGGACCTTGCGGAAGCCGGGCGAGGTGCCCAGGTAGAGCTCCGCCACCTCGTCGTCGTCTTCGTAAAGCACGATGCGACGCTCAAAGGCATCCTCCTCCACCTTGAAGCGCCCCGCCGCCGCGTCGGTCTCCGCCACCGGCCAGCCCCGCTTCATGGCGGTCAACTTGCCGATCAGGTTATCGACGCGGGTGGCCTTGGCGGGGAAACCATCCACGCCGGGCAGTCGCCATTCACCGTCCTGCTTCTCCAGCACCAGCGAGTCCTTGTCCGGCTCGGTGATCTCGATACGATCCACCTGGTCGGCATCAAGGGTAAGCAGCGCTTCGCTGGCCTCGAAGGCGGCGTACTTCTCGCCGCCGGCCAGCGTGATCAGCGCCAGGATCAGTTGCAGCACCAGAAAGGCGCCAAGAAAGCGTATCTTCTTTTCCATGGATCAAGCCCTCCCCAGATTGAGTATCGCCTGCTGACGCGCCAGATCGGCCTGGATGCGCGTGCGCCGGAACAACCACACCGCCACCAGCCCAAACAGGGCCAGGGCGTAGTTGAGATACTCCCAGAAGACCTGGGCATCCCGATCCAGCGGGCGCAGGGTGCGGGAGAAGTGGCCGCGACCGCGGATCGACAGCAGCTCCCGATCCTCCAGCGACCAGTCCACCGCGTTGGTTACCAGTTGCACCGGATTGAGGTAGCGGGTGCCCATGCCGCTGGCGGCCAGATCCAGCACCTCATCGGTGAGGAAGGTGTTGGACGCGAAGACGACGATGCGCGCCGACTCCGGCGACTTGTCGATGGCCCGGGAGATCACCGGCGGCCTCTCTTCCTCCCCTTCGTTCATGGCATTGGCATCGCCGGCCCCGTCTCCCGCGTCATCCTCGGCGGCAGCGGCCAGGGGCGAAGGTTTGTCCTTGAAGAAGGATTCGAAGCCCCCCTCCACCGATACCGCTAGCAGCTTCTTGCCCGTATCATCCCCGGCGGGGAATCCCAGCTCGCCATGCATCGCGAAGTCCGGCTGGATCTGGGTCGAGTCACTGGTCCAGGAGGCCTCGCTGGAGTAGAGGATGGGCATGACCGTGCGGCCCTCGCCCTTCTCCCCATCAAGGCTGATGGGCGAGGCCCAGTTGAGGGTCACCTGATCGATGCCGGCGGTGATGCCGCTGTCCCGATTCAGCCCCTCTTCGCGGATATCCACGAAGAAGGGATATTCGACCATTTGCGTCTCCTGGACGACGAAGCCCCCCAGGTTGCGCTGCACCGGAATCGGGAAGGCGGCGTTCTGGGGGTCCAGCACCATCCTCTCCTCGATGGTGATACCGTTATGGGCCAGCCACTCCTTCAGGCCCGATCGATGCGCCTTGGCCGAGAGCTTGCCCCGGGTATCGATGTCAAACGGCGAGGTGGCCAGCACCACGGTGCCGCCGCGCATCAGGAACTGATCCACGGCGAAGAGCTGCTTGTCGTCCAGCTCCTCTGGCGCCACCAACAGCAGCAGGTCCGCCGCCTCGGGAACCATGCCGTTCTCCAGTTTGGCCTCGGTGGCGTCATGCTCTTCCGCCAGGGTCTCTTCCAGCAGGCTGAACTGCTTGCCACCCAGCTGCATGCCGCCGAACGGGGACATCCGCGGTGTCGGATTCGGCGAGTGCAACGCCACCGTCTTGAGGAAGCCCTTGGAGAAGCGCTTCAACGCCGCGTCCAGGCTCTGCTCCAGGCCGGATTTGGTGTAACCCTCCGGCAGCGGCACCTGCACCACCTGATCGCCGCTCTCCAGGGTCATGTAGAACCAGAAGGTGTTGGGATCGAACAGCCCCGCCGCCATGGGCCGAAAGCCGTACTCCTCGCGGATCCGCTTCGCAAGCGCCCCGCCCTGCTCGTCGGGATCTCGTATCTCCACCTTCAGCTTGCCGTCGGACTCCAGCTCCATCTCGGTAAGCAGTTGATCCAGCCCGGCGCGGAGTTCCTGGAGTATTTCCGGCAACCTGGCGTCCGGCGAGATGTAGCCCTTGAAGACTACCGGCTGGGCGATGTTGTCGAACAGTTGCCCGGCGCCCTGATAGGCCTGGAGCACCTTCTTGATGGCGCGGGTGATGTCGTACTCCGGATTGCGCAGATCCACGTCGATATCCGTCTCGCTCTGGACCTTCACCTCGATCAGGTCGCGAAAACCCAGCTTTTCATGCTGATCGCCATACTGCACCACGATGTCGAAGTAGGAGTTGACCACCGCCGCCTGATACTTGCTGGCGGTCTGAAAGGCGACCGGCTGAATGCCGAACTTCTCCCCCGCCTCCTTCTCCAGCTCCGGATTCTCCAGCGGGTCGATGAACTCCAGTCGCACCTTGCCGTCGCCGGCGATGGCGTACTCCTCCAGCAGATCCCGCAGCCGCGGCACCAAAGGCGCCAGCAACGGATGGGTCTGGGCGCTGAAGTAGCCGCGAATCAGCAACGGCTCCCGCAAGCGGTTCAAATAGGCGTCGGTGGCGTCGGAGATGGAGTAGATGTTGCCGTCGGTAAAATCCGCCCGCGCCCCGTCCACATCCGCCAACCACACATTGGCGACCAGAAAGTTGCCCGCCAAAAGCGCCGTCAACAGCCCCCAGCGCCGATGATTGGGGTTGCTCCGATTACCGGCCCAGCGCAGCACCTCCAGGGCGAATACATTCAACACCAGAAAGACGCCGGCGAGGCTGATGTAGTAGTAGAGATCCCGCGGATCGATGACGCCGCGGGTGATCGACTCGAAGCGGGAGCCGGAGCCCAGCAGTTGCAGGAACTCCGAGCCCTTGTTGCCGAACAGGCTGGTAAAGGCGTCGCTGCCGAGCAGATAGAAGACCCCGCAGATCGCCGTGGCAACGATCAGACTGACGATCTGATTATCGCTACGGGCGCTGACGAAGAGGCCGATGGCGAGATAGGCCGCCGCCAGAAAAAGCGTCGCCAGATAGCCGCCGAACACCGGCCCCCAGTCGACATTACCGAGAAACGACACGGTGATCGGCAACGGCAGGGTCAGCAGCAGCGCCGTCCCCACCAGCCCCATACAGGCCAGGAACTTGCCGGCGACGAACTGCCACGGCAGGGCCGGCGAGGTCAGCAATACCTCCAGCGTCCCCAGCCGCCGCTCCTCCGACCACATGCGCATGGTGATCGCCGCGCTGAGAAACAGCAACAGCACCGGCATCCACTCGAACATCGGGCGAACATCGGCGATATTACGGGCGAAGAAGGTCTCCACCCAGAAGAAGATGAATAACGTAACCGCCAGGAAGGCGCCGAAAAAGATAAACGCGACCGGAGACGCGAAAAATCCGGCGAACTCCTTGCGGGCGATGCGTAGAACCTTGTCCACGATCATGCCTCCTTAAGAATTGATTTTGAAATTAACCACAGAGGGCACAGCTACTCTTCTCGTCACGCCGCTCCCGCGGCGTGACGCATCCGAGGGCGCTCCCGCGCCCCGTGTGACCTTCTCGGCGCGGGAGCGCCTTGAGACGGGTGACACCGCAGGAGCGGTGTCACCAGTAGCCAATCTGCGTCAATCCGCGAAATCCGCGGTTAACTAAACCCTCTCTGCAGTGATAACTTAACGCGCCGAGACGTCCCCGAAGATGGTCTCCAGGTCCCGGCTCTCCGGCGTCAGCGAGTAGAGCTTGTGCCCGCCATCCAGCACCTTGCGCGCCACCGCCGGCGCGGCGACATCGGTACCGGTGGCCAGCCCCAGGGCGTAGCGATGGTGCTCGCCCTCGCCGCCCAGGGACTCCACCCCCGCCACCTCGTCCATCTCGCCGAACAGCGTCGCCGCCCTCTCCGGCGCGGCGTCCACCGCCACCAGCAGGCGCTTGCCCGCTTGCAGGTTCTCCAGTCGATCATCCAGTACCTTCCGGCCGCCGCGCACGATGATCACCCGGTCGCACATCGCCTGCACCTCTTGCAGGATGTGGGTGGAGAGGATCACCGTCGCGCTCTCGGCGAGCGAATGAATCAGCTCGCGCATGTGCTGGATCTGGGTCGGGTCGAGGCCGTTGGTGGGTTCGTCCAGGATCAGGATCTGGGGCTTGTGCAGGATCGCCTGGGCCACCCCCACCCGCTGGCGCAGCCCCCGCGACAGGGTACCGATCGGTTGCAGCGCCTTCACCTCCAGCTCGGTGCGGGCGATCGCCTCCCGCACCGCCGCGGGCCGCTCCCCCTCCGGGATATCATGCAGGGCGGCGGCATATTCCAGGTAGTCGATCACCGTCATCTCGCGGTAGATGGGGCAGTTCTCCGGCAGGTAGCCGATCAGCCTGCGCGTCGCCAGCCCCTGCTGCTCCACATCCATCCCCGCCACCTGAATGGTTCCGGCGGTGGGCTCCAGAAAGCCGGTGATCATCTTCATGATGGTGGTCTTGCCCGCGCCGTTATGGCCCAGCAGACCGACGACTTCCCGCTGGCCGATCTCGAACGACACCCGATCGACGGCGGTGAAATCGCCATAGGTTCGCGTCAACGACTCTACACGAATCATGGCATTCCTCTTCTAATTATCTGAACGAAAACGGTTTATGCGCTATATCGCGAAATTTACGGGTGATGAGATCGCGACCGGGGCCGAAAAGTTCCCGGCGGGTTTGCATTCGCCGCCGCGAAGTCGCGGAAGCGATCCCTCCCCGAGGGATCGATGGGGTGGCGCCCGAATGGCGGAATCCCGGCCTTGCCCGGATCCGCTTCGTCGCCATCATGGGAAATCCCATAGCCTAACGGGAATGGGACCGTTTGTCGTTGACTTGTTCGCGCCGGAGAGGTCCGCGATTTTCTCGGCTGGCAAGAAGGAGCGGGCAATAGCGCTTGCCCGAAGGTATCAACACACATAGGATGGCGATCTGGGGCTCTCCGGTTACCTCACTCACTCCACCGGAATCAAGCAGCCCAGCACGCCTTTTCGCTTCACAACGGGAGGACACATGGGATACCTGTATCTCGCCCTGGCGATAATCGCCGAGGTTATCGGAACCAGCGCCCTGAAGGCCTCGCAAGAACTCACCCGGCTCGGACCAACCATCGTCGTGTTCATCGGCTACGGCGCCTCCTTCTATTTCCTGGCCCAGGTATTGAAAACGATCCCCCTCGGCATCGCCTATGCCATCTGGGCAGGTGCGGGAATCGCACTGATTACCATCGTGGGGGCGGTATGGTTCAAGCAGATACCTGATCTACCAGCCGCTATTGGGATTGGCTTGATCGCATGCGGTGTTATCGTCATTAACGTCTTTTCGAAAACGGTCAGCCAATGAGCATCGCCGGACGCGTTGGAACGATTACCGTAAGGCGGCGCTGGCGCAATGTAGGCGTGGTTATGAATGATCCTGGGCAACGCCGGACTTGGTCAGCAGTCCGACCTCGGGCTGCGGGACGGGTGCTGTACACCCGCTCCCACCGTTAGCGACTTTCCCCACTGCAACCCCATTGCTCACGGATTAACGGTGCGCACGGTGCGGCAAGCCCCGTCCGGCGGGTTTCAAGGATTTGCCGCCACGCACCATGGCCCCGAGGAGACGCAACCGGTATAATTCCCGCTTTTGCCAAGAGCCCCTGAAACCCCCATGTCCGAACTACTGGAACAGATGCGTCGTCGTCGCACCTTCGCGATTATCTCACATCCCGACGCGGGTAAAACCACCCTCACCGAAAAATTGCTGCTTTACGGAGGCGCGATCCAGCTGGCGGGCACCGTCAAGGGGCGCAAGGCGGCGCGCCACGCCACCTCTGACTGGATGGAACTGGAGAAGCAGCGCGGCATCTCGGTCACCTCGTCGGTGATGCAGTTCCCCTACGGCGACGCCATCGTCAACCTCCTCGACACCCCGGGGCACGAGGACTTCTCGGAGGACACCTACCGCACCCTCACCGCGGTGGATTCGGCGCTGATGGTGATCGACGTGGCCAAGGGCGTGGAGGACCGCACCATCAAACTGATGGAGGTGTGCCGGTTGCGCGACACCCCCATCCTCACCTTCGTCAACAAGCTCGACCGCGAGGGCCGGGACGCCATGGAGGTCCTCGACGAGGTGGAGCGAGTACTCAAGATCCAGTGCGCGGCGGTGACCTGGCCGATCGGCATGGGCAAGCGCTTCAAGGGGGTGTTCGACCTGCGCAGCGAGAAAACCCACCTCTTCTCCGCCACCCACGGCGGCAAGATTCAGCAAGGCGAAACCATCGAAGGGCTCGACAACCCGCGCATGGATGAGGTGCTGGGCGGCCAGGCCGACGAACTGCGGGAGGAGATCGAACTGGTGCGCGAGGCGGGCCACGCCCTGGACCTGGATGCCTACGCCAAGGGCGAACAGACGCCGGTCTTCTTCGGCTCGGCGATCAACAACTTCGGCGTCCGGGAGCTGCTCGACGCCTTCGTCGAATACGCCCCCGCCCCCCGCGCCCGTGAGACCCAGCAGCGGCTGGTGAAACCGGATGAAGACAAGTTCAGCGGCTTCGTGTTCAAGATCCAGGCCAACATGGACCCCGCCCACCGCGACCGCATCGCCTTCCTGCGGGTCTGCTCCGGCAGCTACAAGAAGGGCATGAAGATGCGCCATGTGCGCATCAACAAGACGGTGCAGATCAGCAACGCCATCACCTTCCAGGCGGACGAGCGCAGACACGTCGAAGAGGCGTGGCCCGGGGACATCATCGGCCTGCACAACCACGGCACCATCCAGATCGGCGACACCTTCAGCGACGGCGAAGAGCTGAAGTACGAAGGCATCCCCTACTTCGCCCCGGAACTCTTCCGGCGGGTGGTGCTCAAGGACCCGCTGCGCATGAAGGCGCTGCAAAAGGGGGTGCTGCAACTCTGCGAAGAGGGCGCCACCCAGGTCTTCCGGCCGATGAAGAACAACGACCTGATCCTCGGCGCGGTCGGCGTGTTGCAGTTCGACGTCGCCGCCCACCGGTTGAAGGACGAATACAACGTGGAGGCGATCGTCGAGGCGATCAGCGTCAACACCGCCCGCTGGATCAAATGCGACGACGACAAGATGCTGGCCAAATTCAAGGAAAAGGCCTACGAAAACCTCGCCCTCGACGGCGACGACCAACTCGTCTACCTCGCCCCCACCCGCGTCAACCTTAACCTCGCCATGGAACGCTGGCCGGATATCCGCTTCCTCGCCACGCGGGAGCTTTGAGGGAATTGAATAGACGGGATGAACAGGCCGGTCGCGGGTTGTACCCGCGACTGGTACGTTTGCGTGCCAACCAATGCAGATTCAACTCATCACTCTGCGCATATCCAGGTGTCTCGGTCGTGTGTGCAACCCCCGACCGGCGGAGGGCGACGATCCAGTCGGCGGTCTTGATGACGTCCAGGTTGCGTTCGATGACCACCACGCTGTTGCCGTGGTCGCGCAGGCGGTGCAGCACCTCCAGCAGATGTTGCACGTCGTGGATATACCACGGCCACGCGGCGGCTGGCGTCGTACTGACGTGCCTTGCTATTCCAGCCTTCGAATAACGTAGCCTGTGGATGTTCCAACGTTGCCTTGATCCAGTCGATGCGTTGGGCGCGCACTGGGGAAAAATGATCCTTGAGGCCATCCCGCGCTGTACTCTCGTAGAAGACGTGCCCGAATTTGGTAGCGGCGAAATAGACGCGTGCGGATGCCATCAAAGGTATGAATAATTCCTCGGCAGTAGGTTTGCTCGTCGTTATCGTAAAGCGCCAGGTCGAGCTGGGTCTGATCGACGGCGATGCAACGAAACCGCAAGTTATCGCCATAGGCGAAGAAAAGATCCACCAGCTCCAGATAGAAATCCCGGCGATTCGGGGAGACTTTGCTCCACTTGATCTCGCCCCATGCATGATGTCGCTGGCGTAGAGCAGTAATTCGCACCTTGAGTTCGTTGCGCAGATGATCGGGTAACCAAAGGCTGCCGATCATCAAGTATCGTGCACGCGGTTTTTTCGATGTCAGTACATCTGGATTTGCTTCGTCGCAGTACACCTCGAATTTCATCGTCTTTCCCCTGAGAGAATCGATCGGTTACAGCATCGGCTTGAGATAGCGCCCGGTATGGGAAGCCTTTACCTTCGCCACCTGCTCCGGCGTCCCCGCGGCGATGATCTCGCCGCCCTTGTCTCCGCCCTCAGGCCCCAGATCCACGATCCAGTCCGCGGTCTTGATGACGTCCAGGTTGTGCTCGATGACCACCACGCTATTGCCGTGGTCGCGCAGGCGATGCAGAACTTCCAGCAGGTGTTGCACGTCGTGGAAGTGTAGGCCGGTGGTGGGTTCGTCGAGGATGTAGAGGGTGTTGCCGGTGTCGCGCTTGGAGAGTTCGCGGGAGAGTTTGACCCGTTGCGCCTCGCCGCCGGACAGGGTGGTGGCGTTCTGGCCCAGGGTGATATAGGAGAGGCCCACGTCCATCAGGGTCTGGAGCTTTCTTTTCAGCGCGGGGATGGCCTCGAAGAACTCCAGCGCCTCCTCCACCGTCATGTTGAGCACCTCGGTGATGGTCTTGCCCTTGAAACGTATTTCCAGGGTCTCGCGGTTATAGCGCGCCCCCTTGCACACATCGCACTCCACGTAGATATCAGGGAGAAAATGCATCTCCACCTTGATCACGCCGTCGCCCTTGCAGGCCTCGCAGCGCCCGCCCTTGACGTTAAAAGAGAAACGCCCCGGGGTGTAGCCGCGGGAGCGGGATTCGGGCACGGCGGAGAACAGTTCTCTGATAGGAGTGAACAGGCCGGTGTAGGTCGCCGGATTGGAGCGGGGGGTGCGGCCGATGGGGGATTGGTCGATATCCACCACCTTGTCGAAATGTTCCAGGCCATCCAGTTCATCAAAGGGCGCGTGCTCATGGGCGTCGGCGCGATTGAGGCGGTGGGCGGCGACCGGGTAGAGGGTATCATTTATAAGCGTCGATTTGCCCGAGCCGGAGACGCCGGTGACGCAGGTGAGCAGGCCCACCGGGATGCGCAGGTGGACGCCCTTGAGGTTATTGCCCCGCGCGCCGCGAATCTCCAACCAGCGCGCCTCATCGACCGGGGTGCGCTGTTTCGGCACGGCGATGGCCCGTTTGCCGCTGAGGAACTGGCCGGTAACCGACGCCTCGACCTTGCTGATTTCCTCGGCGGTACCCTGGGCGATCACCTCACCGCCATGCACCCCGGCGCCTGGGCCGATATCCACCACATGGTCGGCGGCGCGAATCGCCTCTTCGTCGTGTTCGACGACGATGACGGTGTTGCCCAGGTCGCGCAGGTAGTTGAGGGTCTTGAGCAGTCGGCTGTTGTCCCGCTG
>JAABSM010000130.1 GCA_011390365.1 Gammaproteobacteria bacterium
GACCCGGTTCGGGGGGGGAGTACACGCCGTCAACGTCATTAAGATAAGCCATCGTGGCATTCTCCGGGAATGATGCGCCTCATTTCGTGGGTGCGCCGAGCGTTTTTGGTTCTGCATAGGATGTGCCGTCGACCGAGCGACAAGGCCTTTTATTCGGCACATCCTATGCCGGTCCGGCGATTTCCGGGCTGCCCCGGAGTCAGGCGCATCAAGGGCGGGAACCTGGCGTGGCGCTTAAATTAATGACATTGAGCCCGCGGTCTTGGCGGCTATGGCGCGGGAATCCGATGCGAGGCAGCGCCGAGGTAACGGATGGGGGGCTCGCTTCGTCGTATCCCATTCCCATAGACCATCATTACAGGTTCTCTTGGTGTTACAATGCGATGCCTTGATGCGTCGCCGGGCTACTTCTTCTTTTCGATCAGGCGATCGAGGCGCAGTCGTTGGCGATCATCGAATAGCCGCTTGGAGGCGATCCACACCGCCGCGGTCGCGCCGAAACCGGTGCCGGCGCCGATCAGCAGCATGATCAGGATCTGGTACTTGGCCGCCTCCAGCGGCGGGCTGCCGCCGAGGATCTGGCCGGTCATCATGCCCGGCAGGGTGATCACCCCCGCCGCCGCCATGGCGTTGATGATGGGGATCAGGCCGGAGCGCAGCGCCTGGCGGCGGATGTCGCCGATCGCGACATGCCAGTCATCGCCCAGCAGCAGGCGTGCCTCGATCGCGCCCTGCTGGCGTTCGGTGGTCTGGGTCAGGTTGTCGAGGGCGATGGCGACGCCGGACATGGTGTTGCCCAGCAGCATGCCGAGCAGGGTGATGGCGTACTGGGGGGCGTACCAGGGTTCCGGGCGCACCAGGATGAGCAGGGTGATGAGGGTGATGGTAAAGGAGGAGATGAGCATCGAGATGGCGCCGATGCCGTATCCCCAGTAGCCGGTAAAGCGATGCTGCTGACGGGCGCGTACCTCCCAGCCCGCCATCGCCAGCATGAACAGGCTCAGGGCGCCGATGGTGAGCAGGTCGGCGTTATCGAACAGCCATTTGAGCACCAGCCCGAGCAGGGTCAGCTGGACGACGGTGCGGCTGGCGTTGATCAGCAGGCGTTTCTCGATTCCGAGGTGCAGCCGCCAGGAGAGCAGCGCCAGGGCCAGGATCAGGCAGGCGGCGAGGGCCAGGTCGCCGGGGCCGAGCAGGATCAGCTCCATGAATGCTCCTCCAGCCCCGTGCCGACGATGCGCAGGCCGCGGCTGGCGATCGCCTGGCGTTGCCGTTCATCGTGGGAGACCCACAGTACCGCCGCGTGGTGTTGGCGGCGGTAGTCGTCGATCAGCCGCTGGGCGCGCTCGATGTTGTCTCGGTCCAGGTTGGCGGTGGCCTCGTCCAGCAGCAGCACCTGGGGCCGGCGCGAGAGCATCCGCAGCAGCGCCAGGCGCTGGCGCTCGCCACTGGAGATGCGGCTGATTTGCCAACCCATGGCCTCTTCGGGCAGGTCGAGGGCGGCCAGCTCCGCCGCCGTCGCCTTGAAGTGATCGCCGACCCGGTCATCCCACCAGTGGCTCTCCGCCGGCAGGTAGCCGACCCGTTTGCGCCACTCGGTGGGTTCCAGTTCGCTGCGTCTGGCCTCGCCGCACCAGGCCTCGCCCTGATGGGGGTCAAGATCGGCGACGGCGCGCAGCAGCCGGGTCTTGCCGCTGCCCGAATCCCCCCACAGCGCGACGCACTCCCCCGCCGCCACGTTGAGGGAGAGGTCGTTCAGGTTGACGGTGGTGAAATCTTGCAGGGTCAGGCTGGCCATGGTTTCAAGCGAGATGAGAGGTGAATGGCCGTCCGGATGTCGAATCGTTTCGCCGAAACCTCTCCCCCCTTTCGCAAAGGGGGGGCGGCTTTGCGGGGGTAGTCTGACCAATGGTGGATTGTTATCGTCATGCTAAAAATCGCCTTCACAAGGGCATCCTTCATATCCCTTCCATTGCAGTTTACACTTTCCTTTGGGAGCGAGGGCATTTTGCCCTCGTGAGGGCTGGAAGCCCTCGCTCCCAGGACCACGGAGTGTCAACAAGAGTATGAAGGATGCCTTCACAAGATCCGATCACTCCAATTCTACCGCAACCTCGGAACCGACGCGGCTGCTGTTTTCTTCATGCAGGATTCGCACCGCGATCACCTCGACGCCTTGCGCGGTTACCTCGCGCAGACGTCGCCCGTAGGCCGGATCGATGGCATCGGCGGGGGCGAAGGCGGTTCCCTCTGGGCGGTTGACGGCGTAGACCATCACCGCCCGCACCCCGGTTTCCGCCAGCGCCGCCAGCAATTCCAGATGTTTCAGGCCGCGTGCGCTGACGGCATCGGGAAAACGGATGCATTCGCCATCCAGCAGTGTGGCGTTCTTGACCTCGATGAAGGCGTCGGCAACTTCGCCCTGGGAGAGAAACAGATCCAGCCGCGAGCGGGGATGGCCGGGCAGGTCGACGGTGAACTCCCGTTTCAGCGCCCGGTAGCCGCTCAAGGCGGGGATCGCGCCCGAGGCTATGCCCTCCGCGATCACGCCATTGACCGAGCCGGTGTTGACGCCGATCCAGCCCTGCCCCATATCGGTGCGCTCCAGGGTCCAGGCCAGCTTGCGCTTGGGGTTATCGCTATGGCTGATCTGCGCCCGGCAACCGGCTTCCCAACAACTGGTCATGGCCCCGGTATTGGGGCAGTGGGCGACCACGGTCTCACCGCCCTCCAGCGCGACGTCGGCGAGAAAACGCTTGTAACGCCGCAGCAGGCGGCCTTGCGTGAGGGGAGGGAGGTTCATGCTGGATTCTTTGCGATCGATACTGTAAGGCGAAAGTTACTGTGAATCTATCGAGGAGTGGCAGTCCTTGAAGGACTGCCACTCCTTCGGCTGATTCATTTTCCGGGGTGGCGAACCACTCCATGATCGTTAGCCACGGAGACACAGAGTACACGGAGTTTTTTTCGTGTGTCTACGGGAATGGTGCGTAGTCTTGACGTTGTAGAAATATCGTGGGGCTTCAGCGAGTTTCTCTGCGGTCTCTGTGCCTCTGTGGCTATTGTTCCGAGGATCATTGCATGTAGACGTAACCCTCTTCCTGCTGCAAGCGAATGATCTCGGCATCCGCCATGGGCACGATCTGGACGAAGCCGTGGATCTCCTCCGGATCGTAACCATGGGCCTTGGCCGCCTGCTCGCACATGCGGATCTCGATGGTGCCGCCCACCGTCAGGCTCTGGGCGCGGGTCATCAGCTCCTGGTTCTCCTCGTAGTGCTCGATGGCGAAGAGGGGGACCTCGCCGCCGTGCAGCACCAGCACGATGGAGGTGCCGAAGGGGTCGGCATGGTAGACGTTATTGAGGTAGCTGGCGCGATCGAGCACCCCGGAGAGTTTTTTGGCGTCGGGTACCGCCACGTCATATACCACTTTTTGCGGCGCATATTGCGGCTCGCCCGCTTCGGCCTTGCCCCAAGGGGCGCTCTCCGCCGCGGTTGCGGCGCCGCTCCAGGCCAGCGCGGTGAACAGGATCAAGGTTTTTGCGAGAAACGGAATCGATGGCATGTTTTGGTCCTCCGGTTTGTGGTTCCAGCCGAAGAGGGTTGGTTCGATTTCGGGGATTTAAACCGGGGTCGCCCAAACCGCATGGCGCGGAACGTCGCTGCGTTGCGTATACTATGGCGATCTTATGCTCGGATCGACTCTGGTGTCCACGCCATGAAGAAACTCCCCATCGGCATTCAGACCTTCAGCGAGATCATTCGCGAAGGCCATGCCTACGTCGACAAGACCGGCCATGCCCAGGCCTTGGCCGAAGCCGGTAAGTACTGGTTTCTCTCCCGTCCGCGACGCTTCGGCAAGAGTCTCTTCGTCGATACCCTGAAAGAGCTGTTCGAGGGGAACGAGCCCCTGTTTCGAGGGCTTGCCGTCCATGATGGGTGGGACTGGTCACGCAAACATCCGGTCATCAAGCTCGATTTTTCCGCGGGTGTGGCGCAAAGCCGGGAGGAGTCGGATCGGCTTCTCCATGAAGCCCTGCGTTTCAATCAGCGTCGCCTGGGCATAACGTGCGAGAACAGCAGCATTCCGGGGTGTTTTGGCGAACTGATTCAGCGCGCCCACGAACAATCCGGCGAATCCGTTGTTATCCTGGTAGACGAATACGACAAGCCGATTCTGGATAATATCGAGCACCCGGAGGTCGCGGCGGAGATTCGCGAGGGGTTGAAGAGCCTCTACTCCGTGATGAAGGGGCGAGATGCCGACATTCATTTGGTCTTCATGACGGGGGTGACCAAGTTCAGCAAGGTAAGTCTCTTTTCGGGCATTAATCAGTTGCAGGACATCACGCTCGATGAGCGGTTTGCGACACTCTGCGGTTATACCCAACAGGATTTGGAGACCGTCTTCGCCGAACATCTCGCCGGCGTCGATTGGGGGGAGCTGAGGCGTTGGTACAATGGCTACCGCTTTCTCGGGGAGCCGCTCTACAATCCGTTTGACATCCTCCTTTTCATCAGTAAGGGAGGGTCATACCGCAACTACTGGTTCGAGACCGGCAGCCCCAGCTTCCTGATCAAGCTCTTCCGCAAGGAGCGCTATTTTGTCCCCGACCTGGAGTCCCTGGAGGTGAGCGAAGAGATCCTCGACTCCTTCGACGTGGAGCGGATCAACCCGATTACCCTGCTTTATCAGGCAGGCTATCTCACCATCGCCGAGGATTACCGCAAGCTCGGCGAGTGGGTGTTCCGCCTCAGGATCCCCAACCTGGAGGTGCGCACCGCCCTCAGTAACCAGATCATCGTCGCCTATACCGATCTCCCCAACCGACGCCTGGCCTTCAAGAGCGGGATCTTCGACGCCCTGAGCCGGGGTGAGGTCGGCGAACTGGCCAATGTGATCAAGCGCCTCTTCGCGGGGGTGCCCTGGCGCAACTTCACCGGTAATGAGCTGGCCGAGGCGGAAGGCTACTACGCCAGCGTGCTCTATGCCTTCTTCGCCAGCCTCGATGCCGAGATCATCCCCGAAGACATCACCAATCATGGTCAGGTCGATCTGACCGTGAAGCTGGCGGATTACCTCTATGTGCTGGAGATCAAGCTCCTGCGGGGCGACAAGTTCCCGGAGGCGGGTGACGCCAACGCCGCCTTGGCCCAGATCCAGCAACGGGGCTACAGCGAAAAGTACCGCGATCAGCCCGGCAAGGGGCTCTTTGAGGTCGGGCTGGTGTTCGCCGCCAACACCCGCAATCTCGTCCAGGCCGACTGGCGCAGGGTTGACGGCCATACACCGCAACCGCAAAAACCGTTATGATGGTTCCATCGAACCGACCGGGAGAAGCGTGATGTGTCTGGGAATCCCCATGCGGGTGGTGGAGATCGATGGCTTCATGGCCCGTTGCGAGGCCAAGGGCGTGGAGCGGGACGTGAGCCTGTTCATGTTGCAGGACGAGACCATCGCCGCGGATGACTATGTGGTGGTGCATGTCGGCTACGCCATCCAGAAGGTGACCGCCGAAGAGGCGCGCAGCGCCTGGGAGGTCTACGACGAGATGCTGGCGGCGGAGGCGGCGTTCGACGCGGAAGCGGCGCATGCATGAGCTTTCGATCTGCTACGGATTGATGGATCAGGTGGAGCGAATCGCCGCCGAACAGCGGGCGGTGAAGGTGGTGGAGATCGTGCTGCGCATCGGTCCCCTCTCCGGGGTGGAACCGCAATTGCTGGCGCACGCCTTTCCGGTCGCGGCGGCGGGCGGCATCGCCGAGGATGCGGAGCTGGTGATCGAGGATATGCCGCTGCGGGTCTACTGCGAGGCCTGCGACGCCGAGAGCGAAGCCGCGCCGAATCGGCTGCTGTGCGGCCATTGCGGCGGATTCTACACCCGCGTGGTGAGCGGCGACGAGATGCTGCTGGCGCGGCTGGAGCTGGAGCGGGAAGAGGAAGCGGCGATTGGCGGGTCAAATAACACCACGGAGGACACAGAGAACACAGAGAAAACGGCCTAACGGGCATGAAGGAGGTTCCAACACCCCGGAAAATGAATCGAGCTCAGGACTGCCAGTCCTTGAAGGACTGGCAGTCCTCCTGCTGATTCACAGTAAAGGGTTCCGGTATTACCAGGCTCTGCTTGCCGGTGAGCGCGAGGGTTCCTCTTGTTCACCTTCTCTGTGCCCTCTGTGTTCTCTGTGGTGAATTCACGATCGATGAAAATCCCACGGGATTCAGGAGCGACTGATGTGTGATACCTGCGGATGCAATGTAACGGACGGCAATCGCCACCTTCTGCAAGAGGGCGGTGAGCTGGCCCGGACCCGCGGCGGCCGGGATGCGGTGGAGGTGCTGGAGGGGCTGCTTAGCGCCAATGACCACCAGGCGGCCCATAACCGGGACCACTTCGCCGCCCATGGCGTGCTGGCGATCAACCTGATGTCGTCGCCGGGCAGCGGCAAGACCAGCCTGCTGGAGGCGACCATCGAGGCGCTGGGCGACGAGCTGAAGATTGGCGTCATCGAGGGCGACCTGGAGACGGAGAACGACGCCAAACGGATTCGCGACAAGGGTGCGCCGGCGGTGCAGATCGCTACCGGCAGCGCCTGTCATCTGGATGCCCACATGGTCCATCACGCCCTGCATGAGCTCTCCCTGGATGGTCTGGATATCCTGTTCGTGGAGAATGTGGGCAATCTGGTCTGTCCCGCCAGTTTCGATCTGGGTCAGCACTTCAATGTCGCACTGCTGTCGGTGACCGAGGGGGATGACAAGCCGGCCAAGTACCCGGTGATGTTTCGTTCCACCGATCTGGTGTTGCTGACCAAATCCGATCTGCTCGCGGTGCTCGACGACTTCGAGCCGGCGAAGGCCGAGCAGGCGGTGCGTAATCTGGCCAATCCGGCGCCGATCTTCACCCTGTCGGCGCGCAAGGGCGAGGGCATGGCCGCTTGGCTCGACTGGTTGCGGGATGAGGTGGCCAGACACAAGACGGCGCTCGCCGCCGAGCAGACCACCCCCATCGATCCGAATCATGTCCACGATCAACGCCATCATCATCCATGAGTAGCGACGCCCGCCAATGGTTGGTGCGCATCGGCGAGCTGGAGCTGCCGGGGCCGGTGCGCATCATGAACGTGTGCGGCGGCCATGAGCGCTCGATCAGCATGGCCGGGCTGCGCGGGGCGCTGCCGGAGGCGATCGAGCTGATCCCGGGGCCGGGCTGTCCGGTGTGCGTCTGCCCCGAGGAGGATATCTACCACGCCATTCAACTGGCGTTGCACGAAGATCTCATCCTGGTCGCCTTCGGTGACATGTTGCGGGTGCCGGCCAACGTCGCCAAGGGCGAGGTGCCCAGCCTGGAGCAGGCGCGGGGCGCGGGCGGGGATGTGCGTCCCATCTCCTCGCCGCTGGAGGCGGTCGCCATCGCCCGCGAACATCCCGAACGCAAGGTGGTCTTCTTCGCCGCCGGTTTCGAGACCACCATGGCGCCGGTGGCGGCGATGCTGGTGCAGGGGGTGCCGGAGAATCTGCGGTTGCTGCTCTCCGGGCGTCTCACCTGGCCGGCGGTGGCGATGCTCCTCGATTCGGAGACGCCGGGCTTTGACGCCCTGGTCGCCCCCGGCCACGTCGCCACCGTGATGGGGCCGGAGGAGTGGCGCTTCGTCGTCGAGCGCCACCAGATCCCCGCCGCCGTCGCCGGCTTTGAGTCCGAGAGCCTGCTCGCCGCCTTCTACTCGGTGCTGCGGCAGTTGATCGATGGTCGGCGTTTCCTGGACAACTGCTACGCCGAACTGGTGCGTCCCCAGGGCAATGCCGCGGCGCGGCGCTTTCTCGACCGGGCCTTTGATGTGGTCGACGCCAACTGGCGCGGGGTGGGGGTGATACCCAACTCCGGTTACCAGCTCGCGCCCGCCTATGCCGATCACGACGCCCGCGCCGCCTATCCGGCATACGCCGACCAGAGCCGGCGTCGCGGCGGCGAGATGCCGCCGGGCTGCGACTGCGCGCGGGTGGTGCTGGGGAAACGCTACCCCGACCAGTGCCGGCTCTATGGCAATGTCTGCGTGCCGCGCCATCCCATCGGCCCCTGCATGGTCTCCGACGAGGGGGCCTGCCGCATCTGGTGGGCGAGCGGACGGCGGGAGAATCGGGCCAATTCTGGGCATCCTTCATACTCTAGTTGACACTCCGTGGTCCTGGGAGTGAGGGCTTCCAGCCCTCACGAGGGCAGGATGCCCTCGCTCCCAA
>JAABSM010000131.1 GCA_011390365.1 Gammaproteobacteria bacterium
GATTCGAGCGCAAGTGCTTGATTCTTGCCCTCACCCCAACCCCTCTCCCTCGGGGAGAGGGGCTTTTTCAGAATACTTTCACAGTCTCGGCGCGTGGGAACCAGCCTCGACCTTACTTCTGCCGCCACTCGCCGCCCACGGCCTGGAACCACCAGCCGCCGGGGGCGCGTTCGATCCATTTGTCGGCGAAGACGCTGCGCACCTGGCCTTCCCATTCGGGGTGGCCGTTGGCCTCGGCGATGGCCTGATAGAGGGCCTCCCGGTCGCGGTTTTCCGCCGCCAGCAGGTTCTTGATCAGACCCCGCTCCCGCAGCGCCACCTGGGCGCCGTCCCGCAAGGTGACCATGCCGTCGCTGGTGTAGCCGATCTTGCCGTCTTCATAAAAGGGCTTGAGCTGCTCGTGGCGGGCCTTCATCTCCGCCCGCAACTGGCGGATGCGCGGGGTGTCGACGTTGAAGTCCGGCGTCGCCGCGTGGGCGCTGGGGATGAGCCACTCCAGCGGGTTGAACACGATCACCGGGGCATTATCGGAGCCGAGAAAGGCCCCCTTGTCGTCCCCTTCGGGCTGGGACGGAACGGGGTCCTGCCTGTCGCGACCGATGATATCATCGACGATCTTCTCCGCCGCCGCATCCGCGGCGGCGGCGGGAAAGTAGATGTTGATGGTGACGCAGGCCGCCACGAAGGTGGCCAGCAGGCCGACCAGGGCTACTCTTGTTCGTTTCATCGCTTGCTCCTGAAAACGTGGATTCCGTCGTTCAACTGAAAATATCTTTTCTCTCACGGAGCCACGGAGCACACGGAGAAATCGCCCTCCGTGATCTCCGTGCCTCCGTGAGAGATCTTCTGAAAACTTTAGCGCGTGGCCCCAGGTGACTTTGCGTCGGCGGCCCTAACGGATCTCCGGGGCGCTCTCGCCCTGGCTGATCTCGCGCAGCTTCTCCACCAGCACCTGCCAGTCGGTGCGGCGATTGTAGCCGATGATGTCGATGCGCGGCACGCCGCCGCCCTTGACCAGATAGTAGCCCTGTTCCGCCGCGCCGATGCCGCCCATGTAACAGATCCCGTCCCGCAAACGGCAGCTGATGCCCAATTCATCGTAACCGAATTCGTCGAAAAAGCGCAGAAAGCTTCGCGACATGGCCCCGGAGAGGCCGCTACCGCCAAGGTTGGAGATATTATCCACCGCGCGCTGGGAGATTCGGTGCGGCCCCTCGTCATCGGGTGGGGTACCCAAACGGGCATCGAAGGCCATTGGCCGCCACCCCTCCAGACGCAGACCCTCCACCCGCCCTTCCAGGCCGCCACTGATTTTACCAAACGAGAAGGTTCGGGTCAGGCTTTCCAGGTCCAGGTCGCGCAGTCGCACATCCGCCTCCAGGATCGGCAGCGTGCCGAACAGGTCCTGGACTTGCAGGTTATCCACCACCAGCTCGCCCTTAAAGGCCTCGACCAGGAACCCCCCTTGCAGGTTCAGATTCCCCTCGGCGTAACGGATATCCGGGGCCATCCCCGCCAGCGTCCCTTCGAAGGGCGGCCACTCCATGGCCTGGCTGATCGCCGCCATGTCGAGGGATCGCAGATAGCCGCCGAAGGCGATCCCTTCCCGGTCCGAGGCCAACTGCTCGATCACCAGTTCGCCCTCGAAGAGGGGGATCGCCAGCGGCTCGTTGAGTCGAAAGCCGGATTCATTGACGGCGATGTTCGCCTTGACCACGCCCAGCTCGATTCGCTCCAGCAACCTCGCCGAGCGCCAGCTCAGCTCCCCCTTTCCCTGATCCTTGTCTACGGCAAGATCGACGCTCACGCCATCGAGCCGATAGCCTCCATCTCCCGCATCCACCCGGCCATTGTCCAGCTTCAGGCGGTAATCCCAGGCCCCCTCCGCGTAATCCAGGGAGGCCTCCAATTCGCCCTCGACGCGGTGCCCGCCGAAGGCGCCGCCGGCGAGGGCCGGTTGGATATGCCGCTCGAAAAGATCCTTTAGTGAAAAAACTCCCGTCTCCAGATGCAAGCCCTGGAGAACCGGTTTGGCAGAAAAGGCGAGGCGAGTCGAAAAATCGATGGCGGGCAGTTTCACCAGAGTCACCCGCCCCTGCTCCAGGGCCAGTGACGTATCTTCTATGTTCACACTCAAGCCAGACTCCAGGACCAACTCGCCCTGGGTGTGATCCCAGTAGAACCAGGGACCCAGCACAGCGCCTTTTTCGATCGCCAGGCGTTGCTTACCCCGCAACAGACCATCCTGGCGTTGAAGCTCGAAGCTCCAGCCCAATCCAACTCCCTCTCCCAGCCAGTTCTCCGCCATCGCCCCCACGGCATTGCGCAGTTCGAGCTCCCCATTCAGCGCCGCGATCCCCTCGAAATCCCGCTTGGCCTCCAGACGCAGATCGAAGGTCCCCTGGCTGAACTCAACGCCGGCCTGGCGTCCCAGCCAGACCGGTGAAACAGCCTCCCCTTCCAGGACCAAGCCCGCCTCATCGGCACGCAGCACCAACCGCCCATCACCAAGGGGAGGGCCGGTCAGGGTGAGTTCAAGTCGACCCTCTGGGGTGCGCAAGTCAAGATCGAGACGCAACGACAGCTCATCGAAGATCCCGCCGGAGAGGCGACCGTCGATGCAACGCAGACGATCGGCGCGATACTCGCCATCCGCGCAGTGTAGGCGCAGGGATTCCAGAGGGGATGAGAGGGCCGGATGTTCGAGGCGACCGACTGCGATCTCCAGCGGTAGCCGGTCGCCCGCGCTCAGATCCAGGGTCACCGCCAGCTCGCTGATGAACCAGCCATCCCCCGCCAACTCCGGCAGGGAGAAGCGCAGCAGATCCGCCGAATTGGCCGAGATGGGGAGCAGTGCCAGCCAAGCGGGCAAAGCGAAGCCGATCAGACCTTTCGCGACCAAGGAGACGATGGCGTTCAACGGCTTCATATGAACCGCAGATTTCGCAGATTCACGCCGATTGATCAAAACACGGTATCGGTTCTTGTAAAAACAATCTGCGCATATCGGCGAAATCCGCGGTTAACCAATCAGATCAGGCGGGAAAGACGCCCGTGGAGAGATAACGATCGCCTCGGTCACAGATGATCGCCACGATCACCCCGTTCTCCACCTCTTTCGACAACCGCAGCGCCGCCGCCACGGCGCCGCCGGAGGAGATGCCGCAGAAGATCCCCTCGCGACGGGCCAGTTCGCGGGTGGTCTCCTCCGCCTCTTGCTGATCCATGTCGATGATGCGATCCACCTGCTCGGGGCGGTAGATCCTGGGCAGATACTCCTGGGGCCAGCGGCGAATACCGGGGATCTGGGAGCCCTCGGTGGGCTGCACGCCGACGATCTGTACCGTCTCGCTCTGCCCCTTGAGGTAGCGGGAGACGCCCATGATGGTGCCGGTGGTGCCCATGGAGCTGACGAAGTGGGTAATACGGCCTTCGGTATCCCGCCAGATCTCCGGGCCGGTGGAGGCGACATGGGCGGCGGGATTGTCGCCATTGCCGAACTGATCCAGGATCACCCCCTCCCCCGCCGCCTCCATGGCGCGGGCCTTGTCGATCGCCCCCTCCATGCTCCCTTCGCGAGGGGTCAGCACCAACTCCGCGCCGTAGGCCCGCATCAGCGCGCGGCGCTCGACGCTCATGTGCTCCGGCATCACCAGCACCATGCGATAGCCCTTGATCGCCGCCGCCATTGCCAGGGCGATGCCGGTATTGCCGCTGGTCGCCTCGATCAGGGTATCGCCGGGGCGGATCCGCCCCCGCTGCTCGGCCATGGCGATCATGTTGAGGGCCGGTCGGTCCTTCACCGAACCCGCCGGATTATTGCCCTCCAGCTTCACCAGGATGATATTACCGGTCTCGCCCGGCAGACGTTGCAGACGCACCAGCGGCGTGTTGCCGATGCATTGTTCGATGGTTGGGAAGTTCATGGAGATGCTACCTTCGCGACTGAAGAACGATAAACCCGGTAAGAAGTTAGCCACAGAGGCACAGAGCGCACGGAGATTTTGCTGTGCCGAATCGATTGCTGTACCAGGAAGATACGATCGACAACACACGCTTTCCGCGACACCCCTCCGTGATCTCTGTGCCTCTGTGGCTTCAACTACCCAATCCGGGGGAGAGAAAATCGAAGTAAAGCACAGTCACTCGGAGCGCTCAAGCCCGCACGGGAGAAAAACGCCGGACATAAAAAAGCCGGCTTACGCCGGCTTTTTTGCACTAACGGCAATGCGGATCAGGCGGCGCGATGCTTTTCGCGGGCCTTGGCGCACTTGCTGTTTTCGTCCTTGCGGCATCCGCCCACCTCGTAGCCGCCGCGGTGGATCAGGTCGGCCAGGCTGATGTCCTTGAGGAAGTTATAGATATCACGGCTGAGATCTTCCCACAGGTCGTGAGTCAGGCAGGTCTTGCCTTCCTGACAATCCTTGCCGCCGCTGCAACGGGTGAACTCGACCCACTCGTCGACGGCGCAGATGATGTCGGCGATGGTGATCTCGTCAGCGGGACGGCCCAAGTAGTAGCCGCCGCCCGGACCACGCACGCCGCGCACCAGCTTCTTGTTGCGCAGACCGGCGAAGAGCTGCTCCAGATACGAAAGGGAGATGCCCTGAGTATCGGAGATATCGGCGAGGGTCACCGGACGATCGCCCCCGTGGAGGGCCAGATCCAGCATGGCGGTTACCGCGTAGCGGCCTTTTGTAGATAGTCTCATGGTATAGCACCTTCTATGTTGAGTGTTACAGACTGCTTAATGACATCCCAAGTTTCAAACTTAGTGTTTTTGTCGGAGATAAATATAATATCTATCCGTCAGCAAGTCAAGGTATTTATCACCCAATTTTTCAATGCTCTCCATGAGCCGCTGTTTGCCGGGTTTTGTGCTGGGTGTGACGACACGGTACCGCCGTCGATCACTCTGCCGGTGCAACCCCCTTGTTGCGCCCGGGGGCGGGATTTGGGTATCCTTGCCCGGTTTTGACCGCCCCTCTCGTTAGCGGATGGCGCGGTTTGTCGCGATAACTCAATCCCAAGGAGCCAGCGGGTGGAAATTGCATGCCTTGACCTGGAGGGGGTGTTGATCCCCGAAGTGTGGATCAACTTCGCCGAACGCACCGGTATCGACGAATTGCGCGCGACGACGCGTGACATCCCCGACTATGACGTACTGATGCGCCAGCGCCTGAATATCCTCCAGCAGCACAAGCTCGGCCTGCCCGACATTCAGGAGGTGATCGACGGCATGGGCCCGCTGGAAGGGGCGCGGGAGTTTCTCGACTGGCTGCGCGAGCGTTTCCAGGTGGTGATCCTCTCCGACACCTTCTACGAATTCGCCGCGCCGCTGATGCGCCAGCTCGGCCACCCCGCCCTGCTCTGCCACAAACTGAGCGTAGATGAAAATGGCATGGTGAGCGACTACCACCTGCGCCAGAAAGACCCCAAGCGGCAAGCGGTCAAGGCCTTTCACGGCCTCAATTTTCGCGTCATCGCCGCCGGCGACTCCTACAACGACACCACCATGCTCGCCGAGGCGGATCGCGGCATCCTCTTCCGCCCGCCCCAGAACGTGATCGACGAGTTCCCCCAGTTCCCCGCCGTCTTCACCTACGAGGATTTCCGCAAGGCCTTTATCGAGGCGAGCGAGCGCGACTTGACCCTGTAGAAGAGCGATTAGCGACGGAGCATTTTCAGTTACGGTGAATCTATCGAGGAGTGGCAGCCCTTGAAGGACCGCCACTCCTTCGGTCGATTCCTTTTCCGGGGTGGCGAACCGCTCCATGCCCTTAGCTTGCCAACCTAATCCTTGAGACCCCTGAAGCTGACCGGATAGCATTATGCAACTCATTGTTTTCCCTATGTGGTCGCGGTGCCTCCGTGGTCCCATCCGCCGACGCCAGGCGTAGGCGATGACGCCCGAAGCGACGGGCTTATCCGCGCTCCCGCCCGTCGATAACCTCGCCTGGGCCCAGCTCCTCATCGATACGTTGGTTGCCCAGGGTGCAAGCGACTTCGTCGCCTCCCCCGGATCCCGCTCCACGCCCCTCACCCTGGCGGCGCTGCGCCACCCCCGGGCCAGGGTCAAGATGGTCCTCGACGAACGCAGCGCCGCCTTTTACGCCCTCGGACTGACCCGCGCCAGCGGCGCGCCCGCCGCCCTCATCGCCACCTCCGGCAGCGCCCCGGCCCACTGGCTACCCGCCGTCATCGAGGCCAGCCACGGCCAGCTCCCGCTGATCCTGCTCTCCGCCGACCGCCCCGAAGAGCTGCACCGCTGCGGGGCCAACCAGACCACCGCGCAATCGCGCCTCTTCGCCGACCATGCCCGCGGCGTCTGGCAAGCCCCCCACCCAGCATCAACCCCCGCAATCCAGCGCGGACTGGCGGCCCTCGCCGCGGAGGCCATCCAACGCGCCCGCTGGCCAGAACCCGGCCCGGTCCACATCAACCTGCCCTTTCGCGAGCCAATCCTAGGCGAACGCCCGGCTCCCCCTGAGGGGGATGATCATCGCCCCTCACCCCGCGGGAGCGCGGATGGGGTGAAGGACCGCTCCCCGGAATCGGCCGCTCCCGTCTCAATACCGCCCACCCCCCTGACCGCGCCACCCCCACAGGCCCCCAACGCGGCGCTGATCGACACCATCGCCCCGCTACTGCAACCCGGCCAGGGCCTCATCATCGCCGGACCCGCTCGCTATGGCGACGCCTTCCCCGATGCCATCCAGCGACTGGCCAAACAACGCCGCGCCCCGATCCTCGCCGACCCCCTCTCCAACCTGCGCTGGGGACCCCACGTCGATCACCATATCCACACCGCCCAGGATCACTGGCTGCGCGCACCATCCATCCGGCAAGCGCTCCAGCCGCGGTGGATCCTCCGTTTCGGCGCGGCCCCTGTCTCCAGAAGCCTGCTGCAATTCCTGGAAGACCAGGCGTGCGAACAGATCCTCATCACCCCCTACCCCACCCGTCCCGACCCGATCCACCGCGCCACCCGCACCCTCACCTGCGACCCCGCCCTATTCTGTAACGCCCTGCTTGACAAACCGTCTCCCCGAGGGAGAGGGGCTGGGGTGAGGGCTCAACCTGAAGACGCACCAAGGCCCGCCGACACGCTCCAGCAAACCCAAGCCGCGGAGAAGATCACGCAAACAAGCACAAACCTCCCCGACGAGGCCCTGATCATCCAGGCCCTGATCGAGCAACTCCCCGCCAACGCCCCGCTCTTCTGCGGCAACTCCATGGCGATCCGCGACCTCGACGCCTTCGCCCGCAACCGCCAGCCCCCCCTCACCCTCCACGCCAACCGCGGCGTTTCAGGTATCGACGGCAATATCGCCACCCTCCTCGGCCTCGCCGCCCGCCACCCCGGCAAGACCGTCGGCCTGATCGGCGACCTCACCTTCTGGCACGACGCCAACGCCCTGCTGCTCGCCAACGACCACGACGCCCTGATAATCGTACTGAACAACGGCGGCGGCGGCATCTTCGAATACCTCCCGCAACAGCGACTGGAAGAGTTTGAAGAGGGCTGGCTGACCCCGCTAGACCGGCAGATCGCGGATGCCGCACGGATGCACCGGATTCGCCACAGCCGCTGCAAGACCGAGGCCTTCGCTTCGTTACTGACACAAGCGCTGGCTCGAAAAGGCCTGGAGATCATGGAAGTGATGATTGACCGGGAAAGGAGCGTGCTCCTGCACAAGGCGCACTGGGCGCTTTCCAGCACGGCCTTTCATGGAGGCATGCCCCAAACGTCATCCCATTAGGCACAAGATCAACGCTTGGGGCGCAATCGCCCCGGCTGAAGCCCCGATCTTCCAAGCCTTTGCAGGCGCAAAATGGCGACCGCGGCGTTAGCCGTTAAATGGCAACCTCCGCGCCCCCAATATCATTAACTTAAGCCACCATGGCATTCTCCGGGAATGATGCGCCTCATTTCGTGGGTCCGCCGAGCGTTTTTGGTTCTGCATAGGATGTGCCCTCGACCAAACACCATGCAATAAGGGCTCACCGGATGTATTATCCACTGCTCACCCTTGTAACTACGCCCCCCACCGCGCCTTGAGGTACATGCGCGGGTGAAAACGCGCAGTCGAGCCTTG
>JAABSM010000132.1 GCA_011390365.1 Gammaproteobacteria bacterium
AGGACAGGGGTAATGAACGCGGCGATCTGGTGTGGCTGGTGGATTTTGCCCGACCTGAGAACAACGAGTTCGTGGTGGCGAATCAGTTTACGGTGGTTGGCCACCACGGCCATCAGGGGCGCCAGAACAAGCGGCCGGATGTGGTGTTGTTCGTCAACGGTCTGCCGCTGGTGGTGATGGAACTCAAAAACGCCGCCGATGAAAACGCCACCATCCAATCCGCCTATCAGCAGTTGCAGACCTACAAGGAGGTGATTCCCAGCCTCTTCACCTACAACGGCCTGTTGGTGATCTCCGACGGGTTGGAGGCCAAGGTGGGTTCACTGTCGGCGGGGCTGTCGCGCTTCATGGCGTGGAAGACGGCGGACGGCAAGCTGGAGGCCTCAAACCTGATCAGCCAGTTGGAAACCCTGATCAAGGGGATGTGCAACCAGGCCACGCTGCTGGATTTGCTGCGCCACTTCGTTGTGTTTGAAAAGTCGAAGAAGGAAGACCCGGCAACGGGCGTCATCAGCATCGGTACGGTGAAGAAGCTGGCCGCCTATCACCAGTACTACGCCGTCAACGCGGCGGTGGCCTCGACCCTACGGGCGGCGAGTGTAGCGCCGATGAAAGTGGCGGAGTCGCCAGAGAGCTACGACTTGGCGAGTGTGAAAACCCAGCCACCGGGTGACCGCAAGGCCGGGGTGGTGTGGCACACCCAGGGCAGCGGCAAGTCGCTGTCGATGGTGTTTTACACCGGCAAGATCGTGCTGGCGCTGGATAACCCCACCATTGTGATCATCACCGACCGCAACGATCTGGACGATCAACTGTTCGACACCTTCGCCGCCTGTACCCAGCTTTTGCGACAGGGGCCGGTGCAGGTGGATGACCGCCAAGCGCTGAAACGGCTGTTAAAGGTCGGCTCCGGCGGGGTGATCTTCACCACCATTCAGAAGTTCCAGCCGGAAGACGGCAATATCTACGAGGAACTGACCGACCGCCGCAATGTGGTGGTGATCGCCGACGAGGCGCACCGCACCCAGTACGGCTTCAAGGCCAAGACGGTGGATGAGAAGGACGCGCAGGGCAACGTCATCGGCAAGCGGGTGGTGTACGGCTTTGCCAAATATCTGCGCGATGCCCTGCCCAATGCGACCTATCTGGGATTCACCGGCACCCCCATCGAAAAGAGCGATGTCAACACCCCGGCGGTATTCGGCAACTATGTCGATGTGTACGATATCGCCCAGGCGGTGGAAGACGGCGCTACCGTGAAGATTTATTACGAAAGCCGCCTGGCGAGGGTGGCGCTGAGCGATGAGGGCAAGAGACTCATTGCCGAGCTGGATGAGGAGCTGGAGCAGGAGGAGTTGACCGAGACCCAGAAGGCCAAGGCCAAGTGGACACAGATGGAGGCGTTGGTCGGCACGGAGCAGCGTATCAGCAATGTAGCCCGTGACATTGTGGCGCACTTCGGGCAACGCCAGGAGGTGTTTGCAGGCAAGGCGATGATCGTGGCCATGTCGCGGCGCATTGCGGCGGAACTCTATGCCGAGATTATCGAGCTGAAACCGGAATGGCACTCGGATGATCTGACCAAAGGTGTGATCAAGGTGGTGATGACGGCATCTTCCGCGGATGGGCCACAGTTGGCCAAACATCACACCACCAAACCACAACGCAAGACCCTCGCCGAGCGGATGAAAGACCCCGAGGACGAGCTGAAGCTGGTGATTGTGCGCGATATGTGGCTGACCGGATTCGATGCGCCCTGTATGCACACCCTGTACATCGACAAGCCCATGAAAGGCCACAACCTGATGCAGGCCATCGCGCGGGTGAATCGGGTCTATGGTGATAAACCGGCGGGCCTGGTGGTGGATTATCTGGGCATTGCCTCCGACCTTAAACAGGCGCTGTCGTTCTATGCCGATGCCGGCGGCAAGGGCGACCCGATGCTGGCACAAGAGCAGGCTGTCGCGTTGATGTTGGAAAAGATCGAAGTGGTGGCGGGCATGTTTCACGGCTTCCCTTACGAGGAGTACTTCGAGGCCGACACCGCCAAAAAACTCTCCCTGATCCTGGCAGCCGAGGAGCATATTCTCGGGCTGGAAGATGGCAAGAAACGCTATATCGACCAGGTCACTGCCTTGTCGCAGGCCTTCGCCATCGCTATTCCGCACGAGCAGGCCATGGATGTGAAGGATGAGATCGCCTTCTTTCAGGCGGTGAAGGCGCGGCTGGCGAAGTTCGACAGCACCGGCCCAGGCCGTACCAACGAGGAGATCGAATCGACCATTCGCCAGGTGATCGACCAGGCGCTGGTGTCGGAGCAAGTGATTGATGTGTTCGATGCCGCTGGGATCAAGAAGCCCGATATTTCGATTCTTTCCGAAGAGTTCTTGCTGGAGCTAAAAAACAAGGAGCACAAAAATGTTGCGCTGGAAGTGCTCAAAAAATTGCTTAATGACGAAATCAAGGCACGCGCCAAAAAGAATCTGGTGCAAAGCCGCACCCTGATGGAGATGCTGCAAGCTGCCATCAAGCGTTACCACGCCAAGGTGCTCACGGCGGCGGAGGTGATGGACGAGCTGATCAATATCAGCAAGGAGATCGTCAAGTCAGACCAGCAGGCCGAAGAGATGGGCATGAGCGAATATGAGTACGCCTTCTATACCGCCGTGGCCAACAACGCCAGCGCCAGGGAACTGATGCAGCAGGATAAATTGCGCGAACTGGCGGTGGTGCTGTTTGAAAAGGTAAAGGCCAATGCCTCTATCGATTGGACGATTAAAGAGAGCGTCAAGGCAAAACTTAAAGTCATCGTAAAAAGGACTTTGAGGCAATTTGGCTATCCGCCGGATATGCAGAAGCTGGCCACCGAGACGGTGCTGAAGCAGGCGGAGATGTTGGCGAATGAGTTGACACGGAAAACTGAAAAGGGCTAACAAGGCGCTGCAGCGGACTATTAAGGGACTATTAAAGGGGCCAGGCTCAAATCTTTTCGACCAATCGCATCGTTCACACGCTCCAGCGTGGGCATGCATCCGGGGACGCTCCAGCGTCCCGTGCGTTCGCCGCTGGAGCGGCTGTGGCTACACTCCCACGCTGGAGCGTGAGAGCGATGTACCGCTCGCTATTTCGCGCCCTTGCCCGCTAATCCCTCTACCGCGGGGAGAGAGGCGTTGTTGTCTTGGCGGTCTTGTCATCGAGCGCCGAGCCGTGCTCGGTGGCTGCCTCCTTCGCGTTAGCGGTTTTGGCCGAGCGCGGCTCGGCGATCCGATTAGTTGGTAGTGTAATCGGTACGACATAAACGCTGGCTATCATCGCCGCCATCGTCGTTACCGGTAGGCCGCTATTCCCACCATGCTTCGTTCGCCATTCTCCGTTCCGCGCTTCCGTTTGTTCGCCATTTGGCTGGTGAGCGGCGGTGCTTTGTTGCTCTCTGGTTGCTCTTCGTTGGTCTCTTCCGCCAGCGAGGAGTTGGCGGCGGTGATTCAGGCGGGGGTGGTGGATCAGCGAGATCCGGATACGGTGGCGGCGGGGTTGCCGGCCTATCTGTTGCTATTGGATGGCTTGGCGCAGGAGGGGGATGCGACGGCGGCGATCTTGCGCGCGGCGGCGGAGTTGAATAGCGCCTATGCCGGGCTGTTCGCCGACCGGCCGGGGCAGGCGCGACGCCTGCACGACAAGGCGCTCGACTATGCGCTGCGCGGCGTTTGTATGGAGTCTCAAGAGGGCTGCGCGGCGCGGGGGATGCCGTTCGACGCGTTCAATCGCTGGTTGGCGGGAGAGGGGCGGGAGCGGGTCGACCCGTTGTTCACCCTGGGCAGTGCCTGGGCCGGCTGGATTCAGGCCCATAGCGACGACTGGAACGCGGTGGCGGAGTTGTCCCGGGTGCAGGCGATCATGGAGCGGGTGGCGGCCCTGGACAATGGGTATCGTGACGGTTCGGCCCACCTCTATCTGGGGGTGATCGGCGCATTGGTGCCGCCGGCCTCGGGCGGTGATCCGCAGCGGGCGCGGGCGCACTTCGAACAGGCGGTGGCGCTTTCCGACGGTCGCAATCTGATGGCGAAGGTGCGTTTCGCCAAGCATTACGCCCGCATGGTGTTCGATCGGGGGTTGCATGACCGGCTGCTGCAAGAGGTGCTGGCCGCCGATCCCCGCCAACCCGGGCTGACCCTCGCCAATACCCTCGCCCAGCGGGAGGCGCGGCAATTGCTGGCGGGCGGCGACGACTATTTCTGACCTAGAGGAGCACTCATGCGCAACCTACTGCTACTGCTGGCCCTGACCCTGTGCAGCGTCCAGGCGTCCGCCTTTACCTTCAAGATCGCCACCCTGTCGCCGGATGGTTCGGGCTGGATGAACGCCTTGCGTGCCGGCGCGCAAGAGATCGAAGCGCGCACCGACGGGCGGGTGGACTTCAAGTTCTATCCCGGCGGGGTGATGGGGGACGATCAGGCGGTGCTGCGCAAGATGCGCTTCGGGCAATTGCACGGCGCGGCCTTCACCAACGGCAGTCTGGTCAATCACTTTCCGGACGTGCAGGTCTACAATCTGGTGCTCAAGTTTCGTGACCTGGCGGAGGTGGACTATGTGCGCGAGCGGGTCGACCCGCTGATCATCCAGGGGCTGGAGGAGAGTGGTCTGGTAACCTTCGGTCTGGCGGAGATCGGCTTCGCCTACCTGATGTCGATCGAGCCGATCCGCACGGTGGAGGATCTGCGTCAACGCAAGCCCTGGACCCCGGCGGGCAATCGGGTCGCCGCCGAGACCATCTCCGCCTTTTCGGTTACCCCCATCCCGCTTCCCATCCGCGACGTGATGGTGGCCTTGCAGACCGGCATGGTGGATACCGTGGCGGCCTCTTCGGTGGGGGCCATTGCCTTGCAGTGGCACACTCAGGTCAAGTATCTGATCGATCTGCCCCTCTCCTACATCTACGGCGCGCTGGCGGTGGATGAGAAGGCCTTTGGCAAGATCTCCGAGGCGGATCGCGCCATCGTGCGCGAGGTGCTGGAGCGGGTTACCGTGGAACTGGATCGCCTCAACCGCAAGGACAACATCTCCTCCATGGCGGCGCTGGCCAACCAGGGGATCGAGTTCATCGAACCGGCGGCCGAGGCGGTGGCGGAGATCAAGGCGATGATCGATCCCGCCAATCAACGCCTGATCGAGACCGGCAATCTGTCGCGGGAGATGGTCGCCAGGGTGGAGGGTTACATCGCCGAATATCGGGCGGGCCCGGCGGGTGGCGCGGGTGGGCGGTAGTTGTTGTCTTTATGTCCCGGTAACCAGTTCCCTCTTTCGCAAAGGTGGTTCCTGAGCCTGCCGAAGGAGGGGTTAGGGGGATTTTCAGAACTTGGTGTGGAGATCAAGCTACTCATCAGCACAGCAAAAAATCCCCCCCAGCCCCCCTTTGCGAAAGGGGGAGCGGCTTAGGTGGTTGATATGACATTCAGGGCAAGATCAAGCGTCGGTGGTTTTCATCGGATCATTCAGTCTTGGTATTCAGGCTGCTCGGGGTATGTGTAAGACCCTCTCACGGAGCCACGGAGATCACGGAGGAGGGTTTCTCGGCGCCTCGCAGAGAGATTTTTGGGATTGGCGATACCCAGGGAGCCCATGCGCGGCGGTGCTTGGGGGGCGGTTCGCAGTGGTTAAGGCCGAAAGTAAATGAATAAAATCATGCGATTACACGGCGGGTTGGTAGGCCTGGAGCGAGGGCTGCTCGCCTTTCTGTTGCTGGGCATGTTGCTGCTGGCGGTGGCGCAGATTGTGTTGCGCAACTTCTTTGGTTCCGGCTTTATCTGGGGCGACGCGGCGGTGCGGTTGATGGTGCTGTGGACCGCGATGCTGGGGGCGATGCAGGCCGCCCACCATGATGAGCACATTCGCATCGACGCGTTGATCCGCTTCTTCCCCGACCGATTCCGCCACCGCGTCAGCGCGCTGATGGAGGTGGTCGCGGCGGGGCTGTGCGGGCTGGCCGCCTGGCATGCGGCCCGTTTCGTGTGGATGGAGTATGTCGACGGCGCGGAGGCCTTCGGCCACCTGCCCAGCTGGCTGTGCGCGGTGATTATCCCCATCGCCTTCGCCATCATGGCGTTGCGTTTTCTGGTCGGCGCATTTAAGCAGTGGCGAGGGGAGAGGGGCGAGAGCGAGGCGGTTGGACAACCGGAGGGGCCATGATCGCCGTCGCCGCGATTCTGCTGGGCCTGTGCCTGTTGTTGGGGGTACCCCTGTTCGCCGGTCTGCTGGCGGCGGCGATGCTGGGCTTTCATTCGTCGGGGATCGATCTGGCGATCATTGGCGTCGAGCTCTACCGCATCGCCGATACCCCGCTATTGTCGTCGTTGCCGCTGTTCGCCTTCGCCGGTTATCTGCTCAGCGAGAGCAACACCTCCCAGCGCATTTTGCGCCTGGTGCAGGCGCTGTTCGGCTGGATGCCGGACGGACTTGCCATCGTCTCGCTGATCGCCTGCGCCTTCTTTACCGCGCTCACCGGGGCCTCTGGCGTCACCATCCTGGCGATCGGCGCGTTGCTGTTGCCGTCGCTGCTCAAGGTCGGTTATTCGCAAAAGTTCAGCCTTGGCCTGATCACCTCCTCCGGCAGTCTCGGGCTGCTGCTGCCGCCGTCGATTCCGCTGATCATCTACGGCATCATCGTGCAGCAGATGGAGGGGGGCGTGAATATCTCGTTGCGGGAGTTGATGCTCTCGGGGCTCCTCCCCGGTCTGTTGATGCTGTTGGTGTTGTCGGTCTGGGTGGTGTGGAATAACCGCGGGCTCGCCATTCCCAAGACCCCCTTCTCGCGGCAACAGGCGCTGGCGGCGCTGTGGGAGTCGAGGTGGGAGTTGCCTCTGCCGCTGTTCATTCTCGGCGGGATCTTCAGCGGCATCCTGGCGGTGTCCGAGATGGCGGCGGTGGCCGCCCTCTATGTGCTGATCGTGGAGGTCTGGATCTACCGCGAGATCCGCTTCACGCAGCTGCCGGAGATCGCCGGCAAGACGATGCGCATGGTGGGGGGCATCATCCTTATTCTCGGGGTCTCCATGGCCTTCACCAACTTTCTCATCGACGCCCAGATTCCCAATCTGCTGTTCGAGTGGGTCCAGCGCACGGTCGACAACAAGTACGCCTTTTTGTTGTTCCTCAACATCTTTCTGCTAGCGCTCGGGGCGGTGCTGGATATCTACTCCGCCATCGTCATCGTGGCGCCGCTGATCCTGCCGGTGGCGATGGGCTTCGGCATCCACCCGGTTCACCTCGGCGTGATCTTTCTCGCCAACATGCAGATCGGCTACTTCACCCCGCCGGTAGGGATGAACCTCTTCATCGCCAGCTACCGCTTCCAGCGCCCGGTGGCGGAACTCTACCGCGCCACTATCCCGTTCATGGTGGTACTCTTCGCCACGGTGCTGGCGATCACCTACCTGCCGGCCATCAGCCTGGTATTTGTTGATTGAGGGGAGGGAACATGGGCGATACGCAACTCGATAAGCAGACCGGGGGATTGCGCGACTGGCACGACCTCACGCCGGCGGAACAATTGCGGCTGCGCGAGGACTACGGCCACTATCTGGACCGACTGCCGCCCACCTGCTCCATGGAGAGCAAGATCGCCCGCTTCGCCGCCTGGCTGGCGGAGCGGGGGGTGGGATACCATTTGGGATGAATCTTGAGCCGGTTGGGCGTTTCCCGCCCGACCGGAATGTTTGGGCCGGCGAAGGGTTATGGTGGTGTAAAGCCGTATTGTTCGGCGACGGCGCGGCTTGCTGGTTCCGGAATTGCGGTGGTTAAAGGTTCGCGGTTCCCATGGGCGCGCTCAATGTCATTAAGATACCTGATTAGCAAGATGCCTCAGTGGCACCTTTAGCACCCTCTACCGGGGGCGTATGGAGGTGCTTTTCCCGCTCTCAGTCGTCGTTTCGGCGACTGAGAACCTTGCCTAGGCGCGGCGGAATTGGACAACTGGGGCATCTTGCTAATCAGGTTAAGATAAGCCACCATGGCATTCTCCGGGAATGATGCGCCTCATTTCGT
>JAABSM010000133.1 GCA_011390365.1 Gammaproteobacteria bacterium
CTGGAAGGGGATGGTGGTGTGGTTGAGATACTTCTCCGCCAGGGAGTCCATGTCGTGACGGGTGGCGGTGGAGTCGAGCACATAGGACTCCAGCATGGTGTCGAAGGCGATGCCGCGCAGCTCGATATCGTGGTTTTTCAGCACGCTCATGTCGTACTTGAGGTTCTGCCCGACCTTGCGCTTGTTGGGGTCCTCCAGCAGCGGCTTGAGGCGTTGCAGTACCGTCTCCCGATCCAGCTGATCCGGCGCGCCGGGGTAGCGATGGGCGAGGGGCAGATAGGCGGCCTTGCCCGCCTCCACCGCGAAGGAGACGCCGACGATCTCCGCCTCCATGTAGTTGAGGCTGGTGGTCTCGGTGTCGAAGGCGAACAGCTCCGCCTGTTCCAGTTGTGCGAACCAGCGGTCCCAGGCTTGCTGATCGAGGAGGGTCTCGTATTCAGTGTCGATGGCGGTTGGGGCTTCTTCCTCTGCTTCCGGCTCACCGGCGTTGCCCCCTGCATTATCCAGAGTCGCGAGCAGGCGCGGCGACTCCATCCACTGGTAGATCTCGCGCAGTGTGGCGGTATCGGGTTTCCTCGGCTTGAGGGATTCGGGCTCGAAATCCAGCGCCACGTCCAGGCGGATGGTGGCCAACTCTCTGGAGATGGGGATCTGCTCCATCGAATCCCGAAGGTTCTCCCCCACCTTGCCCTTGATCTGGTTGGCGTTGGCGAGCAGCTCGTCCAGCGTCGGGTACTGGTTGAGCCACTTGGCGGCGGTCTTGGGGCCGCACTTGGGCACGCCGGGGATATTGTCCGAGCTGTCCCCCACCAGGGTCAGCCAGTCAATGATCTGCTCCGGCCAGACATCGAACTTGGCCTTCACCCCGTCGCGATCCAGGGTGGTATCGGTCATGGTATTGATCAGGGTGACATCGTCGTTCACCAACTGGGCCATGTCCTTGTCGCCGGTGGAGATCAGCACCTTCAGCTTGTGTTCTACCCCGCGTACCGCCAGGGTGCCGATCACATCATCCGCCTCCACGTCATCGATGCACAACAGCGGCAGCCCCATCGCCTCCACCGCCCGGTGCAGCGGCTCGACCTGCTCCCGCAGGTCGTCCGGCATGGGCGGGCGGTTGGCCTTGTATTCCGGGTAGATACGGTGGCGGAAGTTCTTGCCCTTGGCGTCGAATACCACCGCCATGTACGCCGGGTGGTGATCGTTGAGCAGTTTTTTCAGCATGAAGGCCACCCCAAAGATCGCGCCGGTGGACTGGCCGCTGGAGTTGCTGAGGTTGGGGTAGGCGTGATAGGCGCGGAACAGGTAGGAGGAACCGTCGACAAGGATCAGGAGGTTGGAGTCGTACATGGGAGAAGCCGATGTTGTAGAGTTGATAGGGGAAACAGGGATCGCTGCACTAGCCATGGTTGCCTCTTGTTTCCGCTGGATAGTGTAATCCATATCAGCCGGGTTCACGACACTGACGGAGGCCGCGCTCAACCACTAGGCCGTTGCGGGGTGCGTTAGCCCCGCCTGAAAAAACACCTGCAGATTCATATGCACCCAACATCGAAGCGAGCGCCGGAGACAGCAGCAGCGTAGCGAAAAGCAACCAAATCAGCGTTCGTTCGCGCTACACGGAAAGACGTTTCGGTGGCGGCATCGGCGGCTAAAGGGCTGGTAATGGAAACCACGGGGAATGGCGAACCCGCGGTACAGGCGGAGGCTACGCAGCCATCATACCCCGCCGGCCTGGCTGCGCCACTGGTGCGCCCAGGCGGTTGAATGATACGTGATAGGTGGCCCGAGGCAAGAAAACCGTTGCGCCAACTGCCGCACCTCTGGGTTGCCAAGGGATCCTTTCGGCCATCAAGTGGGCCGCCTCTTCTTTGTTTCCATATAAAAAAAGCGCATGGCCAAGGCCATGCGCTCCATTCCTATCCGTCAGGAGTAGCGGAACCCCCGACTACTCCTCCCGCCGCCGCCTTAGTCCCGCAAACCCCAGACCGCCCAGCAAGAGGCTGATCAGCCACTGGCCGAGGAGGCCAAGGGTCGGGATCGGCTGGGGTTCTGCGGGGGCTCTTGGCGTGCCGGCCGCCGAGGCCGAATCTGAAACGCCCGTGTAGCCAGCCACAGCCACCGTGCAACTGTAGTTCACCTCATTGGCCAGGCCGCTGACGGTGATGGGCGAACCTGACCCGGTGTTGCTTACCGGAGTACCGCCTCCGTCGGGCGTGCAGGTTGCGGTATATTCATTTGTACCAGCATCGTTCGGAGTGAAGCTCACCGTTAGCGAACCATTTCCTGGCGTAACCAGGCCAATGGTGGGCGGGGGCGGCGTCTCCACGGCGCCCAGATCGACAACGCCGTTTTCAACCCGAGGGTAGCCTGTACCCCGCTGATCAGTGGCCGGCAATCCTGTTGCGGCGGGATCGCCCGCATCGACAACCGGGCTGTCGGCCGCGGGCAGGTGGGTCAGTGTTGGGCCGCCGTTGTCCTGCAGTGGTCCCAAGAGTGGTTCGCTATCCAGAACGTTACCGGCCCCCTCTGTAAAACCATCTCCGGGTGAGGAGCTATCTCCCACCAGTGTATAGGCCAACGAAAGGCTTCCGTAGTAATTGAAGACATCGGGTCCGTAGCTTGATGCGGTGTTACCTGCAATGATCGAATGGTCCGCCGTGGCGGATCCATACCAGATGTAAAGCCCGCCCCCACTTTTGTAGTATGCTGCATTACCCGTTATCGTGCTGTTCGATATGGTCGCCCCCGCGGTTCCGGCGCCGTAATGACCCCAGACGCCAACACCCCCGCCGCCACGCGCATCATTTCCGGACACCGTGCTGTTGCTGATCTCTAGCGAGGTAGTTCCGCCATACTGGGCAAATGCATGGGCGCCACCGCCCCAGCCACCTGCTGTATTGCCGGAGATGGTGCTGTTGGTCACAATAACGGTGGTGGTTCCACCCGCTACAGGCGCACGCACCAGATCCTTTGAAGCCTCAATCCCACCGCCGCAAGCCTTGTTCAACCACTGGGATCGTCCATCGCCGGTGATGTTCACGTCACAGGTTCTTTCGGACCGACTCGTTCTCAAGCCAATGTAATAAGGGGTGTAATAAGGGGTGTAGAACGGCGCAGTAGCAGAAAGCCCTCCTCCGTTGCCGCCCGCGGTGTTACCCGAGATTGTGCTATCTGTTACTTCCAGCGTCGCCTGACCTGCATCGCCAAAAAGCCGGGACGTAACGAAAACACCGCCTCCGTCGCCGTTGGCAGTATTTCCAGTAATCTCGCTTGCACTGATCGTCGCGGTGATATCACCGAACGCTCGCGCGACAACAACACCACCCCCATCCGTAAAATAAGCGGTATTCCGCGCAATTACACTATCGGCGATGATGAGAGGCATGCCGTCAACGAATACCCCTCCTCCGCCCCCATTATATAGGCTGCCTGCGGCATTTTCCGTCACTATGCAACGCTGCAGAGTCACGCTCCCTGTTCCAGCGTAGCCAGCGTAGCCAGAGTAGCCAGAGTAGCCAGCGTAGGATGTGGAAAAAACACCGCCGCCCCAAACCGCATCATTGCCGGTAATCACCGAATTTTGCACTGTAAGATCCGCGCCCCAATTTGCAATACCGCCGCCGGTCCCGCCATCACCGCCGGCGATGGTCAGCCCGTCGATTTGCGCCGCTCCATACCCCGACACATAAAAAACCGATCCAACATGATTTGCCCCTCCGGCAACCGTAAGCACCGTTGCACCCGGCCCGTCAATCGTAAGGTTTCCTCCCCCATAGGTTGGATCTGGACCGACATTCAGGTAAAGCGGCCCCAACTCCAGGGTAATGCTGCCGCTCATGGTGGAAAGATCTACCACGTCGTCTTCCGGCGTTGCGTTCGCTTGTTCGATCGCCCACCGCAGCGTCCCGACACTACCGTCATCGGCAAGGCTGGACACCGCATACGTGGCCGACATGGCATTGCCAGCGAACCCCATGCCGAGAGATAGCACCAGTGCCCGGGCGAGCGGCGTGCGCGAAAATCGCTGATCGAGTATGGTAGAAGTTGAACACTCCATGATTATCCCCGCGTTAGATTGATTATTCTGCCAGTGGTTTGCATGGCCGCAAGTCATCTTGCACGAATCGGGTCAAGACATCCTCAGTGGATGACGGCCATGTTTCCGAACCCTGGTACGACCGCTCGCAAATTAAGGCGATTCCTGTCTATCACCTACCGAAAGCATTCGTGGGATCGGATTGCAGCCGCGATAACGGTCTCTACTCCAGTGTAGATGCGAGGTCAGACCGCCAGCGCGACCGAGCGCCATCAAAAATTACATCCACGGAATACTTGGTTTGCTTGCGCAGGGTGCTCGTCGAGTCTGGACCCTAATCTGCGTCGGGATTTTAGCCTCTCCGTTCAGACACCGCAAGGCTAACTCGCTGACGCGAGCGTAATTCTGAACGCCACCTCCGAAAGCTCCTCGCAACCCTTTGATTTATTCAAGTAACGGGCAGCCAAGTGCGAGAAGTTCTCCATCAAGCTTCCATCTATTCGCGTAATTGCTTAAAATCCGCATACTTCCTTCCTGGCCCGCTACAAATCTGTAACCGCGCAATCCGACAATGAAAGATCCCATTTTTATCCTCGCCGCCCCCCGTTCAGGCAGCAGCTTCCTGTTCGAGACCCTGGCGCGATCGCCCGATCTGTTCACCGTAGGCGGCGAGAGCCACCAGATCTTCGAGACCATCGAGGCCCTGCGGCCAGAGAATAATGAGTGGGACTCCAATCGACTCACCGAACACCAGACGACGCCGGAGATCATCCGCGAGGTGCGCGGGCGTTTTCTGGCCAAGCTGCGGGATCGCAACGGCAGTCCCGCCCGGCCCACGGCGCGCAACATCCGCATGCTGGAGAAGACGCCGAAGAATGCCCTGCGTATCCCGTTTATCCGCAAGGTCTACCCGGACGCGCTGTTCATCTATCTTTATCGAGAGCCCCGCGACAACATTAGCAGCATCATCGACGCTTGGCGTTCGGGACGCTTCGTGATGTATCCGGACCTGCCGGGTTGGCAAGGGCTGCCCTGGTCGCTGCTGCTGATCCCCGGTTGGCGGGATCTTCCCCATGAGGATCTGGCCCGCATCGCCGCGGCCCAGTGGGAGTCGGCCCATCGCATCATACTCGACGATCTGGCCCAGGCGCCCCAGGATCGCATCTGCTCGGTGCGCTATGACGAACTGACTGGCGATCCGCTGGCGCAGGTCAAGCGCCTGTGTGAGTTCGCGCAGGTGAAGTGGGATGACGAGCTGAACGAACAGCTGCCGCTGTCGCGCCATACCCTGACGCCGCCCGATCCGGACAAGTGGAAAAACAACGAGGCGGATCTGGAGCGGGTGTTGCCGCAGGTTTCAGAAACCGCTCAACGCGCCGAGGCCTTCGTGAGCGAGCGCAAGCAGCCGCTCCTGCCACGCCAGCCCGTGGTCTTGCCGAAGGGCGGGCAAGGCCAGGCCCAGCCCGCCGCGGAAGACCTGCGCAGCGTGCATACCAAGAGCATGCCGGCCATCTGCAACCAACTGGGCGTCTCGCTGCTGGTGACCACCTATCAGGCGGGCAAACTGATCATTGCCCGGGCCGATGGACAGGTGCTCAATACCCACTTCCGCCTGTTTCAGAAACCCATGGGCATGGCCGCCACCCCCTCCCATCTGGCGATAGGAACCCAGAACGAGATCCAGATCCTGCGTAACATGCCGGATGTGGCATGCAAGCTGGAGCCAAAGAATAAGCATGATGCCTGTTATCTGTTTCGCAACGTCCACATCACCGGCGACATCGACATCCACGAGATGTCGTGGGGAGAGGAGGGGCTGTGGTTTATCAATACCCGCTTCTCCTGCCTCTGCACCCTGGATCTGGAACATAGTTTCGTACCGCGCTGGCGACCCCCCTTCATTTCGGCGCTCAGCCCTGAAGATCGCTGCCACCTGAATGGACTCTGCCTGGAAAACGGCAAGCCCAAGTACGTTACGGCGCTGGGCCAGAGCGATAAGCCCCAGGGCTGGCGGGAACACAAGAAGGATGGCGGCATTCTGATGGAGGTCACCACCAACCGGTTGATCTGCTCAGGGCTTTCCATGCCCCACTCGCCGCGCCTTCATCAGGGTCAGCTGTGGGTGCTGGAGTCGGGAAAGGGTGGGCTATGCACGGTGGACATTCACACCGGCCAGGTCACCACCATCGCCACGCTACCGGGTTTCACTCGAGGTTTGAGCTTCGCTGGGGACCTGGCCTTCATAGGCCTGTCCCAGGTGCGCGAAACGGCGGTTTTTAGCGGCATTCCCATCACCCAGCAGAAGGACGAGCGCAATTGCGGCGTATGGGTGGTGAACATCCATAATGGTCAGATCGTCGGCTTTCTCAAGTTTGAAGGCTCGGTGCAGGAAATCTTTGCCGTGGAACTTCTTCCCGGTATCCGTTTTCCAGAGGTGCTGGAGCCGGGCAACAAGTTACTGGCCACCTCCTACATGCTGCCCGATGAGGCGTTGCGGGATGTTCCATTGAACCTGCGCAGCGGCGAGCAGTCTCCCGCCGATGCGGCAAACCCGCAACCCAACGCCTACGCCTGATCGGGAGGAATCCTCATGGACCAGGAGATCCCTATTGGCGTCACTGGGGCGCAACGCCCCGAACTGGAATTCACCCCGGCGAGGGAGTTGCCGCCCCCGGCCTGCACCTACACGGTTTCGGCCCGCCAGAAATCGGCGGAGGTACCGGTGTTTGCCTATCTGCGCCAGCAATACGGCAACCTGCCGTTACGTGAGATCGAGAGCCTGTTCGGCTTCGTGGAGCGTTCCACTCTCTATGGCGGGCGTTTCTTCACCCAGCGGGAACTGTCCGACCGGGATGTCTATCAGCTCAATAATGCGGGCATTGGTATTCGCATCCCCTTCTCCAATCATCAGGTCTCGCGGCAGGAGTACGAGGCCAACCGTGCGCTGCTGGAAAAGTACCATCGCAACCTCAATTCGATCATCTGTACTCAGGATGATCTGGCACGCTGGCTGCGGGCCGATTTTCCCGCCTATCGGTTGGATGCCAGCGTGATCAAGAACCTCAACACCCACGCCAAGATCGACGAGGCGCTGGAACGCTACGACTCGGTGGTGCTGCCCATGCACCTTAACCACGACCTGGCGTTTCTGGAGAGGATCGAACACAAGGATCGTATCACCCTGTTTGCCAACGCTGGCTGCGCCTTTACCTGTCCCTCGAAGATCTGTTACGCGGCCATTTCGAAGATGAACAAGTTCACTGGCGAACCTTTCGCCTGCTCACAGGACAGCAAACAGCGGGAGATTATCGGCATGGTGGATTTCGACCTGACACCTCTGATTCAGCTAGGATTCCGTCAATTCAAGCTGTTGCGCTCCCGTCCTGGCGGTCTGACCGGTTTCTAAGCACCTCGAATATCCTTATTTAATATTGCCTCTTAGGAGAGATGACACCATGAACCATTCCCCCGTTCGCAATATCGCCTTGGCCCTGCTGCCGCTTACCCTGCTCGCCTGCAAGGGTGAGGAACAAAGCGCCGCCGCACCCGAGCCAGCAGTCCAGGCCCAGCAGCCGCAGGTGCAACCGAGCGCCGCCCCCTTGCCAGCCGAAGTCACACCGCAAGAGGTTCAACCGGCCTCCATCGAACCGACCGCTGAACAGGCTGCCCCTGC
>JAABSM010000134.1 GCA_011390365.1 Gammaproteobacteria bacterium
GATACCCTCATCTCCTGGGAGCTGGGTGATTGCCTCTTCGTCCACGCCGGCGTCAATCCCGACTACCCCCTTGATCAGCAGCACCAACATGACCTGCTGTGGATCAAGGAGGCCTTTATCGACGCCGCCCGACAGTACGAGAAACTTATCGTTCACGGTCACTATATCGAGGACGATGCCGCTCTTCTGCCCCACCGCGTCGGGCTCGATACCGGCGCCTATTCCAGCGATCGCCTCACCTGCGGGGTCTTCGAGGGGAACGATGTGAGTCTGCTTGATACCCTGGATGGCGGCGAAGACTAGTGCAGCACCCGCTAAATGAGAAATAACACTATTTGTATAAAAATAAAAGCCCTATGCCCTGCGGTATTCATCGTTACTTGGCGGGTGCTGCACTAGAGCCTTGGCTTGGGGCCATGGTTGGCCCATCACCTCGAAAAAGGAAACGTCTCCGTATGTGGGAGCGGATTGCATCCGCGAATACCGGGCCTCGGCGGGGCCCCGGTGTCATGAAAACCACTTCCATGGTTGTAGTCGTAGTGGATAAGCGCAGCGAGTTGCCGGATGCGCCGCGCTTATCCGGGCTACATTCCGACTGAAAGCTCAACCTCCCCACATTGGGTAATTATGAACTAATTACTCCATAAGTATAGATCTTGGTCTATGGGCGGTAGATGGAATATTGAACAGTCAGGGGTGTCGGGATCCATTAGAATACGCTTATTAAAATCCCACTGACAAGATCGCTAGCATTCGCTTTTTCAGTAAGGAGAATCCGTCATGAACCGTCTCCACGCCTTTCTGCCGTTTCTGCGCTGGTTTCCGATGTCCAGGGACAGCATCCGCGCCGATCTGCTGGCCGGCATCACCGTGGCGCTGGTGCTGGTGCCCCAGAGCATGGCCTACGCCCAGCTCGCCGGCCTGCCGGTGGTGTATGGGCTCTACGCCTCCTTCGTGCCGGTGATCGTCGCCTCCCTGTGGGGCTCGTCGAGCCAGCTGCACACCGGCCCGGTAGCGATGCTGTCGCTGATGTCGGCGGCGGCGCTGATCCCCTTCGCCACCCCGGGCAGTCCCGACTTCATCACCCTGTCGATCATGCTGGCGTTGATGGTGGGCGTGCTGCGGCTCGCCCTCGGCCTGTTCAAGCTGGGGGCGATCGTCAATCTGCTCTCCAGCCCGGTGATCGTCGGTTTCACCAACGCCGCCGCGCTGATCATCGGCCTCTCCCAGCTGAGCAAGATCATCGGCGTACCCTTTCCCCGCTCCGACTTCTATCTGGAAGACCTGTGGAACGTGCTCGCCCAGATCGGCGCCACCCACTGGCCCACCCTGGCCTTCGCCATCGGCGCCTATGTGCTGATCGTCGGCCTCAAGCGGGTGTGGCCCGCCGCGCCGGGGGTGCTGGTGGCGGTGCTCGCCACCACCGCTCTCTCCGCGGCGATCGGCTTCGAGCAAAAAGTCGAGGTTGAGAAGGGGCGGATCCATGCGCCCAAGGTGATTGAGACCCTGGAGGCCTATGCCGAGACCTCGGCGCTGGTGGATACCCTGACCCAGCGGATCTCCGAGGCCAACCGCGAGGCCTCGCGGCTGGAAGATTTGGGCGACCTCGCCAGCTACGGCAAGGCCTCGGAACTGCATGCCAAGGCCGACCTGCTCAGCCACGAGCGCGGCCTCGACAAGGCGCGCAATAGCGCCTTGCGCATTGAGCTGCACCGCATGCGCCTGGAGGGGGCGGAGACGCCTCAGGGGCTGAGTTTCTACCTCAAGGGCGAGGTGCCGCCCGGCCTGGAGGGGGATGGTCGCAGCTGGCGCTTCTCCAGTGTCAACAACGGCGCCGTGACCCTCTCCTCGGGCGGCGCGGTGGTGGGCGACATCCCCACCGGCCTGCCCGAGTTCGCCGTGCCCCATATCGAGTGGAGCCTGCTGCTGGCGCTGTTGCCGGCGGCCATCGTCATGGCCCTGATCGGCTTCATGGAGGCCACCTCCATCTCCAAGGCCATCGCCACCACCACCGGCGAGCGCATCAACGCCAGCAAGGAGCTGGTAGGGCAGGGGCTGGCCAACATCGCCGGCAGCTTCTTCGGCTCCTACACCGTCAGCGGATCCTTCTCCCGCTCGGCGGTGGCGGCCAAGAGCGGGGCCAAGACCGGTCTCTTCGCCATCATCAGCGCCCTGGCGGTGGTGCTGGTGTTGCTGTTCTTTACTTCTTATCTGTACGCCCTGCCCCAGTCGGTGCTGGCGGTGATCGTGATGATGGCGGTGTTCGGCCTGATCCGTGTCTCGCCGCTGGTGCACGCCTGGAAGGTGGATCGCACCGATTCCATCATTGGCATCATCACCTTCTTCGCCACCCTGGCCATGGCCCCGGCCATCGCCAACGGCATCCTGTTGGGCATCGGCATCACCCTGCTGGCCTACCTGATCCGCGGCATGAAGCCGCGCGCCGAGATCGTCGCCCGCAAGCCGGACGGCACCCTCGGCGGCATTCGCGCCCACAAACTCCAACCCGTCAGCGAGACCGTGGTGCCGGTGCGCTTCGACGGCTCCCTGACCTTCTCGAACATCGCCTATTTCGAGGACATCGTGCTGGAAGCCCTGGCCGACTTCCCCAAGGCCAAGGCGATCCTGATCATCGGCAGCAGCATCAACGAGCTGGATGCTTCGGGTGAGGAGAAGGTGCGCGAGGTGGGCAAGCAGTTGCGCGACGCCGGGGTGCAGATCTACTTCAGCGGCCTCAAGCACCAGGTGCTGTCGATCATGCAGCGCACCGGGCTTTATGACGAGTGCGGCGCGGAGCATTTCTACCCCAACAAGGAAAAGGCGTTGGAGGCGCTATTGGCGCGTTACGATGGCGACGAGCCAGCCGCCGAGGGGCGCACCGCATAACTCCGAAAGATGGTTCGGACCCAGGAGCGCCAGTCCTTCAAAGACTGGCTCTCCTCACGTTGGGCTATGGACCCAGTCCGAATCCCTTGAAACCTCCCTTGGCCCATGCTGGCTGAGTCGGGCGTGAATAGACAGGATGAACAGGATTGCTCAGGATTGACAGGATTTCTTTGCGGTAAAATAAAAGCAGCGCGGGGTAACCTGTCTGATACACGGCATGATTTATGGCATTTCATGGGTATTGCGCAAAACCTCCATGACCACTCCCCCTCCCGTCGGGAGGGGGCTGGGGGGAGGGTCTTTGGCATTGGCGCGGACAGTTGAGCTACTCCGCCAACTCCAACACCCCCTCCCTGTCCCTCCCCCGGCGGGGGAGGGGAACCCTTCGTTCGGTATGGGTGGTGCGGCCTTCACAAGCGGGCGTTCCCTTGGCTATCAATGGTCTTTTCTGGCAATCGCCTAAGTTGGGATGAAATCGAGCGCTACGCCGTTATTGCAATAACGCAGCCCGGTAGGTTTGGGGCCGTCGTCGAAGACATGGCCCTGGTGGCCCTTGCAGCGGGAGCAGTGGTACTCGGTGCGAGGCCAGATCAGCTTGAAGTCCCGCTTGGTCCCCACCGCGCCGTCGATGAAGGTGAAGAAGCTGGGCCAGCCGGTGCCGCTGTCGTACTTCATGTCCGAGGTGAAGAGGTGCTGGCCGCAGCCGGCGCAGGCGAAGATGCCTTCTCGCTTCTCCTTGTCGAGGGGGCTGGTACCGGCCCGCTCCGTGCCTTCTTCCCGCAGCACTCGGAACTGTTCCGGGGTCAGGCGCTCCCGCCATTGGGAGTCGTTGAGGTTCTTCCAGTCGATGTCGTCGTTCATGGGGTTCTCCGCCAGGGCCCTTTGCAGCGTCAGGGGGCTGATCATCAAGGCGCCGATCGTCAGGTTGAAATTGCGTCTGTTCATGGGTCGTTCCTCGTCGGAATGCGGGGCGGCTCGCCGAGCAGACCCCGCGTTCAATCCTGGTACTCCGCTCCCTATCCCTTGCAAGTCGGGTTGCCGGATCGGTTTTTCCAGTCTTCAAACGCCTGATCTTCGGGAAATCAGATCAAAGCGTGCGCGCCAGCACCATGAGTTGGTAGGGATCCATGATCAGCTCCTGGGTAGCGGTGATGGCGCGGCCGGCATGCAGGTCTACCATGGTCTTGCGCATGCCCATCTGGCGCAGGCGACGGGCCTCGAGACGTTGTTCCTGTTCGCTGAAGTTGGCGAGGACGAAGATCATTTGTTGATCATTGCCGCGGATGAAGCCGAAAACATGGTGATTGCCGGTCTCCACGAAGTCGGTTTCGGTGCGGCCAAAGGCGGAGTTCTGGGTGCGGATCTGGATCAGCCGCAACAGACCCTGATGGACCCGGCCAGGTATCGAGCTGGAATCCCAGCGCAGTTCGGCCCGCTCCCAGTCGAAGTGGGGACGATGCAACCAGCGCGAGTCGCCGACCTTGTCCGGGTTCCTCTCGTAATCGTTGTCGTTGAGCATGGCGATCTCGTCGCCGAGATAGAGCAGCGGGATGCCGCCCATGGTGATGATCACGCCGTGCAGCAGCAGGATGCGGCGAATCGCCAGCTCCAGCTCCTCTTCGTCGTTCTCTTCCAGCGCCTTTTCCACGCCGGTGAGGGAGGCGCACATCCCCGAGACCCGACCCTGACCAGTCTTGGGGTCCTCCTGGAAGGGCTCGCCGCGGGCGAAGGCGCCTTCGAAGCGGCCAGTGAAGAAGCGGGTAAGAAAACGGCGATGCTCGTCGGGATCAAAACCGATCTCCCGCACGTCTTCGTCGGAGAAGGCCCAGCCGATATCATCATGACAGCGCACATAATTGACCCAGGCGCATCCTTCCGGGATCGCGTAGCCATCCCGCATCGCCGCCAGTAGCACCCGGGTATCGCGGGTGGCGAGGGTCTCCCATAGCAGTGCCATCAGTTGCGGGTTGTAGGAGAGCTGGCACTCCTCCAGATCGATGTACTTGCGCACCTCGTCGGGGTGGACGATCGCCTCGGACTTGAACACCATCGCCGGGGCGGCGATGCTGGCGACGGCGTTGAAGGCCTGGATGATCCAGTGCGCCTCGGGCAGGTTCTGGGAGCTGGTGCCCAGGCGTTTCCAGATAAAGGCCACCGCATCGAGGCGCAGCAATTCCACCCCCTGATTGGCGAGGAACAGCATTTCGTCGATCATGTGGGTGAAGACCGCGGGGTTTTCGTAATTCAGATCCCACTGATAGGTGTGGAAGGTGGTCCAGATCCACTTCTTGAGTCGGGTGCGGTAGGTGAAGGCGCCGGGGTGGTCGTCGCCGAAGACCTCGGGGATGGTGCTCTCGTAGGCGTCCGGCATCTTGCGATCCGGGAACATGCGATAGAGCGCCTGGTACTCCTTGTCGCCGGAGAGGGCGCGCTGGGCCCAGGGGTGCTCGTCGGAGGTGTGGTTGAAGACGAAGTCCAGTACCAGCGAGATGCCGTGGTGGCGCAGTTCGGTGGCGAGGTCCGCCAGATCCTGCATGGCGCCAAGTTTGGGATCTACCTCGCGATAGTCGCTGACCGCATAGCCGCCGTCGTTGTCCCCCACCGGGCTCTTGAAGACCGGCATCAGGTGCAGGTAGGTAATACCCAGCTCGGTGAGGTAGGGGATATTCCCGCGCAGCCGCTCCAGGTCGCCGGCGAACAGATCCACATAGCACATCGCCCCCACCATACGGTTCGATTCGTACCAGCGGGGATCCGCCTCACGCATGGCGTCCAGCGCCTTGAGTTCATCGGAGCGATGCAGCCACATGTCGGTGGCGGTGCAGAGGATGCTTTCAAGGTGGAAGTAGAAGTCGTGGTGGTGGCCGTAGAGGACGTACAGCTGGTGATAGAGGCGCGGAAAATGGCGGCGCAGGCGGCCCATGTAGGCCTGCCATTCGGCGGGCGCCACCTGGTCCCTGAATTTCGCCTCGATACGGGGAAAAAGGCGTCGCATCGCCGTGGTTCCCTGTTCGCGTATGGTGTCGTCGATGGTGCTCATTCCCGCTCCCCCGAGCCGCATAAACGGTGTGTAACCCGACTAGTACAGCCGCGCAAATATCGGAAAAACCTGTCTGGCACAGCCCGCCAACAGGCTCGACCTTGAAGTTTTCATCACTTTGGCACAGCTGCACTAGGATACGCGGGAGCGGGACGAATCTCAAAGGCTTGGTGTGTGGGGACGCTTACCCACCCCGAGGTTTCCCGGCCCCGCTATCTCCCGAGCGACCCGGCCCCGCATGTCGCGGGAGACGCGATGCGCGATGGCAGCGACGCGAACGGATGCCGACGCTCAGGGAATCAGGCTGACACCAATCGCTTGCCGTGACGTGCATCCGTCACGTTTTGAGTCACTCGGCGTCTCGGCATGAGAAGAATTCAGCTTGAGTTAAGAAACTTCGACTAGTGTGGTTCCCACGACGATAGAGAAGGCTTGGTTACGATCGCCGCTTGAATGTCACGCATCCGCCGCGTGTCGCCGCTTAACCCCTCAACGGGAGACTGTATTGTTAGTGGTCGGTTTTGCACGCTTCTCCTCAGGCGGTTGAGTTTCCTGGTCCTGGGTCTGAAGTCGAGAGTCACTCAGCTCGGGCACTTACCCCCCATACGAAAAGTGCCAAGAACCGAAAAAAATTGAGTCAGTTTCGCAAGATTCCGTATTGTTTGATATTTTTGGAGTATGGTTTATTTGCAAAGTTGAGGAAGCTGAAGTTGAGGAAGCCAAGGCTGATTTCAATTTTCAATAAAATAAGCTTTAACGGAGCCTATTGAAATGAATGATGCAGTCCTGCCGGTGAACGATAATGGTTCGTTAGATCCTGCCCATCGATGCGTGATATTGGGCATCGGCAATCCACTGATGGGCGATGATGGCGTAGGTATTCATGTGGTACGCGGGCTGCTGGCCAAGCCCAACGCCTTCGCATTCACCGGGGCGCAAATTGAAATCCTGGATGGAGGAACCCTGGGATATCTGCTAATTGATCGTCTCGCTGGGGTGGATGCACTGATCGTGGTGGATGCCGCCAACATCAGGGAACAAGCTGGCGACGTCCGGGTTTTTCTGAACGAAACGATGGAAGAATTCCTCAGCGAGAATCAAACATCAAGCGTGCATGAAGTGGGTTTCGCCGATCTTGTGCAGATGATGACATTGACGGAACAAATGCCCCGATTAAGGGCGCTAGTGGGAATTCAGCCCGCAATCATTGCCTGGGAAACCGAGCTCTCTCCCGCGTTGGCCCCCGGTGTGGTTGCCGCGGGTGAGGCAATTAGCGATGTATTATCACAATGGTATGGAGCCAAAAGGTCATGACCCGTTTAAGCGATATTTCGGTTCATGTTGAGTCGAATAATTGGCAAGATACGAATCTCGCCATTGCCAAAACGATTCTGAACGAGATTATGGCGTCAATCGCGCAACTCCTGGATACCGAAAAGACAAGTACCATCGATTTGCGGGCCCAGCCTCGGATGCGGCCATCAACCTATCAATATTTAAAGGATGCCTTGTCCGCGGGGGAAGTGACCTCCGTGGTCGAGGCAGATGTAAGAGTCGAGGTCAGGGAAACCCAATATCCGGGCGTGTGGTGGTGTACGCACCGTAATGAACAGGGGGAAATCGTG
>JAABSM010000135.1 GCA_011390365.1 Gammaproteobacteria bacterium
AGCACCGGCGGCAGGCCCTTGGCGACGGTGGTGACCCGGGTCTTGATCAGGTGGTCGTAGAAGCAGGCCAGGTAGTGCAGCAGGCGGATGGGCTATGGTATAGCCTAGCACAAGTTAGGGGTGGGAGTACTTCCCGCGGCGCTTGGATCCCGTGCTGGGATCACGGCGCGTGAGCGGTGTAACCCATGCAAGCGCTGGAGTCCGGAGTTTCGTTCGGCACTCTTCGCTCGGGGGGCCGGTTACGCCGCGGGATCGGTATCACCCGAGCAACGCGATCACCGTGCGCCGAAAGGCGCGCTCGGGTCCTCCACCCCGCCCGGTTGCATGCCCTTGAGAAACTTGAACAGGTCGCTGTCGGTGGAGAGGATGAGGGTGGTATTGGCGGCGATCATGGTCTCGTAGGCCTGCATGGTGCGGGTGAATTCGTAGAATTCGACCGCCCGCGGGCTTTGGTTGTAGGCGCTGGCGTAGATCTCGGTGGCCTTGGCGTCGGCGGCGCCGCGGATCTCCTCCACCTGACGGTAGGCCTCGGACTGGATCTTGTCGAGGTCGCGCACCCGATTGCCGCGGATGCGCGCCGCCTCGCCGTTGCCCTCGGAGAGGAAGCGTTCGGCGATCTGTCGGCGTTCGCTGATCATGCGGTCGTAGATCTTCGGGCGCACGCTTTCGTTGTAGTTGATGCGCTTGAAGCGGATGTCGAGCAGCTCGATGCCGAAGATCCGCACCTTCTCGGCGGCGGCGGTGAAGATCTCGTGTTCGACCAACTGGCGTCCCTTGTGGATCGGCACCAGCGCGCCCACGCCCGCCTCCTGTTCGGAGCCGGCGAGCATGGCGTCGCGCAGGGGCACGCGGTCCTTGGTGGTGCGGATGATCTCGATCAGCTCGTGCTTGGCCACCGCGTTGCGGGTCTCGCTGCCCAGGATGTCGTCGAGGCGCGACTGGGCGCTGCGCTCGTCGCGCAGACGCAGAAAATACTGAAGCGGGTCGGTGATGCTCCAGCGGGCGAAGAGGTCCACCGAGATATAGAGCTTATCCTTGGTCGGCATGTCCGAAGGGTTGCCGTCCCACTCCAGGACCCGCTTGTCGATGGGGTTGACCTCGTGAATGAAGGGGGCCTTGAACTTGAGTCCGGCGGTGGTAATCGGCTCGCCCACCGGCTTGCCGAACTGGGTGATAATCACCTGCTCCACTTCGTTTACGGTGTAGAGGGATCCGCTAAGGAGAAAGGCCCCGAGTGCGAGGGTGGCGACGATGGCCATGGAGTTGAAACGGCTCATGGTTTGATCCCCTGTTGGGCGCTGTTCAGATTAAGGAAGGGAAGGATGGCGCGCGCCGATTCGTCGACGACGATCTTCGAGCGCACGTCCGGCATCACCTTTTGCAGGGTCTCGATATAGATGCGCCGGCGCGTGACCTCCGGGGCCTTGGCGTATTCGGTGAGGAGGGCGTTGAAGCGGGCGGCGTTTCCCTCCGCCTCATTGATGCGCTTGAGGCGGTAGCCGTCGGCCTCGCGGATGCGCTGGTCCTTTTCGCCCTCGGCCAGCGGGATCACCTTGTTATAGTCCCGTCGCGCCTCGTTGATCAGCTTCTCCTTCTCCTGCTGCGCCTGGTTGACCTCGTTGAAGGAGGCCTGCACCGGCGCGGGCGGGTTGATGTTCTTCAACTGCACCTGGTCGATGCTGATCCCCATGGCGTATTTGGTGGCCAGCTCCTGCATCTTGCTCAGGGCCTCGGTCTCGATCTCCTGGCGGCCGATGGTGATCACCTCGTCCACGGTGCGATCACCGACCACCTCGCGCATCACCGACTCGGAGACGTAGCGCAGGGTCTCGCGGGGCTCGCGCACCTCGAACAGATACTTGGCCGGGTCGGCGATGCGATACTGCACCACCCACTCCACCAGGGCGGCGTTGAGGTCGCCGGTCACCATCTCCGTCTCCAGGTGCGCCTCACGCGGGGTCTGATAGGGATCGCTGGCGCCGGCCGTAGCGAAGCCGAACTCCTGCTTCAACTGGCGCTTGACCGGCACGATGGTCGCCGTATCGATGCCCAGGGGCAGCTTGAAGTGCAGTCCGGCCGGCACATCTTCGAGGTAGGCGCCGAAGCGCTGGATCACCGCCACCGAGTCGCTGGGCACGGTGTAATAGGCGGTCCAGGCGCCCAACGCGGCCAGCGCGAGAAGCGTCAGGCCGACCAGACCGCTCAGGCCGCCGCCCGGCAGCCACCGGCGCAGGTTGTCCCGCCCCTGGCGGATTGCATCCTCGATGTCCGGCGGCGTCCGGCCGCTTCGGAGGTCGCCTCCGGGGCCGTTACTTGGGTTTGATGGCATGGTCATGTCTCCTGTTGGATGCGCCGCATCCCGATTCGGACCGCGACGCGGTCAAGACGGCATTCCCAGGCGGCGCCTGGGAACGAGAAAATAACGAGAAATAAGGAGTGGCAGCCCTTCAAGGACTGCCACTCCAGGGGGTGATTCATTTCGCCCGCACGATCACCCCCACCTCATGCTCTCGCTGGTCGTCCACCAGCGCGATTCCCTCTCCCTCCTGCGCCACACCATCCACCGTCACCCCGCCCGTGCCATCGTGCGTCTGCGTGACGGCAATGTGATACACCGTCTCCCGAAAGCGGTAATGCACCGTGAAGCCGCTCCAGTGCGCGGGCAGGCAGGGTTCGATGTGCAGCCGATCCACTTCGAGTCTTAGTCCCAACAGCGATTCGAGGATCAGGCGGTACATCCAGCCGGCGGAGCCGGTGTACCAGCTCCAGCCGCCGCGGCCGGTGTGGGGGGCGACGGCGTAGACGTCGGCGGCCATCACATAGGGCTCGACCTTGTAGGTGGCGATGGCCTCGGCGGAGTTGGCGTGGTTGACGGGGTTGATCAGGGTGGTCAACTCCCAGGCGCGGCGGCTGTCGCCCTGTTTGGCGAAGGCCATCGCCGCCCAGATGGCGGCGTGGGTGTATTGGCCGCCGTTTTCGCGCACCCCGGGGAGGTAGCCCTTGATGTAGCCGGGGTCGCGCTCGGTGCGGTCGAAGGGCGGGTCGAGGAGCTGGATCAGGGCGGCGTCGCGACGCACCAGGTGTTCGTCCAGGGACGCCATCGCCTGGCGGCGGCGCTCGCCGCTCCCCGCCCCGGAGAGCACGGCCCAGCTTTGGGCGATGGAGTCGATGCGGCACTCCGCATTGTCCGCCGAGCCCAGCGGCGTGCCGTCGTCGAACCAGGCGCGTCGGTACCAGGCCCCGTCCCAGGCGTGTTGTTCGAGGTTGTCGGCGAGATTCGCCGCCTCTCGGGCGCAGAACGCGGCGAAGGCGGGCTCGTCGCGGCGGCGGGCGAGTTCGCCGAACTGGCCCAGCACCTGATGCAGGAAGAAGCCCAGCCACACGCTCTCGCCCTGGCCCTGGATGCCGACCCGGTTCATGCCGTCGTTCCAGTCGCCGGAGCCGATCAGCGGCAGGCCATGGCGACCGAGCCGCAGGCCGGCGCGGATCGCCCGCACGCAGTGCTGGTAGAGGTCCGCCGCCTCATCGGCGCGGCCCGGCAGGTCGTAGTCGGAGTCTTCGGCGGGGTCGAGGGGACGCCCTTCGAGAAACGCCACCGGCTCTTCCAGCACCCCGGTTTCGCCGGTGGCGAGGACATAGCGACAGGTGGCCAGCGGCAGCCACAGCAGGTCATCGGAGCAGTGGGTGCGCACGCCGCGACCCAGCGGCGGGTGCCACCAGTGCTGCACGTCGCCCTCGCGGAACTGGCGGCCGGCGCAGAGCAGCAGTTGCGCCCGCAGCAGGCCGGGTTCGGCATGGACCAGGGCCATCGCGTCTTGCAACTGGTCGCGGAAGCCGAAGGCCCCGCCGGACTGATAGTAACCGCTGCGCGCCCACAGGCGGCAGGCCTGGGTTTGGTATTGCAGCCAGCCGTTGGCGAGGACGTTGAGGGATGCGTCCGGGGTCTCCACCTGGACCGTGCCGAGGCTGTGGTTCCAGTAGTGCCAGACCCCCTCCAGGGCGCGCCGCGCGGCGTCGGCGCCGCGAAAACGGTGCACCAGCCGGTTGGCGTCCTCGCCCCCGGGCACGCCGCCGAGGCCGAGGCGGAAGGTGATCTCCCGCTCCTCGCCGTCGGCCAGGGCGAAGCCGACCTGGAGCGCGGCGCAGGGGTCGAGGCAACTGCCCTGTTTGCCGGAGAGGCGGGTGCGCCCCAGCGCCGCCGGTCGCGCCAGGCTGCCGTTGCGGCCGATGAATTCGGTGCGGTCGCAGGTGGCGCTGCGGTTGGCGTCGTCCACGTCGAAAAAGGCGACCCGCTCGGGGAACTCGGTGTTGTAGGGGTTGCGGGCGAACAGCGCGCCGCTGTAGGGGTCGGCCTCGGTGGTGATGTGGGGGGCGGTCTTGGGCCGCAGGTCCCCGAGCACCCATTCGACGTAGCCGGTGGCCGACAGCCGGCGGCTGCGTCCGGAGCGGTTGCGTACCTTGAGTACCGAGAACTTGACCGCCGCGTCCATCGCCACGTAGACCCACAGCTCGGAGTGGATGCCCGCCTCGGCGTGCTCGAACACGCTGTAGCCGAAGCCGTGACGGCTGACGTAGGGGGTCCCTTCGACGCCGCTCAGGGCAGGCGCGCCGGGGTGAGGCAGCGGCGTCGGCGACCAGAACCGACCGCTCTCCTCGTCGCGCAGATACAGGGCCTCGCCGGCCTCGTCGCTGATCGGGTCGTTGTGCCAGGGGGTGAGGCGCAGCTGGTGGGCGTTCTCGCCCCAGGTATAGGCCTGGCCGCTCTCGGAGATGACGCTGCCGAACCCGGGATTGGCCAGCACGTTGCACCAGGGCGCCGGGGTGCGCCGCGGCTCGCTCGCACCGGGGTGGGTGGTGATGACGTACTCGCGCCCGTCCGGGGTGAAGCCGCCCAGGCCGTTGTCGAGGATCAGCTCGCGGCGGGGCGGGCTGAAGGGGGCTTCCCGCGGCTCCCGCGACGCACGCGCGGGGAGCAGGCGCGGCGCGCGCGACTCGGGCAGGGCGAGCCGATCGAGCTGCTCCGCCAGGGTGCCGCGGCGGTCGCTGAGGATGATTCGGGCGACGCTCAGGAACAGGCTGCGATCCTCCTCGGCGATCTGCTCGATGGAGCGCACGAAGATCCCCCCCGGGCGCTCCATCGTCTGGCCCTCGCCGACCGTCGCCAGGCCCTGGATCAGCTCGTGCAGCGCCTGGCGATAGCCGGCGCGATCCTCGTTCCAGATCACCAGATCCACCGCCAGCCCCTTGAGCCGCCAGTAGGCGTGGGCCTGGATCAGCTGGCGCACCAGTTCGACGTGCCTCAGGTCGGCGATGCGCAGCAGCACGATGGGCAGGTCGCCGGAGATGGCGTAGCTCCACAGCCCGGATTGGCCGCGGCGGTTTTTCGCCGGCGCGCCGGCGGCGTCGCGCAGGGTGGCGTTGGCGTAGAGGATGCCGTTGGCCAGGCGGGCGTAGAGCTGGGCGTCGGCATCGCTGGCGTTGATCTGGCGCAGCACCACCTGGGCGTGGGTCCAGGCCAGCTCGAAGACGCGGTCGGCCAGGCGGCGGTCCTGGTACTTGGCGGCCAGCGCCAGGGCGGCGTCTCGGTCCTCGCCGATGCCGTAGACCAAATCCACGCAGGCGGATTGGCCGGGATCGAGGGCGATGCGGGCGCGGATCGCCATCACCGGATCGAGCACCGGGCCTTCGCCGCCGGAGAGCCGCTCGCGCTCCAGGGCCAGCGGTGCGGCGGCGTCGCGGCCGCGGCCGATGAAGCGCGCGCGGTCGGTCTCGTAGGAGGGCTCGCCGCCGTCCGCGTCATGCACCGCCAGCAGATGGAACATCCAGGGCGGGTGCTCGTCGTGGGAGCGCGGACGGCGGGTGGCGAGGATCGCCCGTCGCGGCGCGACGATCTCGGTCTGCACGAAGAGGTTGCTGAAGGCCGGGTGGGAGGCGTCGGCGGCGGCGGGGGCCAGCACCACCTCGGCGTAGCTGGTCACCTCGACGATGCGCGGCGTCTTGCCGTGGTTGCTGATGTGCAGCCGGCGCAGCTCGATGTCATCCTCCGGCGAGACGACGATGTCGGTGTGGGTGTCGAAGGCGCCGTCGCGGCGGCGAAACTCCGCCCGCCCCTCGGCGAAGATCGCCTGGTAGTGATCGGAGCGCCCGGTGGTCGGCTGGTAGGCGGCGGACCAGGGCGGACCCGCCTCGCCCTCGCTGGAGATCTCCCGCAGGTAGCAAAAGGCCCCCCAGGGGTCGCGGGTGGCGTCCTCGCGCCAGCGGGTCACCGCGAGATCCCCCCAGCGGCTGTAGCCGCCGCCGGCGTTGGTGAGCATGACGTGATAGCGCCCGTTGGAGAGCAACTGCACCTCGGGGGCGGGGGTGTTGGGGTTGTCGATGACGCGGATCGGCATCTCCGGGGCGCTCGCCTCGGCCTGGATGCCGCTGATCTCCTCGGCCCGCGCATAGTAGGCCGAGGCGCGGGGGATGCGTTCCTGCAGCAGCAGCAGGGTGGCCTGGAACAGCGGGTCGGCGGCGAAGCGGCGCTGCATCGGTCGCTCTTGCAGCAGGCTGTCCAGCGCGAGCAGGCTCATCCCCTGGTGGTGGGCCATGTAGGAGCGGATCACGGCGTGGGATTCGCCGCGCCGCTGCCGCGACGGGGTGTAGTCGATGGCCTCGTGCAGGCCGTAGCGCCCCTGCGCCCCGACGGCCACGAGCCGGCGCAGGTTGGCGACCGCCGCCTTGGGGGCCGCCATCAGCGCCAGCGCCGTGGCGTAGGGGGCGACCACCCGATCCTCGGCGAGGCCGCGCTTGAGCCCCAGCCCGGGCACGCCGAAGGCGCGATACTGGTAGTTGAGCTGGGCGTCCACCAGGTTGTAGCCCGACTCGGACATGCCCCAGGGCAGGCCGAGGCTCTGGCCGTATTCGATCTGCCGCGCCACCGCGGCGCGGGCGGTCTGATCGAGCAGGGTGTTGGCGTAACCCGGCATCACCAGTTGCGGCATCAGGTACTCGAACATGGAGCCGCTCCAGGAGAGCAGCACCGGCCCGCCGCCGCCGCGGGTGAGCAGCCGCCCGAGGGCGAACCAGCTCTCCTGGGGGATGCGGCCCTGGGCGATGGCGACGAACACGCTCAGGCGCGCCTCGGAGGCGAGCAGATCATAGTAACCGGCGTCCCGCCGCATCTCCTCCAGGTTGTAGCCGATGCACAGCAGCCGCGCCGCCTTGTCGTAGAGGAAATCGTACTCCACCTCGGCGAGCTCGCCCGCCTGGCGGGCCAGCCGCCGGAGGCTGGCGATGCGGATCTCGGCGCGTGCGCTGCCCTGTTCGATGTGGCGCCCCAGCTCATCGAGCCAGCCGGCGAGGG
>JAABSM010000136.1 GCA_011390365.1 Gammaproteobacteria bacterium
CATAGATTGATCTTCTTCCCCGGCGGGGTGGTCTGGATAGGGCTGGTTGGCACGTAGATATTGGTATCCTCGTCACCCGGGGCGTCGTAGCTCGTGATGCTACCCTCCCCCATCAACACCTCCACAACCAGCTGATCCTCGAATAACCCGTACTTTTCACAGCTGTAGCCGAAAAAGTGCCCATCATCCCCCGTCGGGGTGACGTTTATCGAAACCGCGCAATCTTCACCGTCAAGGGTGACGGCCACGCCGCCAATGGAAGATACCGGATCGCAACCGGTTGCGGTGCTGATATCCACGTCCAGGCTGCCAAAAATCTGGGTCTTGTAACAATAATTATCATTCATCGGCAGAACCGTATTAACCGCGACATCGGTTGTTCCCATGAAGGTGCGGACAACGTCCTCGCCGCTGAGGTGCCGATTCAAGTCTAGGGTGTATGTTTCACAAGTCTCACCACCGCCATCGAGCATTACGAAATTATTGCACATATAGGGCTCGTTGATTCCCTCATAAGAAGCAACATTGTAGGCCTTGTTATTTTTGCACAGGTAGGTGCCCTTAAATACACGGTCGTTCGCCTTGAGGTCAAAACAACGATGCTGGGTACCGTCCTTGTTGTCGGTACACACCTCGATATTGGTATCGTTCTCCATGTCACAAAGGGGTGACACCCCTGTCACCTCCGTGAAGTTCGTAACCCGGTCGCCGACGTAGAAGCGGAAGGGGGTGATATCCCCGGCGGCGACATCACTCCGCACGCAGACCCCAGTATCTTCCGTCTTTCCGTCGGCGATGGTTTCGCCGTCGACCAGCATCAACCCGAGATTGCCATACCAACCGCCGTTAATGTGTTCAATCCCAAATTGATTCTTCAAGGTGTTGCGCAGCTCGTCCAGGGTGGCCTGGTCCGGGCAGCCATTGACGCCCGGCGCGGTTCGCAGACAGTCACCCGGGACAAAGCAGCTATAGATGGCGCAGTCATCCCGACCTTTCTCACAGTATTGATCAGGAAAGAGGCCGTAGACCTCGGTGACATTGTCATCCTTGAGCGAGGTCTGGAGATCCGGGTAGACGCAATAGGAGGGCGGGCCTGCCAGCACCCGAATACCGCATTCCGGTTTACTTTTTGAATACTCGCAGTAGCCCTCGTTGGCAGAATCCCACACCTGGGCTTGGTCATCGACGTGTTGAAGGGCGCCGGTGATCTTGTTGACCTTGCCGCCGTAGGAGGTCAACACCACCTCGTAGACCCCATCCCCATCGGGATCGCCGATCAGCTCCGCGTAGCCCTGATTGTTGTTTCGCACCCACAGGTCGTCGCCGAATGACTCCACACCCAGGTCGTTTTTCGGGTCGGTGGGATCGAATGTATCCGGGTCGAAATCGGAGTCTGGGTCGGCCTCCTCGCTCCCCGTCACCGCCAGACTCGGCTCCATGCCTTGGGTATCGTCGGCCATCACCTCTTTTTGCAGGACCGCGTCGAGATCACCGAATGTGACGACGGTGTTGAGTGCGACCGTTTGGGGGTCGCCCTGGGGATCGATCCAACTGACCTCTACGGTTATCTCCTTGGCCTCAACATCGCCATTGATGTTGGCCACCGTCCAGCTACGTTGGTAGTCGGCGTTGATACCGGTAACATTATCGCCCCCACCGACCAGGTTGGCGAGGAAATGCTCGGGGTCCTGGGCATTATCCAGGTTCACATGATTACGAAAGGCCTCGATGCGGGTACGCGCCAGCTCGACGGCTTCGGCTCGCGCCTTGGCATCGCCTGTGCTGGTGAACAACTGGCTTTGCAGATTGAAGATGGCGAGTATGCCGATAGCCACCACCACCAGGGCGATCAGCACGTCGATCAACGCTATGCCCCGCTCCTGTTTGAGATTTCTCGTCTTCATTGTTGCATCTCCTCCGCTATTCGGCGGCGTCCAATTCCGTGTTTTCATGTATTACCAGTCCTTCCAAGTGCCCAGCGTGCGGGTTTGGGTCAATGTCATGCCCGAGGCATCAAAGGCAGTGGGATCATAGACAAAGTTCGGCGTTCCGCCGAAATCCAGAGTCCCCTCCGCGATAACCGCGCCGTAGACGGTACCATTGCCGTTGGCCGAAATGTTACCTTTGGTCCCCGCTGTATTCTTGATGGCATAAGCAAATCCCCAGAAATCACCGCCCAATCCTGTCACGTTACCATCAATAATCAGGAATGCCGGGGCCGCAAGCCTGCCTATGCCAATATCGATGTCCCCCTCCAGCCATGCCAGACCACCGGCATAATCGCCACTAGCGATATCGGCGTTCAGGTCCGCCGCGCTGGTGTAATAGTGGTCCGCCTTTATGGCCATGGCCTTGATGGTGTCGTAACCGGCCTTGAAGTAGCTTCTGAACATCCTGGAGGGGTCCGTCTGGATGGCGGTGAGGTTCGGGTCCCCAGAGATGATGTCCGACTGGATGGCCACCAAACTTCCACTATTGTAGGAAGACTTAACAGTAGTGACATATTCCACCTTATCAATTTCAACTACATCAAAGTTATTCTTATCTGGAGCGGTAAGCTCTTCGTAGGTCAGGTCTTCGACCCTCAGATCAGGGTTGCGAATAAAGGTTGACGCGCCCGAGGCCATGTTGTTAAGGCTGTCGCCGGTCCAGATAGTGACATTGAAATAGCGGTTCCACACGTTGAAGTTACCAGTGGTATCCACTTGAGCGAGCGCGGTCATCGGGGTCTTGGGGCCTGCGCCGAAACCGTCCTCGGTTTCCATCCGCTGCTTGACGATTCTTACCGATGCGTTATCGTCGCTGAAACCGATGGAGACTATGCCAAAGTCGCCACTGGCAGGGGCCTCGGTGCAGGTATCGCCAACGTCGCGAAAGTTCTCGACCTCATCCGCACGACAAAACCTGACCTCGACCCGTGGGGCATTGGTAGCGGTGGCAAAGATATTGGTGCAGGGGGCTATGTCGGTGCAATCCAAGCCGCTATTGTAAGTGGCGATGCCCCACTCCAGCCCCGCGTCGGCGGCGGCGAGAGCCTGGTCGCCGCGGTACTGGTTAGCGGAGATCTGCTGCTCCACCACCAGGGTATTGGCGGCGTAGAGGGTGACCAGGGTGATCAGGAACAGCAGCATCAGGGAGACGAACAGGGTCGCCATCCCCCGTTGGGAGTTTCTGCCCTTTAATCGCTGTAGTTGCTTCATGGTTTTCTACTCTGCTAGCTCAGTCTGATAATCGGGTTTCCCGATCACGGGCAGGTGCCGCTAGGGCACTCCGTATTCACTTGCTCATTACGCACCTTCACGCTCGACTCCAGGGTTTTGGTCATGGCTGAGCCGTCGCTGATGTTCATGGTGGCGGTGATGCGGATGTTGATCCGGCGCGCCTCAAGGGTTCCGTTGTACTCCTTTTCGTCGCGCAGTCTGTCATTCAGGGCGATGGGGTTTCCATCCGAGTCGGTGGTCGGACTGGTCCACATGCCACTGGACAGATTGGCGGTACTGCCGTCGGTACCCGTCAAATTCTTATTGAAGCTGGCTTCCTTGGCTTGATAACCCGCGGGCGGGTCGTCCAGATCCGATAAGTAGTAGATCGCCAGGGAATCACCATCACCATTAACCGCCGCATCCGTGGGGTCCGCGATCCATTGCCGGCAGGGGAATTTGATGGATTGCGAACCATCCTCGATGTACCAGTAGCTTTGGGTGCCATTGTGTATGCAGCGGGAGCCATCGGTGGTCATGGTCAAGGTATCAACGGTAAAGTCATTGGGGTCGAGCATCGCCTCCCAAGTGTCGAGATCGTTATCGCACACCGTGCTGCATGCCTGTACCTGCGTCGCGTTATCCGGGTCGGCGTTGCAGGAGCGGCGCATCCGCAGGGTTCCCCCAGCCAGATCGAAACCGCCTCGTTCCGTCCCCTCGATGGTCCCATTATCATCCCGGTCGTAGGAGTAGAGAATACAGTCAGCTCTCCCGTCGCTGTCCGTGTCCACCAGATTGATCATCGAGTTTGCGTCGCTACCGTCTTGCTCCCAGCAATCATCGCCACCTCTGGACACACAGAAGCCGGCGCGCCGAATCTCGGAGGTCATGAGGGTCATGGCGGAAGAGAGGTCGGAGTTGAGGCGCATCGAGGCGAGCATGTCGGCATCGCCGCGCAGCACGCCGCCAAACATGTTGGAGACGCCGGCGATGATCAGCAGACCAACGGCCATGGCGATCATCAATTCGATGAGGGAGAAGCCCTTCTGAGGTCCCCTCTTACCGCCATGAATGATGCGGCCAGTCGATGGGCTCAAGCGTCTTTCACCGTCATTCGATGGGTTGTGGGTAAACTGTTCGTTCATCTTGCCTCCCCATCCGGGTCTGAAGCCGGTCTCATCGCGGACATCCGTGGCGTTAACATTCATCGTAGTACCCAAGCGTGCTTCCATTCGGCTCACAGAGCCTCGCGCGCCCCAACATCGAGACCACGACGCTGATCTGCCGGGCGCCATCCGACACCGTCGCGGTACCCATTGCACCGGCGACGATCCCGCGAACGCCGTCAAATGTAACCCTGTCATCGGGGAAGGTGAGATTCAGGGAGACACCAGGATACTCGCTGCTGTCGCTCCGTTTGAGGACCGGATCGTCGGTCGCAGGGTCGTTGTCATAGTCGATGGTGCAAGAGTCATCTCCGGAGTTGGCGACAGCCTTTGTCGGATCGCAGTCGATCATGTCGCCATTCCCATCGGTCTTATCGGTGATGCCCCAGGCCCATGCGGCACTGCCATCCCCGGAGAAGTTGACACGGATGTCCGTAGATTTCTTCAGGGCGAGTGACCGGGCATTCATCATCACCGCGTACAACTCATCCGCCGCGCCCTTGATGCGGCGGTTCTCCGCGATCTCGGTGAACGAGGGAAACGCCATGGCGGCGATGATACCGATGATCATAATGGTAATCATCAGTTCGATCAGCGTAAAACCCTTTATTCTGTTCATGCCGCTCTCACCTTTCGTTTTCTACAGTGACAATTATAACGGCGCGACTTAGATTGACCACACCGGCCATCCCCCGCTCGCTACCGTTTGTCGCTCGCCCTCAGACGAAGTTTGCCCGAATCCGCCCTCTGAACCCATAATACGGCATCGAACGGTATGAACTCCATGACCCCGCAAAACGAGGACCCCCTGATGTCAACCAATCAACAACAAGGCTTTTCCCTGATCGAAGTCATGATCGTGGTGGCGATTATCGGCATCATCGCCGCCTTCGCGATCCCCGCGTATCAGGACTATGTGGACAACGCCCGCCGCGCGGATGCCCAAAGCGCATTGATCCAGGCGCGCATGGATCAGGAGCGTTTTCGCGCCACTTGCCGCCAGTATGCCACTGGCTACGCGGGCACTTCCAATGACTGCACACCACCGACCTATACCCTGGGCGGCAGCGGCCTCTCCGCCGAGGAGATGTACAACATCACTTTTACCAACGTATCCGCTACCAGCTTTACCGCCACCGCCACCCCGGTCAGCGGTGGTCTGGCGGAGGGCGACACGGCCTGCGCCTCGATGACCATTACACACGATGGCACAAAGCAACCCGATGTATGCTGGGGGCGCTGAGTCCGCTCAGACCACCACCGCCACTACCCCGCCCGTCATACAGCTGGCGAGGGTGCCGGAGAGGATGGTGCGCGGGCCGAGGGCGACGATCTCGTCGCGGCGTTCCGGGACCATGGCGGCGAGGCCGCCGATCATGATGCCGAGGCTGCCGGGGTTGGCGAAGCCGCACAGGGCGTAGGTCATGATCAGGCGGCTGCGTTCGCTGAGCTGGTGCTGTTCGAGCCCGGCCATGTGAAGGTAGGCGAGGAGTTCGTTGAGCACGGTCTTGATGCCGAGCAGCGAGCCGGCGACGCTGGCCTCGGCCCAGGGGATGCCGATCAGCCAGGCGACCGGGGCCATGAGCCAGCCGAGGATGCGTTGCAGGGTAAGGGCCTCGCCGCCCAGCGCGGGGAGCAGGCCGAGCAGTTGATTGGCGAGGTGGACCAGCGCGACAAAAACGAGTAGCAGGGCGAGGATGTTGAGAAACAGCTTGAGCCCGTCGGCGGCGCCCCGGGTCACGGCGTCGATGGCGCTGGCCGCGGGTTGCGGCGCGATCAGATCCCCTTGGGTCTGTTCGCCCTGCTCGGGCACCATGATGCGCGCGATCAGCAGCGCCGCCGGGGCGCTGATGAGGGAGGCGGTCAGAATATGCCCCATGGCGTCGGGAATCACCCCGCCAAGGATACTGGCGTAGAGCACCATCACGGTGCCGGCGATGGTGGCCATGCCGCAGGTCATCACGGCGAAGAGTTCGCCCCGGCTCATCCTGGCCAGCCAGGGCTTGATCAGCAGCGGCGCTTCGACCATGCCGACGAAGATGTTGGCGGCGGTGGCGAGCCCCAGGGCGCCGCCGATACCCATCGCCCGTTGCAGCAGCCAGGCGAGGCCCGTGACCAGTAGCGGCAGGATCCGCCAGTAGAAGAGCAGCGCGGAGAGGGCGCTGATCACCAGGATCAAGGGCAGGGCGCGAAAGGCGAGGATAAAGTCGCTGCCGCCCGCCTCCTTGAGGAATGGCGCATCCGCGCCGCCCAGGTACCCGAAGACGAAGGAGGTCCCGGCGGTGGTGGCGCGATCCAGGGCGAGGATGGCATCATTGAGGGTGAGGAACAGGGCTTGAAACGGCGGCGCCTTGAGCAGCAACAGCGCCAGGCCGAACTGGATCGCCACCGCGACCAGCGCCTCGCGCAATGAGAAGGCAGCGCGGCGTTCGCTGAGCAACCAGGCGATGCCGATCAACACCGCGAGTCCGAGGATGCTTTGCATGGGGATTTTTCTCCTTATCCTGTTCTACACGACTTCAATACAATTACCCACGCCGGTCGGGAGTGCAACCCCCGACCGGCCCAGTACTCCAACACAGATGCCGCATCTATAACGGTGCGGACGGGGCTGCAAGCCCCGTCCGGCGAGTGCGAATGATGCGCCTCGTTTCGTGGGTACGCCGACCGTTTTTGGTTCTGCATAGGATGTGCCGTCGACCGAGCGACAAGGCTTTTTATTCGGCACATCCTATGCCGGTCCGACGATTTCCGGCCTGCTCCGGA
>JAABSM010000137.1 GCA_011390365.1 Gammaproteobacteria bacterium
GCGGTAAGTTGCATACGGTCGAAGAGGTCCATTTCATCGAGGGTTTCGGGGGGGAGGAGGTCGGCGAGAGTGTCGTCCTTTTCTTCGCCGTTTCGCCATTGCTCCGCCAGTCGCGTGATCTCCTTTTCGACATCCGCCTCGGTGATGCGCCCCCCTTCGGCGAGGGTGGCCATGCGGGTGACGGAGGCGGAGAGTTCCCGGAAGTTGCCGCGCCAGTTGGCGTCGGGTGAGGTGGCGTAATCCAGATAGCGTTTGCGGGCCGGTTTGTTGAATCTGAGCCGCCGGCCCAGTTCGCCGGCCTGGCGCTCCAATTCAAATTCAAGATTGGGTTCGATGTCTTCTGGGCGTTTGGCGAGGCCTGGCAGGGCGAAGGTCCAGAGGTTGATGCGGGTGTAGAGGTCTTCGCGAAAACGGCCCTGGCGGATGTCGTCGCGCAGCTCGCGGCAGGTTCCGGCGATGAGCTGGAAGTCGCTGGCCACCTCGCTGTCCGCCCCCATGGGGTAGAAGCGCCGCTCCTCGATCGCCTTGAGCAGCATTGCCTGTTCATCCAGCCCCAGTTCGCCGATCTCATCGAGAAACAGCAGCCCGCCATCCGCCTTGCGCAGCAGCCCTTCCCGCTCGCCGGTGGCGCCGGTATAGGCCCCCTTGGCGTGGCCGAACAGGGCCGACATGGCGGCGTCACCGTGCAGGGTGGCGCAGTTGACCTCGACGAAGGGGCCGGCGATCTGATGGCGTTGGCGCTTGAGCTGGTAGAGCTGACGGGCGAGGAAGGACTTGCCGGCGCCGGTGGGGCCAAGCAGCAGGATCGGCGCGCGGGAGCGTTGGGCGACCCGTTCGATATCGTCGATCATGCGGTTGAAGGCGGGGTTGCGGGTGGCAATGCCCGACTTGAGCAGCGACAGGGTCTCCTCCCGCTCGGCGGCGAAACGCTGGGCAATGCGGTCGTAGCGGGAGAGGTCGAGGTCGATGATGGTGTGACCGCCCGGTTCTCCCGCCCGCTGCTTGCGCGGCGGCGCGGTCTGCAACAGCCGCGCCGGCAGGTAGCGCGCCTCGGTGAGCAGAAACAGGCAGATCTGGGCCACATGGGTGCCGGTGGTGATGTGGATCAGATACTCTTCCTGGTCGGGTTCGAAGGGGTAGTCGCGGGCGAATCGGTGGAGCGCGGAGTAGACCTCCTCGAAGTCCCAGGGGTCCTCCAGCTCCAGGATGCGCGGCGTCAGCTCCGTCTCCGGCGACACCGAGGCGATGTCCCTGGCGACATAGTCCATCAGGCGCTGGTATTTGGGGGCGTAGAGCAGCTCGAAGCGGTCCACCAGCAGATCCTCCTGCTGACACAGCGCCACGCTTGGCCGCCACTTGTCCCAGCGCCGTCCGCCCTTGCCCTCGTCCAGCACCGCGCCGAGGAAGCCGAGTACTACGGTCTTTTTCATGAACTCCAAACGATAAATTTAGATAAACGACGATCTTGCAGGATAGTGATTCCATCAAAGCCTGGCAAGGCAAATGGATCGAAAATCTCGCTCAAGAAAATTTATGTTAAAAAATACAGTGAGTTATGATTTTTCATGGGGAGCTGGCACGCCCTTCGCAATACCTCCATCGTCAAAGCGAACACGAACCTTCACCCCACAGCGAACAGGAGCAGCGAAGATGGCCAACAAGATGCTTTTCGGCGGTTCCCGCAACCAGTTGCCGGCCACCAACACCATCAACGAGGCGGGTGGAACGGCCTATCGCATGCCGGCGAAACATGCGCTGGCCCAGTATGCGGCGACTGGTTGCCTGAACGGGACCTACTACGCCGGCGCGGCCACCCAGCTGGATGAGGTGTTGAAGCTGTGTAACCAGGTGGAGCCGGCGTTCATCGCCCGCACCGCGATCTGGGCGCGCCGTCATGGCGGCATGAAGGATATGCCGGCGCTGCTGTGCGGGGTGCTGACGGTGCGCGGCGGCGAGTGGCTGCCGGCGACCTTCGAGCAGGTAATCGATAACGGCAAGATGCTGCGCAACTTCGTGCAGATCCTGCGTAGCGGCGTACTCGGCCGCAAATCGTTGGGCAGCCGCCCCAAGCGGCTGGTGCAGCAGTGGCTCAATCGCGCATCCGAAGAGAAGCTGCTGGCGGCGGCAGTGGGTAACGCCCCCTCGCTGGCGGATGTGGTGAAGATGGTCCATCCCAGGCCTCGCGAGGCATGGCGTTCCGCCTTTTTCGCCTGGCTGATCGGCAAGCCCCATGACGAGGCGGCCTTGCCTGAGGCGGTGCGGGCGTTCGAGCACTACAAGCGGGAGGGCGGCGAGTTGCCGGATGTGCCCTTCCAGCTGCTTACCGCACAGCCGTTGGATGAGCGGGCCTGGGCGACCCTGGCGCAACGGGGCGGTTGGCAGATGACGCGCATGAACTTGAACAGCTTTTCGCGCCACGGCGTGTTCGAGCAGCCAGGAATGGTCAATCATCTCGCCAGAAAGCTGAGCGACGAGCGGGCGATTCGCAAGGCACGGGCCTTTCCGTACCAATTGCTGACCGCCTGGCAGTCGACCCGCAACCTGCCGTCGCGCATCACTGATGCGTTGGAGCAGGCGATGGAGATCGCGCTGAAGAACGTGCCGCGCCTGGATGGCCGGGTGGTGGTCTGCCCCGACGTGTCGGGCTCCATGCACTCGCCGGCCACCGGCTGGCGTCGGGGCGCCACCAGCGCGACCCGCTGCGTGGATGTGGCGGGGCTGGTGGCCGCGGCCTTTATGCGCGTTAACCGTGACACGCTAGTGTTGCCGTTCGAGCATCGGGTGGTGGAGCTGGCGCTGTCGCCCCATGCCACGGCGATGGAGAACGCCAGCCGGCTGGCCTCGCTGGGTGGCGGCGGAACCGATTGCAGCGCGCCGTTGCGGTGGCTGAATCGCCACAAGGCGCGGGCCGATCTGGTGGTAATGGTATCCGACAACGAGTCGTGGATCGACGCGGGCCGCTACCGCGCCAGCGCTACGCTGCACGAGTGGGACCGGTTCCGTCGGCGCAATCCGGCGGCGCGGCTGGTGTGTCTCGATATCCAGCCCTACGGTACCACCCAGGCCCCGGAGCGGGGAGATATCCTCAACATCGGCGGCTTTAGTGACGCGGTCTTTTCGGTGATCGCTGCCTTCCACCGCGGAGGGCTGAATGGCGATCACTGGGTCGGGCTGATCGAGGCCCAGGAGGGCATCGCGGCCTGACTTGAGGCGGACCGGGCGATGGGGCCCGGTCCCCTGGGAGGGTCTGAATAGACAGGATTAACAGGATTTTTCAGGATTGACAGGATTTATTGATTAGATTCGGGCGAATGCAGGTGGAACTACATCGCTGTCGCGGGTTCGAGCCCCGTCATCTCCGGCGACCCCGGAGGTGTAGCTCAGTCTGGTAGAGCACGACGTTTCGCCGCCCCTCGTCGCCCACCTTATTACGAAACGAGCCCATCGGGAGCGTGAAGGCGAAATGGCGAGCCGCCGGTAAACGAGTATACGAACCGGTGAAGGGTAAAACCGAGACCGATGATCGGCAGGGAGAAATTTGAGGATGCAGGCGCACGGGTCTGAGTAAGGTTCGTCGCTGGCGCGCGTTTTAGTCCCTGTACGGCGCGGAGTAATGACCCGCGTGATTGGTTATTGCGGGTTCGAGTCCCGTCGCGCTCACCGATGGGTTTGGACTGTAGGTCGTTCTTCAGAGCGGCCTGTCGGCCTGAAGGCCGACCTACGTGCCGGGCTGGTGCGCGGCACAACCCAAGAGTTTTTGGGCGAATGCAGGTGGAACTACATCGCTTAAAACGACGTGGTCGCGGGTTCGAATCCCGCTGCCTCCAACATCTACGGGGGCGTAGCTCAGTCTGGGAGAGCACGACGTTTCACCGTTCCTTGTCGCCCACCTTTTTTGCGATCGAATGCGGACGGAACTACATCGGGTTTCGGTGGCATCCGCGAGATGCCTTGCGGGTTCGAGTTCCGCCTCTCTTCGGGGAGTGGCGGAATGGTAGACGCGCCGGAAATGAAGTTTCGTCGATTCTTGTCGATCGCATCTTTATTCAAATCGGGCGGCAGAGCCGCCAAGACGGGGTATCCAGGCAGAGCCTGGATACCAGGAGAAAATCGATAATAGGTTTCTTGAAGGAGAAAACCATGAAAACAGGAAACTACGACGTAATCCAGGCCGATCAGGGCCGTCCGGTGAAGATGTGGACCCAGGGCGTGCCGGTGGATGAGAAGGCGAAGGCGCAGTTGCTGAACGCCTCGCGCCTGCCCTTCATCCACCAGTGGATCGCGGTGATGCCGGATGTGCATGTGGGCAAGGGGGCGACCATCGGTTCGGTGATCCCCACCCATGGCGCGATCATCCCCGCCGCGGTGGGGGTGGATATCGGCTGCGGTATGATGGCGGTGCGCACCGATCTGGAGGCGTCGGATCTGCCGGATAGCCTGGCCCCGTTGCGGGTTGCGATCGAACGGGCGGTGCCCCATGGTCGCAGCCGTACGCGAGGCAATCGTGACAACGGCGCCTGGGGTTCGCCGCCGGCCCATGTGGACGCCGCTTGGGGCGAGCTGGCCGAGCCCTTCGAACGGATCCTGGCCAAGTACCCGAAGCTGAAGCGCACCAATAACCGGGTCCATCTGGGAACCCTGGGAACCGGCAACCACTTCATCGAGGTCTGCCTGGATGAGGCGGAGCGTGTCTGGTTCATGCTGCACTCGGGATCCCGGGGCGTGGGTAACGCCATCGGCAATCTCTTCATCGAGAAGGCGAAGGAGGATATGCGCAAGTGGTTCATCAATCCGCCCGACGCCGACCTGGCCTACCTGCCGGAAGGCACCGAGCACTTCGACGACTATGTGGAGGCGGTGGGCTGGGCGCAGCGGTTCGCCCGCACCAATCGGGAGCTGATGATGGCCGGGGCAATCAAGGCTGCACGCGGGATTATCAGCAAGCCGTTCACGGCGGACGCAATGGCGGTAAACTGTCACCACAACTATGTGCAACAGGAGCGCCACTACGGCAAGGACGTGTGGGTAACCCGCAAGGGCGCGGTGCGCGCCGGCGAGGGCGAACTGGGCATCATTCCGGGCAGCATGGGCGCGCGCTCCTACATCGTGCGCGGCAAGGGCAACCCGGAGAGCTTCTGCTCCTGCTCCCACGGCGCGGGCCGGGTATACTCCCGTACCGAGGCCAAGCGGCGTTTTTCCGTGGAGGATCAGCGCAAGGCAACCGAAGGGGTGGAGTGCCGCAAGGACGAGGCGGTGATCGACGAGATCCCCATGGCCTACAAGGACATCGACGCCGTGATCCACGCCCAGCGGGACCTGGTGGAGGTGGTGCATACCCTGCGTCAGGTGGTTTGCGTGAAGGGCTGAAAGAGCTTCTAGCGGCTAGCTTCTAGCCGCTAGGAGCTAGGAGCTAGGAGCTAGGAGCTAGGAGCTAGGAGCTAAAATCATGACCGATACCATCCATCCCGTAGAACCGGAATATCGCGAACGAATCCTCGTCCAATTGGACGAGATTGAGCGGGAGCACGGCGTCACCATCCTCTATGCCTGCGAGACCGGCAGCCGCGGTTGGGGATTCTCCTCGCCGGATAGCGACTACGATGTGCGTTTTATCTACACCCATCCTCTGGACTGGTACCTGAAGGTCACGCCGGAGCGGGACGTGATCGAGCTGCCCATCGAAGGCCTCCTGGACATCAACGGCTGGGAGCTGCGCAAGGCGCTGGGGCTGTTGAAGAAGGGCAACGCCACCCTGGTGGAGTGGCTCTCCTCGCCCATCGTCTACCGTGCCGACCCAGACTTCATCGCACGCATCCAGGCGGAGGCCAGGGCGGTCCATCGCCCCGACCGCGGCTTTCACCACTACCTGCACATGGCCAAGGGCAACTTTCGCGGCTATCTGCAAGGGGAGTCGGTGCGGCTGAAGAAGTACCTCTACGTACTCAGGCCGGTGCTCGCCTGCCTGTGGATCGAGCGCGACCTTGGTGTGGTGCCGATGCGTTTCGAGGAGCTGGTGGCGGGGGTGGTCGATGACCCGGAGCTGCGCGACGCCATCGACCGCCTGCTGGTGATAAAGCGCGGCGCCAACGAGTCCGAATACGGCGCGGCGATCCCCTCGCTCAACGACTTCATCGCCAGCGAACTGCCGCGACTGGAGCAGCATCCGCCAGGGCGGGGCAAGGTGATCGACTTCAGCGGGCTGGATCGGTTGCTCTACGATTTCGTTGAAAGAAATGGACAGGATTAACAGGATTTCTCAGGATGGACAGGATTTTTTGATTGCAAATAAACACGATGCGCCTAACGGTCATGTAGGTGGCGTCCTCATCCCGGAAAATGAAAAGCTGTATAGAGCCAGTGAACTGGCGATCCGATTGGCTTCTGTCAACTGAAAGCATCCATCCTGTAAATCCTGTCTATTCAAACCCGCAAACGACCACAAAGAGCAACAAAATGACCAACAAGGACCTCATTCAGATCGACGGCGCCCAGGGCGAGGGGGGCGGGCAGGTGTTGCGTAGCGCGTTGACCCTTTCCATGCTGAGCGGCCGGCCGCTGCGCATCGACAACATCCGCGCCCGTCGCAGCCGACCGGGGCTGCTGCGTCAGCACCTCACGGCGGTCAAGGCGGCAGCAGCGGTGGGCAAGGCGACGGTGGAGGGGGCGGCGGCCAAGTCGACATGCCTTGAATTTCGCCCAACAGGCATTCACGGCGGCGACTATCGCTTCGCCATCGGCACCGCCGGCAGTTGCACCCTGGTGTTGCAGACCATCCTCCCGGCGCTGCTGCTGGCGGAGGGTCCCAGCCGCGTTCATCTCAGCGGCGGCACCCACAACCCGATGGCCCCGCCGGCGGACTACCTGCAACACAGCTTCCTCCCGCTGCTGCGGCGCATGGGCGCGAATGCGACCCTGGAGCTGCATCGCCATGGCTTCTATCCCGCCGGCGGCGGCGAGCTGGAGCTGGCCATCGAACCGGTCGCGGCGCTTCAGCCGCTGCACCTGGAACATCGCGGCGAGCTGTTGGAGGCGCGGGCCGAGGCCCTTTTTGCCGCGCTGCCCTTCCACA